>CBEULV010000290.1:0-1512 GCA_965544015.1 uncultured Gammaproteobacteria bacterium | reverse complement strand
CCACTGGATGCGTTGCTTCACAGAAAGGGTGTTTATCCCGTCAGCGAGTCGTTGCCAGTCCGCTTTACCATAATGGTAGCCGGCACCTTCGCCACCTATCAGCAGGCACCAGCAGTTTGTTTGCGTGTCCTCTGTCGTGATCGATTTGCCAATATTGACCGGTGGCAGGTCAAGCACGATATTGTTCGGACAGGATTGCAGCGGCACTACTGTGTAAATCCGGAAATATCGTGACGAGTGATAGTGTTTCAGTGTTCCGCTGAACAGGTTTCGGCTCCCGGGGAACTTCTGTTGCAAGGCTGCGTTGAAATACAGGGTGTTGCCGCCGGCCGAGACCAACAGCTCCGGTTTGCCGGGAGGTAGTGCATCATAGCGGTAGAACAGTCGCAGCAGTCCGGGACAGAGCCGCGCGGCGTGGTTGGTCAGGCCGCGCATTAATGGCCTGAATATCTTATAGCGCAATGTGACAGGTACGGTTTGCACCTCGATTGCATGGAAACGTGCGATAGCATTGACAATGCCAAGACTCTGACTGTAATGCCCCGGCAGTCCGTCGGACAAGATCCAGACGACCAGTGCCTTGTCCGATACATCGGCTGGTCTGATATGTGCGACATTTTCCATCAGAACATGCTTTCACTGTCATAAACAGAAGTCTCTCCCGATGGCCGCGTCTTGAAGCGGCGGTGTGCCCACAGGTACTGTTCCGGCTGCTCCCGGATGCGCGCCTCCAGAAATTCATTGATGCGACGGGTGTCCACTTCCGGTGACTCGCCGGGGAAGTTCTCCAGCGCCGGGTAGAGTTTGAGGATGTAACCCTGTGAGCCAGGCAAGCGGGTTTGCACGAATGGCACGACCGGTGAGTTCACCATCTTCGCCAGCTTGGATGTGACCGTGATGGTTGCTGATGGTATGCCGAAGAAGGGGACGAATGTGCCTTTGCCGATACCGAAGTCCTGGTCGGGCGCATACCAGACCGGGATATTCTGCTTCAGGCTGCGGCGCATGCCGAGCAGGTTGTCTCTGAGTATGGCCTTGCAGCCGAACTGGTTGCGCCCGTGGCTGATGACATATTCCAGCGCTGCATTTTTGTGTCCCCGGTACAGTATCTGGAAGGGCGTAAACATGGATAACAGGCGGCCACCGATTTCCATGGTGGTGAAATGGGCGCTTAACAGCACGGCACCGTTGCCCTGTGCCAGTGCCTTGTCCAGGTTTTCCATGCCTTCAACCCGAACGAGTCGTTTAAGTTTTCGTTCAGACGACCACCAGCTCATTCCCATTTCAAACATGGCAATGCCCATGGATTCGAAGTTCCGTTTCACCAGGCTTGTATGTTCCCGTTCCGACAGCTCCGGAAAGCAGAGTTTAATATTTACTTCCGTGATGTGTCGCCGGTACCGGACAAGCCTGTACATCAGGCGGCCAAGCGCCCGACCAAGCCACACCTGTATTCCGTAGGGCAGACGGGTCAGGCACCAGAACGCCATGATTGCCAGCCAGGTTGGCCAG
>CBEULV010000289.1:0-1514 GCA_965544015.1 uncultured Gammaproteobacteria bacterium | reverse complement strand
ACTATAAATAATCAAACGGGTGTTTTTGGCCCACATGACGGAGTCTCAAAACACCGAAACCAGCTGATAGATTTACTGCTTGTGTTGCGTCGACCGGTTGAATCCTCATAAGATAGAGGTGCAGAGCAGTAGTTGCTGGCACCGTAAAGTTTCTCACACATCAACAGCGCAGTTAATTTTCTCCGACCCAGGATCTGGTGAACTGCTGCTACAAAAACTCCGACGTATATACTTAACTTGACAAAGCAAGTTGATGTTTACCGCCTGATGTCACAGGTCCCGCAGGCCCTCGGATGGTTCGACGCGTGCCGAACGCAGGCCGGCAAGCCCCGACGCGAGCGCGGCGGCGGTACAGGTCAGTAGCAAAGCCATCGCGTAGTGCCGGGGCAGTAACCGGCACACTTGTTGTCCCGTTTCCAGCTGCGCCGCCAGCATGTCATTGATGACCAAAGCTGTGGCCAGGTATATTGCCACCGCCAGCGCCCATCCCAGGACAGCGGTGAACAGTGCCTGTACCATGGGAAACCAGACGATGTCCGCAGTGCGGAATCCCACCAGGCGCAGCACCGACAGTTCCTTGCGCTTGCGGTCGATATTCGCCCACAGGTTCGCCCCCAGTGATAGCGAGAATCCCACCAGGCCGACCAGGGCGATCGCCCAGTAGATGGCCGTCAGATTCCGGTTCATGCGCTGCACCAGCTCGATTTCGGCGCTACGAGTGTGCACCTCCACGTTGAGCCTTGCAAAAGCGTCGCGCAGGCCCGCCACGTCATAGATGGAGCTCGCATAGAGTCGGAAGCCCGGGTAGGTGCGATTGGTATCCGCGGGCTCACCCTCCCAGCCCAGGGAAGGCACTGCTCGCCCATCCCGGAAATCCTCCAGCGCCTCAAGCAGCATCACCGAGACGAAGGCGCCGTCGCGCGAGAATGCCCTTGCCGGTGAGATCGCCGCTACACTCAAGGGCAGATGCACGCGTTCCTGGTGGCCGCGAAAACGCCGGGCGAGACTGCCGTCCAGTGTGTCGCCAGGCGCGACGTTCAGCTTTTCAGCCGCGCTCTGGGACAGCACCACCCGGGTGGTGCCCTCGGGCAGTGGGCTGTTCGGCAGCAGCAGCGGATCACCGTGGTCCGAGGGAATCAGCTCAACCGATACAATGCGTGATGCGTGCTGACTGCTGAGTTCGATAGTTGCAGCTATGCTGCGGGTACGTGGCACCAGGAAGGCCACATCCGGCCGCGCGCGTACGCTCTCCAGCCAGGTGCGGTCGTAATAGCCACTACCGACGGGGCGAATCTCTCGGTTGAGGGGATCTTCGATCAGCTGATCTGCCATGGCGCCGACGATCCCGAACTTAAGCCCGAACAGCACCATCATGGGCCCCAGCACTGCCGCCAGAGCGAGTACGAAGCAGCCCGACATCAGCCATTCGTGAACATAGTCACGGCTTGCCAACCGAAAAATCTTGCTCCAGGAACCAGCCATGATTCAGCCGCTCACCACGGTCTCGGTCAGCT
>CBEULV010000288.1:0-1522 GCA_965544015.1 uncultured Gammaproteobacteria bacterium | reverse complement strand
ACCGTTAAACGTTTTCTTGAACAATATTCAGTTGAGTACGACCTGGTCCCGCATCCGCACACGGGATCCAGTCATGAAACAGCAGAGGCCGCTCATGTGAGTGAAGATCATATCGCCAAGGCAGTCATTGTTAAGGATGCGGCCGGCTATGCCATGGTCGTGGTCCCGGCCAGTAACTGGGTTGAGGTAGAGCATCTGCGAAAGGAACTCAACCGGGACTTTCACCTCGCCACTGAGGATGAACTCGCAAAACTGTTCAGCGATTGCGAGGCAGGTGCAGTCCCGCCGCTTGGCCCCGCTTACGGTGTCGAAACGTTCCTCGACCAGGCGCTGACCAGTCTTGCCAATGTCTATTTTGAGTCAGGTGACCATGAGCAACTGGTTCGCACGGCGGGGGATGATTTTCGAACATTGCTGGGCGGTGTGCGACACGGCTACTACAGCCATGATGATTGAGCGGTGAATACCGTGGCGGACCAGCCTGTGTGATGCGGAGCAGGCGGGGGAAATACAGAAGCCTCTGGTATGCGCTGATCCTGGCGCTCATGCTGGGCGGGGTAATCATGTACATGACAGACATGCCCGGAAAATCCTGGTCCGGTGGTCTGCCAACACTGACCACGGAACAGGCACGGCTTGCCGATCGCCTCAGAAAACACGTCGTGGTGCTGAGTGAAGAGATCGGTGAGCGCAACCTGTGGCGCGACGGGACACTTGACGCGACGGCCGACTATATCGAAGAGACCCTCCAGGCCATGGACTATGCGGTATCTTCACAGGCGTATACGGTGCAGGGAACAAGCGTACGTAACCTGGAAGCGGTGCTTGGCGGTACATCACTGGCGGAGGAAATCGTTCTGATCGGTGCCCATTACGACACTGTCAGTGGCTCGCCGGGCGCCAATGATAACGCCAGTGGCGTTGCTGCGCTGCTCGAGATCGCGCGTCTGCTCGCCGCAAAGCCGCTGGCGCGCAGTGTGCGCTTTGTGGCCTTTGTCAATGAAGAGATGCCCTTCTTTTACACCTGGGATATGGGTAGTCACCGCTATGCCCGCCGGGCGCACGAGCGCGGCGATAACATCACCGCTATGCTCTCCCTGGAAACCATCGGCTACTACTCCGATGCTGAAGGCAGCCAGCAGTTTCCCAACCCGGTGTATGCCTGGCTATATCCGAACACCGGCAATTTCATCGGTTTCGTGGGCAACCTCGCATCACGCAAACTGGTGCGGCAATGCCTCGGCTCCTTCCGTCGCCACAGCGCCTTTCCCTCCGAGGGCATCACCGCGCCGGGAAGGATGATGGGCATCCACTGGTCGGATCACTGGTCTTTCTGGCAGGAAGGTTATGCGGCAGTGATGGTGACGGACACGGCGTTGTTCCGCTACCCGCATTACCACGCCAGTACGGACATGCCGGACAGGATCGACTACGAACGTCTCGCCAGAGTGGTGGCGGGTCTTGCGAAGGTGACGGTGGACCTGGCGCAGCAACAGTGATAGCTATACGGGTTGATATACAT
>CBEULV010000287.1:0-1523 GCA_965544015.1 uncultured Gammaproteobacteria bacterium | reverse complement strand
AATGGTGCAGGAGCTTTACTCCTTGTCATCCCCGCGCAGGCGGGGATCCAGCCCGGATCAATGCACAGGTGCAACTCGGTTCATGGTAGCCTTCCTATGTCATGTCGTGTTCCCATCTCTTAAAGTGTTTCTGAAAATGAATGCCGGACTGATACGTATTCTGCTTGCAGGCCTGTTGCTGGTCGGGCTTGCCGCCTGCGTACTGCCAAGCGTGCAGCATTACAACGATACAATGCAGGCGTCGGTACTGAACGGATCGGATGCAATCATGGCCGATGGCTACCGCCTGCCGGTGTCGACCTGGTCCCCGCCAGGTGAGCCACAGGCTGTCATACTCGCCCTGCACGGTTTCAATGATTACCGCAACGCCTTTCAAGAACCCGGCGCGTATTTTTCAGAACACGGCATCATAACCGTCGCCTACGACCAGCGCGGCTTCGGGAAAACGGAGCAGCGTGGTGTCTGGCCCGCACAGGACAGGCTGCAGCAGGATGCAATCACCGTTGCAAAGCTGTTGTGCAAACAGTATCCGCATCTGCCGCTGTTCGTGCTGGGAGAAAGCATGGGTGGAGCCGTGTTGATCGAGGCCTTGAACGGTGCGCGGCCGGACTGTGTTGCCGGCACCATCCTGGTTGCGCCGGCCGTGTGGGGCTGGCAAACCATGCCCTGGTGGCAGGCGCTTTCACTGCGAATTGCCGCACACTTGCTGCCGGCAATGACCCTCACCGGCGAGGGTCTTGATATCCAGCCTTCTGACAATATCGAGATGCTGCGAGCACTCGCGCGTGATCCGCTGGTGATCAAGGCAACACGCATCGATGCGCTATACGGGATAACCAACCTGATGACCGCTGCATTCAGCAACAGTACCGGGCTCACGCCGCCGGTCCTGCTGCTCTATGGCGAGCATGATGAAATCATTCCGCCGGCGGCGTTCTGTCACATGCCGATCCCTGACATGGGCTTCGATGCGCCGGCCTGGCATACGGTGTTATATCCGGACGGCTACCACATGCTGTTGCGCGACCTGCAGGCACAGGTGGTGTTGCGCGACATTGTCGTGTGGGTTGGTGATCAACACACCGCCCTTCCCTCTGGCCATGATGGAGTGTCCGCGTCTTCCGGTTTACGGCGACTCTGCATGGGTGCGTGATCCTGTCGGGTTGGTTCCCCTGCTGTCTGCAGAATTGATCTGCATCAATTAATTGCGAAAAACCCGCCCGCAACTTTCCTGTCACGGGAACTGCCAGGCTGGTCATGTCATATAATTGCTACACCAGATTTACAAACTGGGAAGGTCTGATTTTTGTTACGAGAGAAAATTTGGAGGTTATGACATGAACAAGGTATCGAGGCTTATTGCTTCTATTGTCATTGCCGGTGCGGCGACTGTTGGTGCCGGTAGTGCGAGTGCTTTCTGGGGGGCCGTTTGACTGGTTTGATGGCCCCGGTTACGGGGGTGGCCCGTGGGGCGGTTACCCGGGCTATGGCTATGGCGGCTATCCCGGCGGTGGTTGGGGTGG
>CBEULV010000286.1:0-1532 GCA_965544015.1 uncultured Gammaproteobacteria bacterium | reverse complement strand
GTTCTGGGTCGCTATGGTGTTTTCAAAAAAGCTGTTACCCCCGATTCCCTGCAAGAACGTGCCGACGACAAACTCAAAGCCGACATCGCCGGTAAGGACAAGGGCGCCGTCCCTGAATCCGGCGCCCGTGGCCACATCCGAATTCGGTGTGTCCAGGAACAAGGCATAACTCCCGGTTGCACTGGTGATCAGGATGGTGCCCGGAGCCAGCAGAGTGGCTGTTTCCAGCAAGCTTGCAGCAGCTGTAACCTCGAAACAATTGGCTCCGGCCAGGCAGCTTATGCCGTCCCTTGACAGGGTGTTCGGTGCGACACTGTCGCCACCACTGTCAAGGAAGTCGTTCAGCCGGGCATGGAAATGGGCACTCATAACCACTACATCACCGACAACGGCGTTGGCCGCCCATGCCGAGAAGGTATTGACATCTGCGCCATTGGCCACGGCTGGTGCAGGCAACTGGTCCTCGATCACCACATCGCCGGATGATTGCCAGTCAAATTCATTAATGTCCAGGATGGTGAAGTTGCCGCTGGCAGTGGGGTCGAACTTGACCTCGGCATCGACCACTCCCGCCATAGCAATGCCAGGGGCTGCCAGTGAAGTTGCAAGAACTGCCAGCGCAGTTATCCTTTGCCTGATATTCATAATGTTCTCCTTTAGTACCCGATGTTACTTGAAATTTGTTGTTTCCAGATCAGGGCCTTGATTCCTGTATGCAGTTGAATGTCTGTTGCATGTATACCTGTTTTTAGTATAGACGCTAACTGGTCATTCATCCGCAGTGCTGCCGCCGGGCTGAAAAAAAAGGGCCTGCAGAACAGGCCCTTTTTTATTAATGCAAGCATGGGGCTCAGATTGCCATGCTTCAGCTTGGTTGTCTTAGCCGCGCCGGCGCCTTCTCAGGCCGGCCATGCCGAACAGGCCCAGGCCCACCAGCGCCAGGCTGGCCGGTTCCGGTACAGGAGCAGCACTGAACTCGGTGTTGGCATCGGCCTTGAGTCTCAGATCAGCATCCAACACAGTGTACAGATCATCGACCCCTATGGGACCACCGATGTCGATAAACGCCTCGCTACCGAGTATTGAGATCAGCGTGTCGAAGGTGGTGTCATCCAACGGCGCGTTGCTGTCCGGATCGGTCTGGATAAAGGCAGTATCATAGAAGTCAACCGTGTTGGTGAAGAAGGTCGAGCCGCCGACACCGGCGATGAAGCTACCGCACACTACGCCGCAGCTCACATTGCCTGTTATCACCTCAGTACCGTCGGCGAAGCCGGTTCCCGCTGCAACATCCGAGTCCGGACTATAGTCGATGAGGAACTCGTAGCTGCCGGTGGCGGTCAGGAAGATCAGCGTGGTGCCACCGCCGGCCAGCACAGCGGTTTCCGTGAACGTGGTCGTGGCGGTAATCTCGAAGCAGCCGGCACCGCAGGCGCCGCCACCGATGACGGTGCTACCGCCGTCCGTGGACAGCAGGCTGGGCGCCACACTGCCACCACCGCTGTCCAGCATGTCGTTCAGACGGGACTGGC
>CBEULV010000285.1:0-1549 GCA_965544015.1 uncultured Gammaproteobacteria bacterium | reverse complement strand
ATCGCCTGTTCGACAAGCTGGGTGTACTCAACGATGTCGAACTGACCCGCTTTGCGATCCGGCACGGACTGATCAAGGAAAACCTCTCGCACTGAGTGCTTCTGTCCGCGCTCGGCAGTATTGCCGGGTTGCCGGCCGTCGGTTGTGACGGACCGCCGGTCAGATAAATTGAGACATGCGTCTGAGTATTGAGGGTTGTGGCTGGCAGACTGTGCTTGTCTGTGCTTTCCTGATTCGACAGGGGGCCGGGGCAGGGAAAGTGCAGGAGATTAGCCATGACAGGGGCAAAAGGTCATGCGCCGGAGTTTCCCGGCGGGCTTGAGTGGTTCAATGTTGACCGGCCGGTGGCGCTGTCTGCGCTGCGTGGCAGGGTTGTGCTGCTGGATATGGGCACCTTCAGTTCGGCCGGGTACCTGCAATCACTGGACGAGTTACAGCAACTCGGCAACCGCTTCCGGGATGACCTGGTTATCCTGTGTGTGCATGCGCCGGCGTTTCCGGCGGAAAAGCGGCGTACGCACGTGCACAAGGCGATCAACCGTTACGACTTGAAGTTTCCGGTGATACACGATCCGGGACATGCCCTGTGCCGGTTGTATGACGTCAGTGCCATGCCTTCACGTGTACTTGTTGACTGCGACGGTAACATCGTGGGATCAATGTCGAATACGGGTAATCTGTCGCAGTTCGAACAGGTTATCGCTCATCAGCTGAGGCTGCGTGGCGACTTGCATGTGACGGATATGCAG
Organism: uncultured Gammaproteobacteria bacterium; assembly: GCA_965544015.1. Taxonomy (GTDB): domain Bacteria; phylum Pseudomonadota; class Gammaproteobacteria; order UBA9214; family UBA9214; genus UBA9214. Next base: position 800 of record CBEULV010000285.1, on the reverse strand, counting down.
CCTTTTGAGCTGAAACCTGTTAGCGAACCACCTGCGGCACTGCGTTTCCCGGGGCGGCTAGTGGTGGCGCGCGACAGGATTTACCTGTCCGATACGGGCCATCACCGTATTCTGGTTGCCTCTCGAGACGGTCATGTGCTGCGTCAGTACGGTGGGGAAGGTGAGGGTTTCATTGATGGCGAGGGGGTGTCTGCGGCGTTCAGCAATCCGCAGGGAATGGCGATCAGCGATGAGTTCCTGTTTGTTGCCGATACCGGGAACCATGCGCTGCGACGTATCAACCTGCGTACTGACGAAGTGGTCACGCTGGCGGGTAACGGCAAACCTGCTGACCGGGATGCCGGGTCCGGGGCGACGCCTGCGCAGACGTCATTGCATTCCCCCGCAGATGTCGCCTATCACGCGGGTCGCCTGTTTATTTCGATGACTGGTTTGCACCAGATCTGGTGCCTGTCGCTGATCATGAATACGCTGGAAAAATTTTCCGGCTCGGGCCGGGAGGGGCTGGCGGATGGTCACCCGGGCAAGGCGTGTTTCGCGCAGCCCGGCGGGATGACGGTGTGTGGCGGCCATCTATACGTGGTGGATGCGACGACATCCGCAGTACGTTGCGTCGACCCGGACAGCGGGTTTGTCACGACACTGATTGGGGATGGCCTGTATTCCAGCGGGGATCAGGACGGCAAGGGCCAGGCGGCGCGCTTGCAGTACCCGCTGGATATCAAGTCCGACAAGATGCAGAAAATGCTATGGGTGGCGGATACCTACAATAACCGGATCCGAAAAATCGGCATCCGCTC
>CBEULV010000284.1:0-1588 GCA_965544015.1 uncultured Gammaproteobacteria bacterium | reverse complement strand
GTGATGGCGGCATCGCCCAGTTCGCGCACGTAGCGTAGCGTTTCCAGCGACTTGGGGCCGCGGTTAACGAGGTCGCCGACAAACCACAGGCGATCCTGTGCCGGGTTGAAATCAAGCCGGGTCAGCAGTGCTTGCAGTTCGTCGTAACAGCCCTGGATATCGCCGATGGCGTAGACGGCCATGCTGGACTAGCCTGTATGCGGACTCAGTGCAGGGTGCGCGGAATGGCGAGTGTGAAGGCGGGGATCACTGCGTCGAATTCATCACCGTTCTCGTCCACCATCTGGTATTCACCACGCATGCTGCCGACCGGGGTGGCGATCATGGTGCCGCTGGTGTACTGGAAATTCTCTCCCGGTTTCAGGTTTGGCTGTTCGCCCACTACGCCTTCTCCGCGGACTTCCTGGGTATGGCCATTGGCGTCGGTAATGAGCCAGTGGCGCGAGATCAGTTGTGCCGGGGCAGCGCCTTCGTTGCGGATGGTGATGGTGTAGGAAAACACGTAGCGCTCATTATCCGGCTCTGACTGGCCTTCAATGTAGCTGGTTTCTACTTCAACGGTGATGTTGTGCGGATTTTCGCTGCTCATTGCTCATATTCTCTGGTTTCATGAATAGCATACCTTCCCCCGGAGTGCGTGACAAAAAATCGACTGCCCCGGCCGGCATGGCCATGAGCAGGTCCTTACTCTATATATATCGGTATCCGCGCGGCCCTTGCCCGGCGCAGCACATGGCTTGATAAGGGGTTCCATAGTAACTATATGTAATGTATGAAAAAATATCTGCCTGCCCCCCGGTTTGCGCCGAACCGGCCCGGTGCAGGCATTTGTCGGAAATGTGACTTGCGTCCCAGTATTGGTGCCCGCAATTTCCGATGATAGGGTCAACACAAACGCTGGGGGTCACGCCGGACGGGCGCCAGGGCACTAACCAGAACAAGGGGCAGTCAACATGAAGACCAGATACTCCAACCGTAAGCCGGATGCTCTGTTTCTGCTGGCACTGATCGTGAGCCTGGGCGTATTCATGTCTACCGGCGCAACGGCAGCCGAAACCCTGTTCAGCAAGGCGGGCTTTTCCGAGTTAATGGATGGCGACCTGAAGCTGGCCGCGGTTGGCAATAACGGTGCCGGGCTGCACATGACCTTCAAGTCACCGTCCCGCGAACAGAATGCACTGTATGTCAGTCACGCCGACAACCCTGTCAAGAGTGACCACGGTGTGCACCTGTCAGTCCAGATGCCCTGGTAAAGGAATCAAGGGGTCAGAGTACTTGAAAGAGGGTTTTCAAGTACTCTGACCCCTTTATTTAACTTCGCCGTGCTGCCCGGTTGGCCAGCGCGGCGAATGCGTTTAGCGACAGGGTTTCCGCGCGTGCTGTCGGATCGACACCCGCCTCTTTAATCTCATTGGTATCCAGCATCTCGCGCAGAGTGTTGCGCAGTGTCTTGCGTCGCTGGGCAAATGCCTGCCGTACCAGTGCCGCAAACACGGACTCGTCATCGACGCTGATCGGGGGCTGTGCGTACGGGTCCAGGCGTACAAAGGCGGAGTCCACTTTGGGTGGTGGATTGAAGGCGCCGGGG
>CBEULV010000283.1:0-1598 GCA_965544015.1 uncultured Gammaproteobacteria bacterium | reverse complement strand
GAAGTGAAACTGCTTAGCGCCGATGATAGTGTGGGGTTTCCCCATGTGAAAGTAGGTCACTGCCAGGCTTTTAATACGAACCCCTGCTGTCATTAGACAGCAGGGGTTTTTTTTTGCAGTGCGGCAATTGGGGACCGTAGGAGCGGAACTTGTTCCGCGAAAGGGTTCCCGCTGCCGAGCCGCGCTCCTGCGATAATCAGATACACCTGTAGGAGCGGAACTTGTTCCGCGAAAAAACCAGCCACCGCCATTCGTGCATTGCAGTGGTCTTTCTTGATTACGATGATTTGTCATGACAAGGATTGCGAATACGATCTGTTTCTGCAATTTGTGATGTAGATTTACAGGAATTCCGTCTCACGCAGCATGGATGCATGCATTCGCAATGCATCGATTGCCAATGCATAGTGCATGACTACCGCAGTACCCTTGGTTATTGCAGACTTTCCCGGGCAATCTCCCTGACACTGGCGTCGGGGTCCGCTAGCAGTGGCTTGATAAGGCCGGCGGCCTTGTTGCTCCCGGACAGTGCCAGGTAATAACAGGCGTCACCACGAATGCTTGCCTCGGCATGTTTTGTCAGTTTACCCAGTTGCTCGATAACACCCTGCAACTGTTCGCTTCCCTCGAGGTCTTCCATGATGGCGCTGATGCCGATGCGGGTGTTGAGCTGGGTATCCGGGTTGCCAAATAAAGACAACAGGGCCTGCATTGCCCGCGGGTCACTGTGAACCAGTGCCATGCCCTTTTTAAGGCCACCACTCGACAGCAACTCATCAAGGTAGTTCGCCATGCCGGCCTCGGTTCCGGCCTTCTCCGCCCATTCTCTCAGTTCCTGTTCCGAGCGAAGTCCGGCCAGTTCATACGGACCGATGCGTACCCAGGGTACGGAACGCACACCCAGTTCGGCGGCGAGTTCCGGGTTGTCTTCGATGACGATGGTTTCCAGTGTGCCGATTTCTCCTGCAGCCTTGAGTGCCTGCAGGCCCTGTAGCACGGTCGGGCAATACGGGCAGTGTCTGCCCATCAGCAACAGCGCATCTGGCGGGGATAATTCTGTTTCGTTAACCATGGGGTGGTGAGGGCGTAATGTGGGTGGTTACCAGATTCCACTCAGCAGGGCGATGCCGTGCGCATTGTGTGCCATGGCAGTATCCAGCAGATCGAGCTTCATTCCACCCAGTGCAAACACTGGCATCGGTAGATCTTTGCATAGTTCCGCGAACCGTTCCCAGCCCAGGGTTGGAGCGCCGGGATGACTCTGTGTCGGCAGTACTGGCGAGAGCACGGCAAAATCAGCCTCCAGTTCTGCTGCGCGCAGCAGTTCCTCGTGATTGTGACAGGATGCGGCCCACAGGCCGGTATCCGGCCTGCTGTCCAGTTGCATGAACTGGCTGGTCTGCAGGTGAACTCCGTCGGCACCGGTCTCCGCTGCCAGTCGGTCGTTGCCGTTTACCAGGACCTGTGCGCCGTGCTGGTGCGCCAGTGTTACTACGTCACGTGTGAATGTGTGCAGCTGTTGTTGTGTCATATCCTTCTCGCGCACCTGGATCAGACGCACACCACGCTCCAGTGTGGTTTTTAAGCGTTCCATAAAA
>CBEULV010000282.1:0-1666 GCA_965544015.1 uncultured Gammaproteobacteria bacterium | reverse complement strand
TTCTAACTCAAGCACAAAGGCAAATGCAAGTTGGCCTGTAGAAAGTAATTCTAGTACGCCCTTGCTCTCAAAATAGACATTCTTGCCATCGGTAGCCAGATACTTCTTCTTGAGGATTTCGTCAGCAGATCCACCGCGCTTCTGTAAGGCTGCAAAAGCCTTTTTAAGGCCCAATACTGATATGCCTTTTGATAACAACTCCGAAACAACTCGGAGAATCAGGATATCTGAAAACATATATTCACGTACGCGGCCACGGCCACGCTTATTGCATCCGGTTGGTTTGACAATGCCATTACGGCAAAGGTAATCGACCATGTATACCGTCAATCCGGAGAGGTGTGCTGCTTCCTTGATTCGAAAGGGCCCAATTACTTCAGTAGATTTTGATTTTTTCTTACGCATTGAATTCAGAGTCTAGCTCTAAACTATATAAATTTAAAGAAATTCAATCATCTCCAAATAGAAATAGGGGGGCTGGACCCTCTACCGGCATGGCCAGACCGCTGACAACCCCGGCTTTGCGGTTTTGTCGTTCGGGTTATGGCGAGAATCGAATCAAAGGAGAAGATGCTTCAGCACTGGTTACGTATAAGCTGCCTGCTCAGACTGGCATAGCATTAGGATGTAATGGGAAAAATAAGACACCGCCGGACTAACAATAGTCTGATTAGTGTGATGTTTTGTGGGGTCTCTGGATGAGACTGGATTTCCCAGGAATTGGATTTATTTCCCGATACAGAAACTGCTGAAGATGCGCCCGAGCAGGTCATCGCTGCTGACCTCGCCGGTGATCTCGCCGAGCGCCAGCTGCGCCAGGCGCAATTCCTCGGCCAGCAACTCGCCGGCCTGGCTCGTCTCAAGCTGTGCCACGCCGCGCTCGACATGGTCACGGGCGCGCTCCAGCGCCACCCGGTGGCGGCGGCGGGCACTGAAACTTCCCTCGTTGCAATCTGCATAGCCAACATCCCGTTTCAGGAAGTCACGCAACTGTTCCATACCATCACCGGATTTCGCCGAGATGGCCAACGCCGGCTCACCGTCCAGCGACAGCGGCCCGGCCGGTCGACCGCTCAGATCGATTTTGTTGAAGATGCGCACCGACGGCACGGCATCGGGCAAAGAGTGCAGGATGGCATCCTCGGCGGCACCCCACCCGACGCTGTCATCGACCAGCAGCAGGATGCGATCGGCCGCCTGGATAGCCTGGCGCGCGCGCTCCATACCGGCCCGTTCCACCGGGTCCGTGCTGTCATGCAGTCCGGCGGTATCGATGACGTGCAGCGGCAAACCGTCCAGCTGGATGTGCTCGCGCAGCACGTCACGCGTGGTGCCCGGTATCTCGGTCACGATGGCGCTGTCACGACCGGACAGCGCGTTCAGCAGGCTGGACTTGCCGGCGTTGGGTCGCCCGGCGATCACCAGCGTCATGCCATCGCGCAACAGCAGACCCTGGTTGATGCGTGCATGCAATGCACCGAAATCGGCCCGTAGTCCAGCCAGCATTTGTTTCAGGGCGTCGTCGGAAAGGAAATCGATTTCTTCCTCGGGAAAATCGATGGCGGCTTCCACGTACATGCGTGCCCGCGTGAGTGCCTCGGTCAAGGTATGCACCTGTGCGGAGAATGCACCCTCCAGTGAGCGCAGTGCAGCGCGTGCCGCCTGC
>CBEULV010000281.1:0-1675 GCA_965544015.1 uncultured Gammaproteobacteria bacterium | reverse complement strand
CGCAGGGATTGGCCGCCCCGGTGATCCGGGTTTCGTAGTCTTTTAAGGGGTATGATAGTGTTTGCATAGACACTATATCGGGATGAAGCCGGCTGGCTTTAGGCAATCTACAAGTGACTGACCCCCTGTTATGAGATTGCCGCGCTGCCCTTGCAATGACTAAGGATGTTTCAACTAATCAGGGCTTCCCCGGGTAAAATCCACGATAATTCGGTCGCCAGGAACTGTGATAGGCTTCACATTTTTCAGCATCAGGTGTTCAGCATATGAAGGCGCGGGTGAAATGGGTGGAGGCGGTCACCTTTCTGGGTGAATCCGGCAGCGGCCACGCGGTGGTGATGGACGGACCACCGGAAAGTGGTGGGCGCGACCTGGGTGTTAGGCCGATGGAAATGCTGTTACTGGGTATGGGCGGCTGTACCGCCTTTGATGTGGTGCATATCCTCAGGAAGGCGCGCCAGCCGGTCACGGACTGCGTGGTGGAACTGGAGGCGGAGCGCGCCACAACCGAGCCAAAGGTGTTTACCCGCATTCATGCGCACTTCAAGATAAGCGGCGACGGCCTGTCGGAAAAGCAGGTGGCGCGTGCGGTCGAGCTGTCGGCGGAGAAATACTGCTCGGCATCGATCATGCTGGGCAAGACCGCCGAGATCACACACGATTTCGAGGTGCTTGCCACGCAGGGTGCTGACTGATGGAGCGGCCTGCGGCGACGCTGGGCATGCGCCACGTGGCGCTGAACGTGCAGGATGTTGGCGTCTGCGAACAGTTCTATGTCGGGCTGCTGGGCATGCGCGTCGAATGGCGCCCGGACCCGGACAATGTCTACCTGACATCCGGTAATGACAACCTTGCCCTGCACCGATCGCCTGACGGTGCGCCGGCAACAGCAGGCCAGCGGCTTGACCATATCGGTTTCTTCGTCGCCAGCCCTGACCAGGTCGATGCATGGTTTGAGTTTCTGGGCAGCCACGATGTTGTCATGGTGGCGTCGCCCAGGACGCACCGTGACGGCGCGCGCAGTTTTTACTGCCGTGACCCGGAAGGCACCGTGGTCCAGGTGATATTCCATCCGCCGATCGTCTCCTCCTGAAGACGGGAGAACTGCCGATGCGAAAACTGAAGCTGCACGGGTTTAACAACCTGACCAAGACGCTCAGCTTCAATATTTACGATATCTGTTATGCGCACACCCGCAGGCAACGCCAGGAATACATCAAGTATATTGACGAGGCCTATAATGCGGACCGGCTGACCGACATCCTTGGTGATGTGGCGGAGATCATCGGCGCCACGACCCTGAATACGGCGCGCCAGGATTATGATCCGCAGGGCGCGAGCGTCACCATGCTGATCTCGGAAGAGCCGGTCACTTCAGAGCAGCTTTCCAATACCGAGGCACCCGGCCCGTTGCCCGAGGCGGTCGTTTCGCATCTCGACAAGAGCCATATTACGGTGCATACCTACCCGGAGAGCCACCCGGATAACGGTATCAGTACCTTCCGCGCGGATATCGATGTGTCGACCTGTGGGCGCGTTTCGCCGCTGAAGGCCCTGAACTACCTGATCCACAGTTTTGAATCGGATATTGTCATCATGGACTACCGGGTACGTGGCTTTACCCGTGATGTGCGCGGCCGCAAGCACTTTATCGATCACAAGATCGACTCCATCC
>CBEULV010000280.1:0-1679 GCA_965544015.1 uncultured Gammaproteobacteria bacterium | reverse complement strand
AGACTTCCTGGCGACCGGCAAACGCATGCGACAATGTCCCGCCATCAATATATTCCAGTTCTCCCCCCATCGGCACACCGTGTGCGATACGCGTCGAACGCACACGGTGCGCGTGCGCCAGCTCACTGATGAAGTGCGCCGTGGCCTCGCCTTCCACGGTGGGATTGGTGGCCAGGATCAATTCCTTCACCTCGCCACTGGCCAGGCGGGTTTCCAGCAGTTCCAGCCCGAGTTGCTCCGGACCAATCCCGTCCAGCGGCGACAGGTGCCCCATGAGCACGAAATAGCGCCCCTGGTAACCGGTCGACTGTTCCAGCGCCTGTACGTCGGCAGGCGTCTCGACCACGCACAGCAGACTTCTGTCGCGCCGCTCGCTGGCACACAGGGTACACACTGTTTCCTCGCTGAGGGTGCGGCATTCACTGCAATTGCCGACCCGGTCCATGGACAGGCGCAGCGCCTCGGCCAGCTGGCGGGCACCGTCACGGTTGTGTTCCAGCAAATGAAATGCCATGCGCTGCGCCGACTTCGGACCGACGCCCGGCAGGCAACGCAGGTTCTCAATCAGCTGCCCGATCAGGCGCGAGGTGGACATATGCGCCGGATCAGAACGGCAGTTTCATGCCGGGCGGCAGGTTCATGCCTGCAGTCAACCCGGTCATGCGCTCCTTGGTGGTGGACTCGATCTTGTGCACGGCATCATTGACGGCCGCCGCAACGAGGTCTTCCAGCATATCCTTGTCATCTTCGACCAGGCTGTCATCGATACTGATGCGACGCACCTCGTGGCGACCGGTCATGGTCACCTTGACCAGCCCACCTCCGGATTCACCGGTCACCTCGAGGCTGGCCAGCTCCTCCTGCGCACGCTGCATACTGGCCTGCATCTCCTGCGCCTGCTTCATCAGGTTTCCCAATCCACCTTTCATAATCGTCACCTCTGTCTTTCAATGTAGTGGGCAGCATGCCTGCACATGCTGCATGTCAGTCCCTGGGTCGAATCGACTCTTCGTTGACCGTTGCGCCAAACGTTTCCTGGATAGCCTTGATATTGACATCACCAGCGATTGACGCAACCGCGCGTTGCTGGCGCTCCTGCTGTTCGCGTGACTGGCGACGCGCCGGGGTTTCCTTCTCGAGTTGACGTTCATGCGCCAACTTGACGGTAACGGCACGTCCGAAATGCTCGCACAGCGCAGCTTCCAGCTGTTTCATGCGCGCCGTACTGTGCAGGCGCGCATGGACATGCTCCATCGACAACCGTACCTTATCGCCTTCCAGCCCGTGAAACGCGCAGTTCAGCGCCATCTCCCGCACCATGCCCGTGAGATTGAGACGGCCAATAATCGTTGACCACTCCACGCTTTCAGTCTCGACCCGCGGCGCCACCTGGCCTGGCGGATTCGCCTGTTGCTGCGTGTCCGGCGAATTACCGGCTGGCGGGCTTGCAGGATCAGCCTTTGCCTGTATGACCGGCGGCTTACCGGCTGCCGGCCTTGTCGGCGCGCCAGCCTGGCGTGGCTTGCCAACAGCCTGCCCGGCTGTGGCCGGACGAAACGCCAGCATGCGCAGCATGACCATTTCAAAACCGCCGCGCGGCTCGGGCGACAGCGACAGATCGCGCCGTCCGATCAGACCGATCTGGTAATACAGTTGTACGTCTTCCGGGCTCAGCTTGC
>CBEULV010000279.1:0-1699 GCA_965544015.1 uncultured Gammaproteobacteria bacterium | reverse complement strand
ACAAAATGCAGAGCAACGGCACTATCCTGATGGCAACGGTGAAAGGTGACGTGCACGACATCGGCAAGAATATCGTCGGCGTGGTACTGCAGTGCAACAGCTACGAGGTGATCGACCTCGGTGTCATGGTGCCGGCGGAAACCATCCTCAAGACCGCAAAAGAGAAGAACGTCGACATCATTGGTCTGTCCGGCCTGATCACGCCATCACTGGACGAGATGGTCCATATCGGCAAAGAGATGGAGCGGCAGGGCTTCGAACTGCCGCTGCTGATCGGCGGCGCGACCACCTCGCAAATACACACCTCGGTGAAGATCGACCCGCAGTACCGGGGGGCAGTGGTGTATGTCGCCGATGCCTCGCGCGCTGTCGGTGTCGCCAGCACCCTGTTGAGCGAAGACAGGCGCAAGGCCTACATCACAGAGATCAAGGACAAATACCAGCGCCTGCGCGAGCAGCGAGCCGAACAACAGCGGGAGCGCAGGCTCAGCAGCCTCAATGTGGCGCGCGCCAACAGGTTCGCAACCGACTGGGGCCACTACCAGGCGACCAAGCCGACATTTACCGGCCTCAAACTGTTCGACGATTATCCGCTGGCCGAACTGGTGGATTACATCGACTGGAGCCCGTTCTTCAAGGCCTGGGAACTGGCCGGAAAATTCCCGAAAATTCTCGACGATCCGACCATTGGGAAAGAGGCGACACAGCTGTACAACGACGCCAACGCCATGCTGGAGAAAATCATCAGCGAGAAATGGCTGCAGGCACGTGCCGTCATCGGCCTGTTCCCCGCCAATACGGTCAACACCGACGATATCGAACTGTACACGGACGAGTCGCGCAACGAAGTAAAGGCAGTACTACATACCCTGCGCCAACAGATCAGCCGTCGCAACAATGCCCCTAACCTGGCGCTGGCTGACTACATCGCACCAAGGGACAGCGGCGTGGCGGATTACCTCGGCACGTTTGCCGTCACCGCAGGTATCGGCATCGAAAAAAAGGTCGCCGAGTTCGAGGCCGACCACGACGACTACAACAGCATCCTGTTAAAGGCGCTCGCTGACCGGTTGGCCGAGGCCTTTGCCGAGCGTATGCACGAACGTGTGCGCAGGGAATTCTGGGGGTATGCAGACACGGAAAGCCTGTCCAACGAGGAACTCGTCAGGGAAAAATATCGCGGCATCCGCCCGGCGCCCGGCTATCCAGCCTGCCCGGACCACACCGAGAAAAACACCCTGTGGGAGCTGATCGATCCGGTTAACAACGCCGGTATCACCCTTACTGAAAACTATGCCATGCTGCCGACCGCCTCGATTTCCGGTCTGTACTTCGCCCACCCCGAGGCACGCTACTTCGGTACCGGCAAGATCGGCCGTGACCAGGTCGAGGACTACGCCAGGCGCAAGGGAATAGAGGTCAGCGAAGTGGAGCGCTGGCTGGCGTCGGTGCTGGGATACGATCCGTAATGACGAATCGTTTCGGCTAGCCAGGCCTACCTGGAGTAAGGAACTGAATTTTCTTCTTAATTCCCGATTTCGACTGTATTAGCGGACGTTTACTGGAATATAGTGAATGACAAGTTCTGGCCGGAATGCGACCTTTAAGCCGTAACTTGCAGATTATCCTGGTGAACTTCCGGAACCGGTAGAGTAAGGATGTGGCGCGGCGGCCTAAGGTTACAGCCTATCTGTTGCCG
>CBEULV010000278.1:0-1702 GCA_965544015.1 uncultured Gammaproteobacteria bacterium | reverse complement strand
CCGAGACACCCTTCGAGGAACTTCCAGAGGACATCCAGGACATCATCCTGCATGGCAGCGGCAAGGAAATAATCAGTTTCAGCTATCTGAATGAGCGCCGCGGCAAGGTGGTACGCAAGCACACCTTTGAAGGCATCATCTCGAACATGAAACGCCGCTACCGGGAAACAGAGTCTTCCACGGTGCGCGAGGAACTGGCACGCTATCTCAGCAACCAGACCTGCCCGGACTGCAACGGCGCACGCCTCAACGAAGCAGCCCGGCATGTCACGGTCAGCGGCAGAACCCTGCCCGAGATGACGGAACTGCCAGTCGGCTCCAGCCGGGAACTGTTTGCGGAACTGCATCTCAAGGGCCGCCGTGGTGAAATTGCTGAAAAGATCATGAAGGAAATCAACCAGCGGCTTTCGTTCCTCGTCAACGTTGGCCTCGATTACCTGTCACTGGAGCGCAGCGCAGAAACACTCTCCGGTGGCGAGGCCCAGCGCATCAGGCTTGCAAGCCAGATCGGCGCAGGACTGGTCGGCGTCATGTATGTACTGGATGAACCATCCATCGGCCTGCATCAGCGTGACAACCAGCGTCTGCTGAATACACTCACGCACCTGCGTGACCTGGGTAATACCGTCATCGTCATTGAGCATGATGAAGAGGCGATTCGTGCCGGCGACCATGTTGTTGATGTGGGCCCCGGCGCCGGCATACACGGCGGACGGATTGTCTCGCAGGGAACGCCGGAAGATATTATTAATGATAAAAACTCGCTCACCGGCCGCTATCTTTCCGGGCGTGAATTGATCGCCATACCCGAACACATCTGCAATCATGACCCGGACCGGATGTTGACCATCCGCGGTGCAACCGGCAACAACCTGAAGTCGGTCACGGCCAGCATCCCGGTGGGCCTGATGACCTGCATCACCGGCGTCTCCGGTTCCGGTAAATCCACGCTCATCAACGACACGCTCTACCGGCGTGCGGCGCAGGTGCTCAACAAGGCATCCGCACATGGCGCGCCCTGCGATGCCGTTGAAGGACTGGAGAACTTCGACAAGATCGTTGATATTGACCAGAGCCCGATCGGCCGCACCCCGCGCTCCAACCCGGCCACCTATACCGGCCTGTTCACGCCAATACGGGAATTATTTGCCGCCACCCAGGAGGCGCGCGCACGCGGCTACAAACCCGGGCGTTTCAGCTTTAACGTCAAGGGTGGCCGTTGCGAGGCCTGCCAGGGCGATGGTCTCATCAAGGTCGAGATGCATTTCCTGCCGGACATCTATGTGCCCTGCGATGTCTGCAAAAGCAAACGTTATAACCGGGAAACACTGGAAGTCCGCTACAAGGGCAAGAGCATCCACGAAGTGCTGGAAATGACAGTCGAGGATGCGCAGCCCTTCTTCAGCCCGATACCGACGATTGCCCGCAAGCTGCAAACATTGATGGATGTCGGTCTCTCCTATCTCAAGCTGGGGCAGAACGCGACAACCCTGTCCGGCGGTGAAGCACAGCGCATCAAGCTGGCGCGTGAACTCTCGAAGCGTGATACCGGCAAGACACTTTATATCCTTGATGAACCGACAACCGGGCTGCACTTTCACGACATCGCGCAATTGCTGACCGTGCTGCACCGGCTACGCGATCATGGCAATACCATTATCGTGATTGAACACAACCTGGATGTCATCAAGACGGCCGACTG
>CBEULV010000277.1:0-1714 GCA_965544015.1 uncultured Gammaproteobacteria bacterium | reverse complement strand
AAGGGTTATAAAGAATCGCGCCTGCAAGGCGCTCCTACACGTTTTAAATTACGCCGCAGACAGGTTCTCCGATATATTGGCGTGAAAAATGGCCTTGTGCACATCACCCAGGCTCAGCATGCCGACCAGCACACCGCCCTCCGTCACCGGTATGCGTCGGAAGCGCCGGCCGGCCATAACGGACGCGGCCTTGAGGATATGCATATCGGGTGTGACACTGATTACGCCGGTTGTCATCAGGTCGGCAACCTGCAGCCTGATGACGGCACCGTACTCTTTCATGAGCGCGTTAAAGTCAATCGCCGTCATGTTGTCCATGAATTCACCGACGTTGGGCAACAGCCGGTACAGGATATCCTTCTCGGCAACGATGCCGACCAGCTTTCCGTTATCCACCACCGGCAGGCCGCTGTAACGATACAGGCACATCAGGGAAACAACTTCGGCCAGTGATGTTGCCGGGGTGACGGTCTTTACCGACCGGCTCATTATGTCATTCACCTGCATGGTATCTTCCTCTCGTTGGGTCAGGCGGCTGCTTCGCTGGCGGACAGTGCCAGGTAAACCAGGCCATTTTCAATCTTGGTGGCAAAGGTGTTGGTACAGCCCTCGTCCGGTCCCAGTGCCTCGCCACTGGCGAGGTCGATCTTCCAGTTATGCAGCGGACAGGTGACGGATGTGCCGTGCACGATGCCCTGCGACAGCGGCCCCTTTTTATGCGGGCATTCGTCCTTGATGGCGAACACTTCATCACTGGCGGTGCGGAACAGCGCGATGCTCATGGTGCCGGTCTTGAGTACGCGCGCACCGAGTCTCGGGATGTCTTCCAGTTTTGCGATTTCAGTCCAGTTAGTCATTGGTTTATACCTTCAATAATCATTGCCACAGAGGGCACAGAGGCAATCAGTGCCTGTACACTTTTGAGTGATTGATAAAATGGGACTGCCAGAAATTAAAATAGTCCGTCATTCCCGCGAAGGCGGGAATCCAGGCATTATAAGAAACCAGGTTTTCGGGTTTCTGGTGTTCATATTCCTGTAAGCGTAGCTCCAGGCATTCATCGATCTTTTTGCGCATCTCTGTGATCTCTCGGCAACTGCTCCTGCGTTGCTCTACCTCCTACATCCATGTAGTCGTGTGGCAAAAGAATTATTTAAGCAATTTTCAGCGGTATGAATTCATGCGCGGCAGCACCCTCGGCGCGCTCCTTCCAGGGGTCGATCTGGGAAAACTGCTGCGAGTATTTAAAGCGCTCGTTCAGTTGTCTGCGGCCCTCGGCATCTTCAACAACCCTTTCCTTTATATAACTCAGGCTGACGCGTTCCACCCAGGGTGCCGTGCGTTCCAGGTAGTGCGCTTCCTCACGATACAGCTGAGTAAATGCACCACAGTACTCGAGTACTTCCTGTTCTGTGTCTACCTTGGTCAGCAGGTCGGTGACGCGCACCTTGATGCCGCCGTTGCCGCCTATGTGCAACTCGTAGCCGGAATCTACGCACACCACGCCAAAGTCCTTGATGGTGGCCTCGGCACAATTGCGCGGGCAGCCGGAGACAGCCAGCTTGAACTTGTGCGGCATCCATGAGCCCCAGGTGAGTTCCTCAAGCTGGACGCCAAGCCCGGTGGAATTCTGCGTGCCAAACCGGCACCAGGTCTTGCCGGCGCAGGTTTTGACGGTACGCATGGCCTTGCCGTAGGCATGGCCGGAAACAAA
>CBEULV010000276.1:0-1716 GCA_965544015.1 uncultured Gammaproteobacteria bacterium | reverse complement strand
CCTCGCCACCGTAACGTTGTTCGTATCCATCTATAACCTGTTCCTGAGCCTGCTGCATCTGCTGGGTGTAATGGGTGACGAGTGATCACGGTTAGCCCCTGATGCCACAGGCCCCGCCATGCGGGGCCTGTTTTTTTGTGAGGATCTTCATGCACGATACTTTTGAGACACGTAATGAACTGGAAGTAAAACTGCTTTCCGCCCAGGAAGGACAGCTCAGCAGCGAGGACTTCATGGGTTACTTGATGGAAACCCAGGTATTCATGCCGATCAAGGACTCGGTTGCTATCGAGGGCTTCACCAGCAGTGACAAGGCGATCCCACTGACGCTGAAGACCGAGGACAACATCGAGGTGCTGGTCCTGTTTACCAGTCCGGACCGGGCCAAGGAATTCGTGTGCGATTTTCCGGGTTATGAAGGTGGCCTGCTGGCGGAATTCAGCTGGGTGCTGGAGCGTACCGGCAGTGGGATAGGTATCTCCATCAACCCGAACTGGCCGGTCGGATTCGACCTGGAACCGGAAATGGTCCAGCATCTGAAAAGTAACTGAACCGCTTGATAGCACCCGTCGCGCCGCAAAGAGATCCCCTGTTTCTGGCCGCCATGCTGGCCGGCCCACTGTGCTGGTTGTTCCTGTATGCCCTGCAAGGCCCCGACATTCACTGGAGCTGGCCGTTACGGGAACCCTGGCAGTTCCTGTTACCGGCTGCGTTCTACCCGGTGGTCGAGGAAGTCATCTTCCGCGGCCTGGTGCAGGAACTGGTGCGTGACTACATCAGTAAGGCAGTGCTGGGGCCACTGACGGTTGCCAACCTGCTCACCAGCGTGCTGTTCACGGCGCTGCATTTCATCTACCAGCCACCACAATGGGCGTTGCTGGTGTTCTTCCCGTCGCTGGTGTTTGGATTCTTCAAGGAGCGTAGTGGCGGGCTGAAGGCACCGATTATGCTGCACGCGTTTTATAACGCCGGGTTTATCTGGCTGTTTGCGACGCCGGCGTGATCTGTCAGAAAAGATCGCGGAACAAGTTCCGCTCCTACAGGTGTCTCTTATTGTGGTAGGAGTGCTTATCAAGCGCGATGGTTTTATTGAAAAGATCGCGGAACAAGTTCCGCTCCTACAGGTGTTTCAGATTGTGGTAGGAGCGCTGCTCGCAGCGCGAACCCTTTCGCGGAACAAGTTCCGCTCCTACGGGAACGATTTGAGGATTCCCAGGAATTGCTCATAACGCGCGTGCAATTTCCTGTCTTGCTCCGGTGTGAACGTCTCCCCTGCCCCCGTCGGTGGCCAGTCGGCGGGGCAGCCGGCCGCCTGCCAGGCAATGCCCCGCGCGGTTGCCTCGACCTGGTACGGGCGTTGTACTTCCAGTCCACTCAGGTTGGCCAGTCGCTGGCACAGGCCATCCAGGTTGGACAGCCCGCCACTGATGCGGATGCGTTCAATGGCCGGATACTGTGATTGCAGCAGCGCAATGTTGGTCTGTAGCAGGAACAGGATGCTTTCGATCACGGCCACCATGGCCTCGGGTGCGGCAGGTGCCGGGTTGGAGAAATACGGTTGCGGTCCGGATTGCCACCACGGCGCGCCCAGGCCGCCGACCGTGTTGATAAACAGCGGGGGTTCCTCGACGCTCGCCAGCCAAGCGGGCAGTTGTTGTTTGAGATCGTCGACAGCAAGGCGCTTGCCGGCCCACTGCAACGCAGCCCCGGCACCGT
>CBEULV010000275.1:0-1717 GCA_965544015.1 uncultured Gammaproteobacteria bacterium | reverse complement strand
CTGTTCGAGACGCATCGTTTTAATTTCCTGGGCACGGACGAAAAGAAGGACCAGTCACTGGAGCAATTAAAATGTCTGTTGCAGGGCGCACTGATTGCCTATCCATCCCTGGCATTTCTCTCCACCGGGGAACTGGCGAGGGCCCTGAGAAACCGTGACCCTGAGTGGGTCGAGCAGCGTCTGCGTCGCAGGCTGCATGTCTGGATAACACGTCTTGGGGAACTTCCACGCCTGCGCAAGCTGGCCTGGCTTACGGGCTGGATCCTGCCCGTCGGATTGTTATGGCGGATGACCGGATAACAACGGGTCATGCAACCGCGCACGGTGCTCCGGAATTTTCGGTAATCATCCCCGCGTATAACTCGGCGGCAACCCTGGCAAGGGCCCTGGACTCGGTATTTGCACAGACCTGGCCGGCGCACGAAGTCATCGTTATTGATGACGGTTCGACCGACAATACCCTGCAGGTGGCCCGTGGATTTGGTGACCGGGTCCGAATCATTCACCAGTCCAATGCCGGAGTTTCCATGGCACGCAACCGGGGGGCGGAAGCCGCGACTGGAGACTGGCTCGCCTTTCTTGATGCCGATGACTGGTACTACCCTGATCGTCTCAGGTGGCATGCGGAATGGATCGCGCATGATCCCGGTCTGGATTTTCTGACGGGGGATTACGAATACCGGCGCGAGGATGGTGGCCTGATCAGTACCTCGATGGCGATGCACGACTCCGGCCGTGCCATGCTTGAGAAGGCCGATGGCGCTGAAACGGTTGTGATGGAGACGAAAGAAATCGGGATCTATGTCGCTGATCATTTCGGAGATATCCATACCCTGAGTGTGCCGCGTAGAACATTCCGCATGCTGGGTGGTTTTCCGTCGGGCTTCAAGGTCTGTGAGGACGTGCATTTCCTGTCACGCCTGTGTGCTGTGAGTCACAGGGTGGGCGTGATTTGTCGGCCGTTGGGTGTCTATCTTATTCATGACTCCAGCGCGACGCGATCCGACCCCTTGAAAGCCCAGGAATATAACGTGCAGGCGTTGCTTGATCTCAAGAGTCTTGCAAGTGGCTTTCCCGAGCCAGTCAGGCATGGCGTCATGACCCGGTTGAGGAACGGCCGGTTAAATCTTGGCTATGCCCTTGTCAGGGCAGGAAGGCGGCGGGATGCGATAACTGCGGTTCTGCCTTCACTTGTTGAGACGCCGGGCTGGGCATCATTCCGTAATATATTGAGTATCCTGAAGGGATAAGATACCTGTGATACCAGAATGGCAATATCGATAGCTGGGGCCTGCTGCACAGGGAACGGCTCTATGGCGCGGCCCGGTGTTCCCGGCAGCAGCCGCAAGAAACCGGTCACAGGCAGCAAAGTATGCGGAATATGTGCCGTTATAATAATGGATAAGGGGATGTGAATTGATTCGGGATAGACCGATAATTGAAGCAGGCATCCGGGTGGAACCGGGTTCCATTCTACGGAGAATCAGGTGGCAAGTCAGACAGTAAGATCGCGGGCGCCGTTGCGGCTCGGGCTGGCAGGAGGGGGCACTGATGTGTCGCCTTACAGTGAGTTGTATGGGGGCAATGTACTCAATGCCGCCATCGACATGTATGCCTATTGTACAATCAGCACAAGTAACGATGATGTGGTGGAATTCCATGCGACAGATCTTGGTGAAAGCTGGACCTCCACAGCCACAAATGAACTGGCGCTTGA
>CBEULV010000274.1:0-1720 GCA_965544015.1 uncultured Gammaproteobacteria bacterium | reverse complement strand
CCCGCCTGTTCGATAACGGCGAAGACATGCTGGATATCGGGCGCATGAAAGTGCGTGAGGCGGCCGGAGTACTTGAACAGGCAGAGGGCGAATTCACCGGGGCGGAGCTGGCGGCTGCCCGGGAACACTTTGCGAGGATGCAGTCGCTGCATCTGAAAAATCTCTATTACGGTATTGGGCACCAGTCGCCTGATTACCAGTGGTGGCACGGTCAGCCGGCACTGGACGGAGACCTGCTGCGTATCAAGGGTGCTGTGGGTGAACTGCGCCGTATGCCGGCCAGGGGAAACAACAAGGACAGGGGTGGACGGTGACTCGCAAAGCGATCCTGCTGCTTGTTCTGTTGCTTGCCATATTCATGGCCTGGCGTTTCATCCGGCCATTGAATATTTTTGTTATCACGGAAGCCTTTGAGCGGCCAGAGGACACTTCTATCATTCCGGAACCCCTTACTGGGCTGGGGGCCAGGGAATGCGCCAACTGTCACCAGGAATTCTATGATGAGTGGCGCACCACGATTCACAGCCAGGCATGGATCGACCCCTATTTCCAGACTGAC
This sequence comes from uncultured Gammaproteobacteria bacterium, assembly GCA_965544015.1. Lineage (GTDB taxonomy): Bacteria > Pseudomonadota > Gammaproteobacteria > UBA9214 > UBA9214 > UBA9214. The sequence goes on along the minus strand of CBEULV010000274.1, from coordinate 1,161 downwards.
TGGCAGTTCGACAATTCCCAGCATGTATGCCGCAACTGTCATACACCACTGGACCGGCAGCAGCCGCATCTCATTCTTGGCTTCCGCGACAAGGATAAATGGGACCCGATCCTGGAACCCAACCCCGACTTTGATCCCGACTTGCAGCATGAGGGGGTGACCTGTACCGCCTGCCATCTGCGAGACGGCAAGATTGTCGGAACCCTCGGTATTGAGGATGCCCCGCACCCGGTAAAAAAGATTGATGATCCCAACACGGTATGTGTGCGTTGCCACGTGGTGGAGGGGGAACGCTGGGATACCTTCTTCCGTTTCCCGCCCTGTGGGACGGTAGCCGAGATCCGGGCCAACCCGTATAGCCGGTTGACATCAGGCGATATTGAAACCCTGCAGGATTCTTCAGACTCGCCGCCGGAAGCGCCTTTGACGGGCAAGACGGATACTACCCTCCCATCCAATCAGCAAAGGGGCGCAAGCGGGGAGATTGCCCTGCCGGATACAAGCGCGCTGGGTTGCGTTCAGTGCCACATGCCGCTGGTGCAACGACCGCTGGTCGAGGGTGGCCAGGTGCGTCCGGTGAGAAGGCATCTTTGGCGGGGTGGCCATGATCCTGACATGGTGAAATCCGGACTGGAGGTGCAGTTTGAGGAAGTCGCCGGAGAATCACCGGATTCGCGACGCTTTGTTTTGACGCTAACCAATGTCGGTGCGGCGCACTACCTGCCGACCGGTACCCCCGACCGGTTTCTGAGTATCGACTTTAGCTTGCTTGACCGTGGGGGTGAGGTATTGAAGACGCAGGGCTACACGGCCAAACGTACCGTCATCTGGCGGCCATTTATTATCGACCTGTGGGATACGCGCCTGCCGCGCTGGCAACCGCGCACCTACGAGTTCTCTGTCCCGGTAACAACCAACAGTGACTCTGCGGCCGTGGAGGCCGTGGTTCGTTATCACTTGCTGGATGAGAAGCGACGTAAACGAATCGGCTATGACAACAAGGAACCGATTGCCTATGACGTGTTTCGGCAGACCATTCCCCTGGTAAATGCACAGTAAGCGGGGATGTGAATGCTGGGGATTTATCTATAGAAATAGCTCGCGGCAAAGCCGCAAAGAAAAACAAAAACCTTTGCCACAGAGCACACAGAGATTATAAAA
>CBEULV010000273.1:0-1730 GCA_965544015.1 uncultured Gammaproteobacteria bacterium | reverse complement strand
TTAAATGCGGCATCGTCGGCCTGCCAAACGTCGGCAAGTCCACCCTGTTCAATGCACTGACCGAGGCCGGTATACAGGCGGAGAATTACCCGTTCTGCACTATCGATCCGAATGTCGGCATCGTGCCGGTGCCCGATCCGCGGTTGGATGCACTGGCCGCAATTGTCAAACCGGAAAGAGTCGTCAACACCACCATGGAGTTCGTCGATATTGCCGGTCTGGTTGCCGGTGCCTCCAAGGGTGAGGGGCTGGGCAACAAGTTCCTGGCGAATATTCGCGAGACCGATGCCATCTGCATGGTGGTGCGTTGTTTCGAGGACGATAACGTGGTGCATGTCAGTGGCAGTATCGACCCGTTGCGCGATATCGACGTGATCAACACCGAACTGGCGCTGGCCGATCTCGAAACCGTGGAGCGCGGAATACAGCGTGTCGGCAAGGTCGCCAAGAGTGGCGACAAGGAAGCGCGCGCGACGCTCGCTGTGTTCGAGCAGGTGCATGCGCACCTCGATGGAGGTGGCATGGTGCTTGCGCTTGAACTGGACGAGGAACAGCGCGCCTGTATACAGGCGCTGCACCTGCTCACCGCCAAGCCGGTCATGTACGTGGCCAATATTGCCGAGGGCGGCATGGAGAACAACCCGGCCCTGGAAGTGGTGCGTGAGCGTGCCGAGGCAGAAGGTGCACCGGTGGTGGCCGTGTGCGCGGCAATCGAGGCAGAGATCGTGGAACTGGATGTCGATGAGCGCAGTGAGTACCTGGCGGAGCTGGGCCTGGAAGAGCCGGGCCTGAACCGGGTGATCCGCGCCGGCTACCAGCTGCTGAGGCTGCAGACCTTTTTCACCGCCGGGGTGAAGGAAGTGCGTGCCTGGACCACCCGGATCGGCGCCACGGCACCGAAGGCTGCGGCCGAGATCCACACCGATTTCGAGAAGGGCTTTATCCGCGCGGAAGTGATTTCCTACGAGGACTTTATCGCCTGCAAGGGCGAACACGGTGCCCGCGAGGCCGGCAAGCTGCGCCTGGAGGGCAAGGACTACATCGTGCAGGACGGCGATGTCATGCACTTCCGCTTTAATGTGTAGGGGCGCTGGTTCGCGGAGTTCGCGGAACAGGTTCCGCTCCTGCGGGGTTGTCTTACTGCGTAGGAGCGCTGCTCGCTGCGCGAACATATTCGTGGAATTCGCGGAACAAGTTCCGCTCCTACGGGGTTTCTTGTTGTTGCAGGAGCGCTCCCCGCCTGCGCGGGGACAGGCTTGCAGGCGCGATCTGCCTGAAAGGGTTATAGAAAACTTGTCCGGTACCACGGTTTTCAGGTACCCTTTGCACCCCTTTGGCTACGTAGCTCAGCTGGTTAGAGCACAGCACTCATAATGCTGGGGTCGGTGGTTCAAGTCCACCCGTAGCCACCAACTACAAACGGTGCTTACCGGTCACATAGGTAACACTTTATTCCGAGGACATGGGTAACACTTTCGGTATGAATGGGTTGTCGGCCGGCTCGACCCGGGCGACATCCGCATCGAAGTAGCCTAGCTCATAATCCATAAAACTAACAAGCCATATCGCCCTGCGAATTCCGGTATAAAATTAACACAACACACAAGCCGTTTTTGTATAACTGGTTTGTCTGCTCATGATTGTTGATCTGGCGCAATGAAACAGGGCAGAATTTCTGTTTACCATGACAGGCCGAGAATCAGCGCTGAGGTTATTGATGGCAAAGCCAG
>CBEULV010000272.1:0-1759 GCA_965544015.1 uncultured Gammaproteobacteria bacterium | reverse complement strand
GAGTTGGACTGTAGTAATACTGCATTAACTCACTGATTTTTACAGGTTGCCCGCAGCAGGCGACAGTGCGCTGCAACAGTGAATAAACAAAATTGGTGTAAGAGAAAACAATCCAGGAGATGAATGCCATGGCCAAGAACACCTACCCAACACCCATGCTGGACGAACTGGAGCACGGCCCTTGGCCCAGCTTCATCACTGGCATCAAGCGCCTGCGCGACGAGCATCCGGACGAGCGTATCAAATCCGTCAACAACGGCCTGCTGGGGCAGCTGGAACACTCCTATGAAACCCGCAAGGGTTACTGGAAAGGCGGCACCGTCAGCGTGTACGGCTATGGCGGCGGCATCATTCCGCGTTTCTCCGAAGTCGCTGATGCCTTCCCGGAATCCAGGGAATTCCATACCATCCGCGTGCAGCCGCCGGCCGGCAACTTCTACACCACCGACATGCTGCGCCAGCTCGGCGACAGCTGGGAGAAGCATGGCTCGGGTCTGGTAACCTTCCACGGTCAGACCGGCAACATCATGTTCATCGGCACCACCACCGAGGGCACCCAGCACTTCTTTGACGAGATCAATGAGTATGGCTTTGATCTCGGCGGCGCCGGTCCGTGCGTACGTACCGCCATGTCCTGTGTCGGCGGCGCCCGTTGCGAAATGTCCAACTGCAACGAGCACGGCATTCACCGCTTGATGGTGAACAACTTCACCGATGACGTACACCGCCCGGCCCTGCCCTACAAGTTCAAGTTCAAGGTCTCCGGTTGCCCGAATGACTGCCAGAACGCCATCGAGCGTTCCGACTTCGCCATTATCGGCACCTGGCGCGACGCCATGAAGATCAACCAGGACGAGGTCAAGTACTACCTGGAGAAGAAGGGTCGTCAGTACCTGATCGACAACGTCATCACTCGCTGCCCGACCCAGGCCATCACCCTGAACGACGACGACACCATCACCGTCGACAACCACAACTGCGTACGCTGCATGCACTGCCTGAACGTGATGCCGCGCGCCCTGCATCCCGGCGACGACAAGGGTGTGACCATCCTCATCGGCGGCAAGCGCACGCTGAAGATCGGCGACCTGATGGGTACCGTGGTGATCCCGTTCAAGAAGATGGAAACCGAGGAAGACTACGAAAGCATGCAGGAGATGGCTGAAGAGATCATCGACTTCTGGGCAGAGAACGGTCTGGAACATGAACGCTGCGGCGAGATGATCGAGCGTATCGGCCTGGTGAACTTCCTGGAAGGCATCGGCGTCGAGGTCGACCCGAACATGGTCGGCAGCCCGCGTCAGTGCTCCTATGTCCGCATGGACGGCTGGGACGAAGAAGCCGAGAAATGGTTTGCCCGCAAGGCGGAAGAGCAGGCAGCTTCCGCCTGACCAACAGACATTCAGATACAACAATCCCGGCACGACTACGCCGGGATTTGTTCAATAACTTAAATAAGTTTTCAGGAGAATCACATGGCACAAGATATGCGTACGCCAATTGAATCCGGATGTCCTGACGGGTTCCAGTACATGCATCCGGTAATGCGGAAGAACTACGGTCAGTGGGCCTACCACGAAGACCCGCAGCCGGGCGTCCTGCTTCACGTTTCCAACAACGGCGACAAGATCTGGACCGTGCGCGCCGGTACCCAGCGTATCCTTGACGTGTTCACCCTGCGCGAGTTGTGTGACATCGGTGACAAGTACGGTGAGGGTTACATCCATTTCACCATTCGCAGCAACATCGAATACCAGGT
>CBEULV010000271.1:0-1765 GCA_965544015.1 uncultured Gammaproteobacteria bacterium | reverse complement strand
GAAAGGTACTGAGAAAAAACAACACGTCGTTCCCGCGAAGAGCCTGCCCCCGCGAAGGCGGGGGCGGGAACCCAGTCCGAAAACGGGTAAATCAATTGAGTCTGACCCGCTGCTGCCTCATGAACATTGATTGAAACTATTATTCTATCCCCTCTCCCCAGCCCTCTCGGCAATTGCTCCATGCATCGCCTAAAGCGCCTACTTTTGGTGCTCTACCTCCTGCGGTCGCTCACGGCATCCCTGCCTGCCGCGACACTTGCACATCCATGTGCATCGTCCATGCAGTCGTCCCGAAGGGAGAGGGGGCAAGGCCTGAGACAACCCACAAATTTCCCGGAAGAGCCGATTTTTTTATGCCAGGTGAGCATGCATTCCCTGGCATGATGGATATCAAGAAAATCGGCTCAAGACCGTTGATATATAGTGGCAAACCGGAATAATCGTGACCTTAACCTGAATAACTGGCATGACCTCTTTTACATACACACTTCCCCACGAACTGGAGACAGCCGTACGCAGTACACTGGACCGGTGGCAGGACGAGGGCCGGATGGCGCGCCTGTGGGCGCGTGATGCATCGGTCTGGAGCGGTACGGATGAGGCGCGTTGGCTGGGCTGGCTGGACGTGGTGCAGCGCTCGCTGGATGTCTGTGCTGATCTGGACGAGTTTGCCAGGGGGATTGTGGCCGATGGTTTTACCCATGTCGTGTTGCTGGGCATGGGGGGTTCCAGCATGGCGCCGGAGGTGCTGTGCCACACTTTTGGAGTGCGCGCCGGATTTCCGCAGCTGATCGTGCTGGATTCCACCGACCCGGCCCAGATCCGGGCGGTGCAGGACAGCATCGATGTGGCGCACACCCTGTTCATCGTATCCAGCAAGTCCGGCAGTTCACTGGAACCGAATCTCCTCAAGGACTATTTCTACCAGTGCATGGTCGAGTGCGTTGGCGAGGCTGCCGCACCCGGACACTTTGTAGCCATTACCGATCCCGGTTCCAGCCTGGACAAGCTTGCCGGGCATGAGGGCTTCCGGCGGGTTTTCCACGGCGAACCTGAGATCGGCGGGCGTTTCTCGGCGTTGTCGAATTTCGGGCTGGTACCGGCCGCTCTCATCGGCATGGACTGCCGGCGCCTGCTGGAGCGGGCCAGGACTATGATGGAGGCCTGTTCGCCAGCCCATGATGCGCCAGACAATCCGGCGCTGCTGGCGGGGATCATCCTGGGCGAGGCGGCCCGGCAGGGCCACAACAAGCTGACGCTGGTGATTTCGCCCGGACTCGCTTCGCTGGGTGCCTGGCTGGAACAGCTGGTGGCCGAGTCCACCGGCAAGCAGGGCAAGGGCATCATTCCTGTCGATGGCGAGCCACTGTCAGCCGCCGACGGTTATGGCGATGACCGGCTGTTTGTCTACCTGCGGCTCGCAACAGGCGTGGACGACGAACAGGATCGTGCGCTGGAGGTCCTGACCGCCGCCGGGCAGCCGGTGATGCGCATCGATATCGAGGATATCCATGATATCGGGCAGGAGTTCTACCGCTGGGAAATGGCCACCGCGGTGGCCGGTGCGGTACTCGGGGTCAACCCCTTTGACCAGCCGGATGTGGAAGCCAGCAAGGTGGAATCGCGCAAGATCACTGCAGTCTGTGAATCCGGTGGCAGCCTGCCCTGCCTGACCCCGCTGGCCGAGGAAGACTCGCTGGCACTGTACACCGACCCGGTCAACACGGCGGCATTGCATACCCTGTGTGGCGAACATGCCAGCGCG
>CBEULV010000270.1:0-1769 GCA_965544015.1 uncultured Gammaproteobacteria bacterium | reverse complement strand
GCCGTTGTGACATAGGTTGTTTTCCGTTGATCCTGTAATCCTGAAGTTACGAATAATAACAGTTCGGCACCGGCTTACACCTTCATTCTTAATGAAAAAACACCTGATTTTCAAGCCCTCTACCCGGTTATGGCTGCGGGGCCACCTCCAGCCAGAAGGTCACCGGGCCGTCATTCACCAGCGCCACCTGCATATCAGCCGCAAACTCCCCGCACGCCAGTGGCTGATGCCGCTGCCGGGCTTCAATCACCAGGAAATCGAACAGGCGTCGTCCTTCCGCGGGATCGGCGGCCGGGGTGAAGCTCGGCCGCATACCGCTACGGGTATCCGCGGCCAGCGTGAACTGCGGCACCAGCAGCACCCCGCCCCCGGCCTGGCCAACATTCAGGTTCATCCTGTCTGCGCTGTCCGGGAACACCCGGTAACCGAGCAGGCGCTCCAGCAGGCGACGTGCCTCATATTCGCTATCGCCTCTTTGCACACCCACCAGCACCAGCAAGCCGTGGTCAATCGCGGCCAGCTGTCGTCCACCCACCGAAACCTGCGCACTCGTGACGCGCTGCAACAGGGCAATCATCGAAACCGGGCTCCGAAACGGTTGGTGGCGCTCACCAGCGCATCGACGATACCCGGCTCGGTCGCTGAATGCCCGGCGTCCGCAATAACCTGCAGTTGCGACTGCGGCCATGCCTGGTGCAGCGCCCAGGCCTGCTCCAACGGACAGACCACATCGTAACGTCCGTGCACAATGACGCCCGGGATATCACGCAGGCGATCCGCGTTGTTCAGTATCTGGTCCTGCTCCAGAAAGCTGTCGTTCATGAAGTAGTGACACTCGATGCGTGCCAGGCTCAGCGCCGTAAAGGGGTTGGCGAAATGGTCCACCACCGCCGATTTTGGCAACAGCGTGGACGCCCTGCCCTCCCACAGCGACCAGGCTTTTGCGGCGCTCATCCGGGTGACTTCATCATCGCCCGTCAGCCTGCGGTAATAGGCGCTGACCATATCGTCACGTTCCTCCGGCGCAACCGGCTCAAGATAATCCTGCCAGTAGTCAGGCAGCAGATACGAAGCACCCTGCTGGTAGAACCAGGCGATGTCACGTGGGCGGCACAGAAAGATGCCGCGCAGGACCAGGGCAAGTACCTGTTCGGGATGCGTTTGCGCATAGACCAGCCCGAGTGTCGAACCCCAGGAGCCTCCGAACACTACCCAGCGCTCGATACCCAGCAGGTTACGGATGGCCTCCATGTCCGCGACCAGTGCCCGCGTGGTATTGCCGGTCAGTCCGGCATGTGGCCGGGAGCGCCCGCAACCACGCTGATCAAACAGGATGATCCGGTAGACCGCTGGATCAAAAAACTGCCGATGGTACCCTTCGCAACCGGCACCCGGCCCGCCATGCACGAACACCGCAGGCAGCCCTTCCGGGTTACCGCACTCCTCTACGTACAGCTGATGCCCATCACTTACCGACACCACGTGTGTCCGGTATGGCTCAAGCGGCGGAAACAGGTATTGCATCTTTACTCTCATGTCCAGGGTCATTTATAGCCGGCACATGGTGCGGCTCCAGGCAGTTTGCTTCAGGTATCTCCGGTAATTGTTACCTGCATCGCCCTGCGCTCGGCATACCTGCAAAAAAACAAGGGCGTGCCATGGCACGCCCTTGTCATACTATGCAACCCTTGCGGGTTACACTGTCTTCCCGGTGCTAGATAAACAGGCAGACGTCGGACTTTTGCGCGATCGGCAGGAACGAGGCTGCA
>CBEULV010000269.1:0-1771 GCA_965544015.1 uncultured Gammaproteobacteria bacterium | reverse complement strand
TCTGTCTTTTATAATCTGACGAAACGATCCACACAACAGAATAAGCTAATTTACATTTGACGCAATAGGCTAACTATGATAAATCATAAAAAGCTAAATCTTGCGCAACACAATACGCTAAGGAACTCGGCTTCTCATGGCGACACCTTCGGAAAAACTGGCTGCGTCACTGGAAGTCCTGCATGAACTTCAAACCCGCGGCATCATTGCTATCCGATCCAGAGACCTGACCCGGACGCACCGGGAGCGTCTGCTCGAAAACGGTTTCCTGAAGGAAGTCATGAAGGGCTGGTACATCGCCTCCCGACCTGATGAAGGTCGCGGTGACAGTACGGCATGGTATGCCTCCTTCTGGGATTTTTGCGCCGCCTATTTGAATGGGCGTTTCGATACCGAATGGTGCCTTTCACCCGAGCAGTCTCTGTCCCTGCATGCCGGTGTCCAGGCGGTGCCTGCCCAGCTGCTTGTGCGCTCCCCCAAAGCACGCAACAAAGTCACACAGCTGGCATACGAGACCTCCATATTGGAAGTTCGCGCCAGCTTGCCCGCGGCCGGCGACACCGAGGATAAAGAGGGCTTGCGCGTGTTTTCCCTGGCATCTGCATTGATCGCCTGCGCCCCGGGGTTCTTCACACAAAAACCAACGGATGTGCGCACCGCCTTATCCATGACCCCCGATGCATCTGATCTCCTCTCCAGACTGCTGCAAGGCGGACACAGCGTGATTGCAGGCCGCCTGGCGGGTGCATTTCGCAATATCGGACGTGATCGAATCGCCGATGACATTCTGGAAACCATGCGGGCGGCCGGATACGCGATTCGAGAGACCGATCCGTTCACAACCCAGACCACCATCATCCTTCCGCCCCGCGAGCGCTCGCCATACGTCAACCGCCTACGCCTGATGTGGGCCAACATGCGCCCTGCCGTGATCCAGGTGTTCCCGGAAGCACCAGGCCTCCCCAAAGAGGCCGACGCCTACCTGCGGCATGTTGACGACGTCTACGTCACCGACGCCTATCACTCCCTGTCGATTGAGGGTTACCGCGTCAGTCCGGCACTGATCGAACGGGTACGCAGCGGAAACTGGAATCCCGACAATGATAAAGCGGATCTTGAACAGGCTGATGCCCTGGCGGCACGCGGCTACTATCAGGCATTCCAGGCGGTCAAAAACAGCGTGAACAGCGTTCTCCAGGGTGAAAACCCGGGTACGATTGCCAAATACGATCATGGCACCTGGTATCGGGAAATGTTTGCCCCGGGCACGCTAGCAGGCATTGTGAAACCGGCTGATCTCGCCGGTTATCGCAATGGCCCGGTCTTCATCCGCAGGTCCATGCACGTTCCGCCTGGCCGCGAGGCAGTACGCGATCTCATGCCTGCCTTCTTCGAATTGTTGCAGGAAGAGACCGATGCCGGCGTGCGAGCCGTACTGGGACACTTCGTATTCGTGTATATCCATCCCTATATGGATGGCAATGGACGGATGGGACGCTTTTTGATGAATGTCATGCTGGCCGCCGGCGGCTATCCGTGGACTATCGTCCCCGTGGAAGAACGCAATGTCTATATGGCCGCACTTGAAGAAGCGAGTGTGCGACAGAATATCGCACCTTTCACCCGGTTCATTGCCCGTCTTGTCGATGCGGAACTCAAGGGCATGCCCGTGCGGGGAATACCCACCGCCTGATCCATCTTTTTGCCTGAGCATCAGCCATTGATTTCATCTGTGATACGTTCATGTTCCCAGTAATCATTGATGCATTTA
>CBEULV010000268.1:0-1776 GCA_965544015.1 uncultured Gammaproteobacteria bacterium | reverse complement strand
AGTCCGGCCGGCACACAGGACCGGAGCGTGATGCGTGAAACCGCCGCTGCAGCTGCATCCACCGGACTCTACCCGGCAAGCCTCCATGAAGAGGACGGCATCCTGTCCCTGCTGTTTGGTACACCCCGCTGGGCAGACTCCACTCTTGCCGGAATCGCCGAGGGCGTAAGTCCCGCTGCTGCGCTCACTACCGCATACCGGCGCCAGGGGAGGGATTTTCTCCCCCTGCTGCACGGCCCCTTCTCGCTGGCCATCCTCGACAGGGACAGCGCACTCCTGGCAATCGATCGAATGGGCATTCACACGCTTTCCTGGGCACAACGGCAGGGCATGTTGATATTTTCCACGCAGACGCGATCTGCCAGTGCCCACCCCCTGGTAAACAGGGAAATAGATCCGCAGGCAATCTATAACTATTTCTATTTTCATCATATCCCCAGCCCGGGCACCATTTATCGGGATGTCGAGAAACTCATGCCCGCGCAGTACCTGAGTTTCCGGAATGGCCGCATCGAAAAAGATTTCTACTGGTCTTTGCCGTTCAGCGACCAGGATTCCACCCCCTTCGAAACACACGCCCGGCACTTTCGACAGTTGCTGAACGAATCGATAGCATCCACCTCGCATGGTAGACAGCTGGGAGCCTTTTTGTCCGGCGGCACTGACAGCTCCACCATTTGTGGAGTTCTGTCAGAATGCAGCAACAACGTAGTCGAGAGCTATTCGATCGGTTATTCGGCCGAGGAATTCGACGAGATGGATTACGCCAGAATTGCCGCGAGGCATTTTCACTGCAATCCACACGAGTATTACCTCAAACCGAATGACGTCATGAGCGCTATCCCGGTTATTACCGGATACTATGATGAACCTTTCGGAAACGACTCTGCGGTACCCGTCTACGTCTGCGCGAAACAGGCCGCAAACGATGGCATAGGTGTCATGCTTGCCGGAGACGGTGGTGACGAGGTCTTTGGCGGCAATGTTCGCTATGCCAAGCAGAAAATCTTCGAGATTTACGGTAAGGTGCCGACCATTTTGCGCAAGGGCATGATTGAACCGCTGCTATTCCATATCCCCGGTGGTGAGCGTCTCCCGCTGCTGCGCAAGGCCAGGAGTTACATCAAACAGGCCAATATCCCGTTACCGGAAAGGATGGAATCCTACAATTTCCTGTATCGCCAGTCACTGGAGGAAGCCTTTGAGCCCGGCTTCCTGGGGCAAATCGACCCGTCCACACCCGACGCATTGCTCCGTGAGGTCTATTTTCGCACGGCCTCCGCTGACCCGATAAACCGGATGATGCATCTGGATCTCAAATTCACGCTTGCAGACAATGACCTGCGCAAGGTCTCCGGCATGTGCGAGGCAGCTGGCGTGGAGGTTCGTTATCCCTTGCTGGATGACCGGCTGGTGGAATTTTCGGGCGAACTGCCGCCGGATTACAGGGTCAGGGGCCAGCAATTGAGATGGTTTTTCAAGCAGGCTCTCCGCGACTTCCTGCCCCGGGAAATCATCAACAAGAGCAAACACGGGTTTGGCCTGCCCTTCGGTGAATGGTCCCTGTCCCATCCACCGTTAAGGGAACTGGTGAACGACAGCCTGGGACAGTTTGCCAGACGCGGCATACTCCGGCAGAGCTATATTCTTGAACTCCAGCGGCAACACAAGGAGATTCATCCAACGTATTTCGGCAAAATGGTGTGGGTTATCCTGATGCTGGAACAGTGGCTTCAGGCTCATGATTCCGGAAGCATGCATGCCTGAGTTTGATGG
>CBEULV010000267.1:0-1792 GCA_965544015.1 uncultured Gammaproteobacteria bacterium | reverse complement strand
TTCAGCATAAGGACATCACGCTCCCGGATATGGCGACGGTCCTCTCTTAGATGCAGCGTAATACTATCAGCGCCCGCCTGCTCCGCCTCGATGGCGGCCTGCACCGGATCCGGGTAGCGCGTGCCGCGCGCCTCGCGCAGGGTTGCGACATGATCGATATTCACGCCCAGCAATATTTCGTTCTCAATGCCCATGATGTGTCATCCCTCCGGTGTGGCCTGTACATCCTGCCTGGTTTGCGACAACGAGGCTAGCTGCCGCAGTACTTCGCGTGTCTTCAATGGCCGCGACCCCAGGTAAAGCCCGAGTGCTGCGCGCATCAGTTGTTTGACTTCCCTGCATGCCCGCTTGTCGCTCAGGCTATCGTCCTCCAGTGCCAGCAAACTGGAACCCTGCAGATAGATGCCATCGGCCCTTGTCTGCGTACACGGCACCGGCCCGCGCTCCAGCTGGTATTCGTAGCGGCCATCCCGCTCAACCGGCATGCCGCTGTCAGCCTCGCAATCCAGCAACAGGCCGTAACCCAATGCCTGTAACAGGCGTTTTTCAAACAGGCGCAACACCGGCTCCTCACCGTTCTCCAGCTCCCTGATGGCCTCTTCATATGCTGCAAACAGCTCGGGGTGAGGGTCATGGCGGGTCAACAGGCGCATCAACAACTCATTCAGGTAGCAGGCACTTAACACCTTTCGAGCCGGTAGCTGCTTCACTGCCTTGCGGCTTTCCACCCCCGTCAGTGTGCCGAGGTCACCGCGTATGCTCCACGACAGTAACAACGGCCTGAGAATTTGCAAATGACCATGCCAGCGCGCCTTCGCCGAACGTGCACCGCGTGCAACCAGTCCGATACGCCCATGCTGCCGGCTAAACACCTCAACCAGCAGGCTGCTGTCCCGGTAGGGATAGTGATGCAGTATCCAGGCAGGTTCCAGCGAGACGCGAATACGGTTGCTCATAGCGATTCATTGTAGGGTGCGCCGTGCGCACCGAAAAGAGCCTGTAGCCCGGATGGAGTGAAACGTAATCCGGGATTGCGTAGATCCGCACCCCCGGATTCCACTGCATTTCATCCGGGCTACAAAAACATTGTTTAACATTCCAATGCAGGGTGTGCACGGCGCACCCTGCCTAGCCCTCGTCATTATACCCCAGGCTCTGCAGGGCACGTTCATCGTCCGCCCAGCCTTCCTTCACCTTGACCCATAACTTGAGATTGACCTGCTTGCCAACCAATTCTTCGATATCCCTGCGTGCCTGTTGTCCGGCTTCCTTGAGTACCCGGCCCTGTTTACCAATAACGATAAATTTCTGACTGTTGCGTTCCACCCAGATCAACGCGTGAATATGGGTGATATCGGGCTCACTGCGAAACTGTTCTATTTCAACGGTCAGCCCGTAGGGCAGCTCCTTGCCTAACATGCGAAATAATTTTTCCCGCACCAGCTCCGCTGAAAGAAAACGCACCGAACGGTCCGTCACCTGGTCTTCCGGGAACATCATGGGGGCAACCGGCAGCAATGACGTGATACAGGATTCCAGCGCCGGGATATTATCGCCCTTGTGCGCTGAAATCGGGATGATTTGATGGAATGCACGCTTCTCCGAAAGCACCTGCAAACCCGGCAACAACAGCTCCTTGCTATCCAGCAGGTCAACCTTGTTCACCGCCAGGATGACCGGGCACTCGAGGTCCTGGAGTTTTTCCAGTACCAGTTCATCATCCGCCGTCCAGCGCACACCTTCCACCAGGAAGACCACGATATCAACATCCTGTAGTACACGGCTGGCAGCC
>CBEULV010000266.1:0-1878 GCA_965544015.1 uncultured Gammaproteobacteria bacterium | reverse complement strand
GCGCGTGAGAAACAACAGGGCGGTATCTTCCCGGTATATGAACCGGCCGTGTTACGCGACGAGGATATCGAAGACGAGGCAGAACTCGCGGCCGCCGCGACTGAACCGGAACCGTCTCCCGGGGCCGACGTTGTGACTGCACCGGAACCTGTCGCTGCAGACAGCACCCCGGCCCCTGAACAGGGGGCGGACACCATGCAACCGGAACCGGCTGAACAGGTCGTTGCACAACCGGTTGCCGGCGTGCTTCCGGGGATAACCAGCCCGACAGCCGCCGAAGAGGCTGCGGAACAGCGCTGGAAGCACGGACAGCCTAAAAAAAAACTCCGCATAGCGGTTTGTTCCGCGCAGGAAAGCTTGCGGGCCTATTTGGCAAGATTGCTGGAAAGCTACGGCTTTGACGTTGCCGCGGCAATCAGCCCGGATGCCGCGGAACTCGCCAGCCTCGACCCTGAACAGTTTGATGTACTGCTGATCGACCGCAAGGAAGACGGCCGCAGCCAGGCTGCCGGATTGTCAGACGCCATCTCCAGCTGGAGCGGCACGGTACTGTACAACGACTCCGTAGCCACCGAAATCAGCCTGCAAAAGGCCGATCCTGATTTCGGGGCAATGCTGGCGCAGCGCATAAACTCACTGGCCGGCACTTCCCGATCCTCTACCACCGCAATCAACCAGTAACTGCTATTCACAGGACATGAGCAAACCCGTCATCCTCGTCGTCGGCGGTGCCGGCTATATCGGTTCACACATGGTCATGGACCTGCTGCGGGCCGACTACCCGGTCGTCACGCTGGATAACCTGTCACGCGGCCACTGCGATTTATTGCCCGGTGGCGACTTTGTCGAGGGCGACCTTGGCAATCCGGCGGACCTTGAAAAGGTATTCTCGCAATACCCGGTGCAGGCCGTCATGCACTTTGCCGCGCATTCACAGGTTGGCGAATCGGTCGAACAGCCGCTGATGTATTACCGAAACAACGTGGCCAACACCATTACCCTGCTGGAGGCCATGCAAAAGGCCGCTGTCAGGCATTTCATCTTCTCATCCACCGCGGCCGTGTATGGCGAACCGGTACAGGTGCCCATCACGGAGGACCATCCGCGTGCACCGACCAATCCCTATGGCGCGACCAAGCTGGCGGTGGAACGGCTGCTGGCGGACGTCAGTCATGCCAGCGACATGACCTGCAGCATCCTGCGCTACTTCAATGCCGCCGGTGCAGATGCATCCGGCAACATCGGTGAACGGCACCAGCCCGAGACCCACCTGATCCCGCTGGTACTGCAGGTTGCTACCGGCGAGCGTGATTCGATCAGGATCTTTGGCAACGACTACCCGACACCTGACGGCACCTGCCTGCGCGACTACATCCATGTCTCTGACCTGACCAGCGCACATTTGCTGGCACTGGAGGCCCTGCTCGATGGCGGCGGCAACTCGACCTATAACCTGGGCAACAGCACCGGCTACTCGGTGAAGCAGATCATCGAGGCAGCACGCGCCATCACCGGACACCCGATTCCCGCTATCACCGAGGCACGCCGTGCCGGTGATCCCGCGGTATTGATTGCAGATTCCGGCAGGATCCGTACCGAACTCGGCTGGCAACCCGGCTACGAAGATATCGATGCCATCATCCGGACTGCCTGGGAATGGCATCAGCGCGAGGCCGGCTGACCCCTGTGCCTGCCAGCAAGCTACGCCAGGCAAGCCTGGTATTAATCGTTACCTGGGCGGCACTGATTTACTACCTGTCCGATCAACCGGGCCTGGATATCCCGCTGGCCTTCCCCCTGCAGGACAAACTGATGCACCTGCTGGCCTATGGCATATTGGGGTTTCTTGCGCTCGGAACACAACGGCCCCGTGCATCC
>CBEULV010000265.1:0-1895 GCA_965544015.1 uncultured Gammaproteobacteria bacterium | reverse complement strand
GTGTCGCAGAAGGCATGGAGGAGGCTGGCCCGGGCTATGCCCGTAGTAACAGCCGAGAGCGGCCAGGCGGGAAATGGATGGGCTGGATCCCCGCCTGCGCGGGGATGACATTGGGGGTTTACTCTGCGCCCTCTCGGCAACTGCTCCTGCGTCGCCTAAAGGTTTTTAATTCCAGGTATTTTCTTTTCTCTGTGTGCTCTGTGGCATCATTTCATGTGTTTTTCTCTGCGCCTTTGCGGCTTGGCGCGAGATAATTTCCTATACCCCGTACAGCTCCCGGTAGGCCTTGATCTTCGCGACATCCTCACTGCGATCCGGCTGCATGTCCAGGTATTCCAGCAGGTGTTCCAGTTTCACGATACTGACCACGGAAATGCCGAGTGACTGCTCGACTTCCTGGATGGCGGACTGATGCCCCGTGCCACGCTCCTGGCGGTCCAGCGCGATCACTACGCCGGCCAGGCTGGCGCCGGCTGACTGGATAATTTCGACCGACTCTCGAATGGCGGTGCCGGCGGTGATTACGTCGTCGATGACCAGGATCCTGCCGTCCAGTCCGGCGCCCACCAGGTTGCCGCCCTCGCCGTGGTCCTTGGCTTCCTTGCGGTTGAAGCACCAGGGCACATTGCGCTGGTGATGATCCGCCAGCGCAATGCTGGTGGCGGCGGCCAGCGGGATACCCTTGTAAGCCGGGCCGAACAGCACGTCAAAGTCGATGGCGCTGTCGATAATGGCCTGTGCATAGCAGCGGCCGAGGCGGGCGAGATGTTCACCGGTGTTGAACAGTCCGGCGTTGAAGAAATACGGGCTGATCCTGCCGGACTTGAGGGTGAAATCGCCAAAGCGCAGCACGTCGGCGCTGATCGCAAAGTCGATGAAATCGTGTTGGTAGTCTTTCATTGCAGTGGTGGTCGTTATGGCGGTTCAGGGCCGTTATCATACACACCCTTTCAGTACGGTGAAGAATTATGCGCATCATCACGGTCAACGTAAACGGGATCCGCGCGGCAGCGCGCAAGGGATTTTTCCAGTGGATGGTCCGGCAGCAGGCGGACGTGGTCTGCATCCAGGAAACCAAGGCACAGGTTCATCAGCTGGAGGACCCGGTGTTCCATCCGCGTGGCTGGCATGCGTACTTTCACGATGCGGAAAAGAAGGGCTACAGCGGGGTCGCGATCTACAGCCGGCACCGTCCTGACAAGGTTATCACCGGGCTGGGCTGGCCGGACATGGATGCCGAGGGGCGTTATATGGAGGCGCGTTACGGTCCCCTGAGCGTGGTGTCATTGTACCTGCCGTCGGGTTCTTCCAGTGAACAGCGGCAGCAGGTCAAGTTTGGTTTCCTGGAACGCTTCATGCCCTGGCTGCGCAAGCTCAGGCGCAAGCGGCGTGAGTACATCCTGTGCGGGGACTGGAATATTGCGCACAAGGAGATCGATCTGAAAAACTGGCGTGGCAACCGCAAGAATTCCGGGTTCCTGCCCGAGGAGCGTGCCTGGATGGACGAACTGTTCGGGCCGGCCGGCTTCGTGGATATCTTCCGCGTGGTTAACCAGAAAGAGGACCAGTACACCTGGTGGTCGAACCGTGGTCAGGCCTGGGCGAAGAACGTTGGATGGCGTATCGACTACCAGGTGGCGACGCCGGGGATTGCGGAGACCGTGCGCTCGTCACGCATCTACAAGGACAAGCGCTTCTCCGATCACGCGCCGCTGATCATGGATTACGAGTACGAGTTGTAGGGATAAAGAATTTCGCGCCAAGCCGCAAAGGCGCAAAGAAAAGAATGCCACAGAGGGCACAGAGAAAAGAAGAATAACCAAGACAAGAAAACCCCTATCGTCGTTCCCGCGAAGGCGGGAACCCAGCCATAAAAAGTGCTGTAGAGGCGCTTC
>CBEULV010000264.1:0-1961 GCA_965544015.1 uncultured Gammaproteobacteria bacterium | reverse complement strand
CCTGTTGATCAACACCGCCGAAACGGAAGAAGAGATATTCACCTTCCTGGGCATTGTGGCACCTGAACTCGAGTTGGTGCCGTTGATGGACGATGACGGACTGGTCACGGAGACCTGGCAACCGCGTGGCCTGCCCGCCACTTACCTGGTCGACCCGGATGGCCGAATCCGCTACCAGGCGCTGGGGGGGCGCGAGTGGGAGAAACCGGCCTACCTGGCCTTCCTGCGCAGCCTCGAAACTACGCCTGCAACCACTCCAGCAGGTAGTAAATAAACTGGCCTTCAGAAGATTTCGACGGTCCTACAACGCGCGCGGCATAGCGCCTGTTGTCGGGATCAGCCGCCGCAAGCGCCTGTTCCCGGGTGGGAAATATTTCCACACACCCGGCCGGGAAGCGTCTGCGGTTCCGTCGCGGCATAAAAATCACCGCATTGCACTCCTGCGACACGCTGGTCTCCGGGTCCGGCGGCACGATCCCGCGCAGACTCATGTAGCCACCTCGTCATGCAATCCCGGCCGCAGCATCCACAACAGGGTCCATTGACCGGCACGCCCGCGCTCCAGGCAAACAACACTGCCGGGCAGGTAGCTCACCAGTTCGCGGTCCGGATCACCGCACAACAATAAAGAGACCATCCGCGACAGGAATGGCAGGTGTCCAACCACCAGGGTATCCTCCAGCCAGACATCGGCATCCGCAACAAACTCCTGCACCGGGTCAA
Organism: uncultured Gammaproteobacteria bacterium; assembly: GCA_965544015.1. Taxonomy (GTDB): domain Bacteria; phylum Pseudomonadota; class Gammaproteobacteria; order UBA9214; family UBA9214; genus UBA9214. The sequence continues at coordinate 1,238 of CBEULV010000264.1, read as the reverse complement.
GCGGATCGATCCCGGTTACCCAGTCGATGTTTCCTTCCGGCATGAGCTGACTGGCCAGTATGGTCGCGGTTTGTTCGGCGCGGCGCTTGCCGCTGTGCCAGACCCGTTCGACGTGCACACCGGCATTGCCCAGCGCCTTTGCCATGCGAGTGACTTCCTGCACGCCCTGCCTGCTTAACGCGCGCGCGGGATCCTCTTGCTTGTCGAGTGCCGCGCCATGTTGTACGAGGTAAAGTCTCATTACATTCAGGCCTGCGCTGATGACCGTGAACCGGTCGTCCGGGTAATGAATGATACCGCAGCATCGATCACCGCCGCATCCTGAAGGATGCGGCCATGCCCAAGCCCCTGTGTCTTCATGAACTGCGCACCTGGCCAGGCGCTCGCAATTCGTTCGCCCTGTTGCCAGGGAACGCTGCCGTCCTTCAGGTCATGGACAACCAGTGCCGGCACCGATAGCCTGCGCGCGTTGCGCTCGGTTGAACTTCGTTCCAGGTAATCGTGGTCGAACCGGTTTTCCAGACGATTGTACAGGTTGGCAACAACGGCAGGATGCATATTGAGTGTCTGCGTAAACCCGTCAACCAGGAAGTGCGCATCTGCCGGCGCCGCAATACAAACCACGCATTGTGCATATAGACCGTGGTTCATGGCATAGGCCAGCACCATGCCACCGAAGGAATGGGTGATCACACCCGCCGGCTTACCATAGCGCTGCTGTATTGCCTGTAACACTTCTGCACATTCCAGGATATTGGTACTGCGACCCGGCGTTGCGCCATGGCCTGGCAGATCCGGCGCGACGACCCTGAAACCCGCATCCAGCAACGGCTCTATGAAAGCGGCTACATTGCTGCCGCGTCCCGACCAGCCATGCACGAACATCACCACGGGGCCACTCCCCCAACTGTAGACAGCAACCGGTACATTGCCAACCGGGAGAATCTCATGTGCTGCATTCAGCGTGACCTGCCGACCGGCGGCGGATTCCGGGAAGCGCCGGGTACGAAACCACAGCGAAAAGGCCCACCGTCCCAGCAGCGCGGGGAAAACAGCGCCGACGTGCGCAAACAGAAAACGCATAATGCGTAATGAAGTCGGGACCGCGCGCCTGGGCACGCGACCACCGTGAAGCTGTTGTTTGCTGGTCGCCATCGTCTATCTGCAAGTATGGTACACGGAACGTCCTGCAGGCAGGGATAGTCCAGGAAGGCTCTGATTAAATGAGAAAAACCTCG
>CBEULV010000263.1:0-2017 GCA_965544015.1 uncultured Gammaproteobacteria bacterium | reverse complement strand
CTGGTGGGCAACGGCATGGCTGGGGTACGTACCCTGGAAGAGCTGCTGAAGATTGCACCGGATCGCTATGACATCACCGTGTTCGGTACCGAACCGTACGGCAACTACAACCGCATCTTGCTGTCGCCGGTACTGGCCGGCGAGAAGACCATCGATGACATCATGCTCAACGACGAGCAGTGGTACATCGACAACGACATTAACCTGCACAAGGGCAAGACCGTCACGGAAATTGACCGCGTCAGGCGCCGGGTGATTACCGACGACGGCACCACGGCAGACTATGACCGCCTGCTGCTGGCCACCGGCTCCAACCCGTTCATGATCCCGGTCCCCGGCAGGGACAAGGACGGCGTGATTGCCTTCCGCGACATCCAGGATGTCGACACCATGCTGGCGGCCGCGCGCGATTACAAAAAGGCCATCGTTATCGGCGGTGGCCTGCTCGGGCTGGAAGCCGCCAACGGACTGATGAAGCAGGGCATGGACGTCACCGTGGTACACCTGCTGGACTCCCTCATGGAGCGCCAGCTCGACAAGACGGCATCAAGCCTGCTCAAGTGCTCACTGGAAGAGCGCGGCATGCGCTTCCTGATGGAAGCGGAAACTGCGGAGATCATCGGCAATGGTCGCGTACGGGGCGTGCGCTTCAAGGACGGCAGCGAGATCGAGGCCGACCTGGTCGTCATGGGCGTCGGCATCGTGCCGAATACCGGGCTGGCGAAAAGCGCCAACCTGCACTGCGAACGCGGCATCGTCGTCAATGACGTCATGCAGACCTTCGATCCGCGCATCTACGCCGTGGGCGAATGTGTACAGCACCGTGGCATCGCCTATGGCCTGGTCGCGCCGCTGTTCGAGCAGGGCAAGGTTGCCGCCAACCAGCTTGCCGGCCTGGGTTATGCCCACTACAGCGGCTCGGTCACCTCCACCAAGCTGAAGGTCACCGGCATCGACCTGTTCTCCGCCGGTGAATTCAACGAAGCAGAGGGCGATGAAGTCCTGCTGCTCGCCGACCCGGCGTCCGGCACCTACAAGAAACTGGTGATCCGCGACGACCGCATCAAGGGCGCCGTGCTGTATGGAGACACCATCGACGGCACCTGGTACTTCCAGCTGATGCGCGAAGACACCAGCATCGCGGATTTCCGCAAGACCATCCTGTTTGGCCAGCATGACCTCGGCGATGCCGGTCACGGCGACGAGACCCGCGTGATGGCGTTACCGGATTCCGCCGAAATCTGCGGCTGTAACGGCGTGTGCAAGGGCGACATCGTCGAGGCCATCAGCAAACAGGGCCTGTTCACACTGGAGGACGTGCGTGCCCATACCAAGGCGTCCAGCTCCTGCGGTTCCTGCACCGGGCTGGTGGAAGCGCTGTTGGCCAGCACCGTCGGCGAAGGTTACGACGCCTCACCCAACAAACAACCCATGTGCAAGTGCACCGAGTACAGCCATGACGAAGTGATCGGTGCAATCAAGCAGAATGAACTGAAGACCATGCCGGCAGTGCGTGACTTCCTGGAATGGAAATCACCGGACGGCTGTGCAGCATGTCGCCCGGCACTGAATTACTACCTGCTGGCCTACTGGCCCGGCGAATACCAGGATGATGCACAGTCGCGCTTCATCAACGAGCGCGCGCACGGCAATATCCAGAAGGACGGCAGCTACTCCGTGGTGCCACGCATGTTCGGTGGACTGGTCAAACCGGACGAGTTGCGCGCCATCGCCGATGTGTGCGACAAGTACGATGTGCCGGAAATGAAAGTCACCGGCGGTCAGCGCATCGACCTGTTCGGCGTGAAGAAGGAAGACCTGCCGCTGATGTGGAAGGACCTGTCCACTGCCGGCTTTGTTTCCGGCCATGCCTACGGCAAGGCCATGCGTACCGTAAAAACCTGCGCCGGCAAGACCTGGTGCCGATTTGGCACGCAGAATTCCACCGGGCTTGGCGTCCAGCTCGAGGAGCTCACCTGGGGCTCATGGATGCCGCACAAATTCAAGCTGGCTGTCT
>CBEULV010000262.1:0-2029 GCA_965544015.1 uncultured Gammaproteobacteria bacterium | reverse complement strand
ATTGGAAGGTTTCAGCTACCTGTTTGAGATACACGAAGTTCGTGAAATCGCCAACCTGTTGCGCGAACAGAAAGCTAAGTACGGACGGAAATGAGGCTGTCTAGCCGCACACATTCGATCATCTCAGAAGCTAGGCGGATAGCAGAAGCTATGTCTAGCACCAAAAAAGTGAAGGTAATCATAGTCCAACCGGGAGAGAAACCACCCTCACAGCCTGTTGAAGATGGAGTAGTGCCGTTCATTATTCGATTGTCTGATGAGGCCCACCCGCCAGTTGCCCCTGACAATGCGTAAACAGTGCAATTGCGGGCTTTTAACCTTGTTTTTTATAGCCTCATTAACTCTATGTTCCTGTAGAATTTGTCGTTTATGAGATAGAATTCCGCCTCATTTTAACGCCACCCCGCAACCGGCCAACGACCTCGCATCCACACTATGAGCACTATCGAAGACTTCACGGACAGCGAATTGTGGATCATTCGCACCACGCTCGAAGAGCGCTATAGTGAAAAAATCGAGCCCCAGCTGGCAGACACTGAACTGCGACTCAATCCCTACGACACCGAACTGACCCCCTGCCCGGCAGCCTACTGGGAGCACGAAGGCTGTCACTTCATTGTCTGCAAGACCGGCGAACTGCGTTATCGCTGCCAGTTCTACTATCGCGTGCACAAAATGTACGGCACCGGCACAGAAGAATACGATGACCTGTCGGAATGCATGGTGACACTGCTGCAAGTGCAGGCAGACTATGCGGCCAGTGAGCAGGATACCGGCGCATAACCGGCAACAGAATTCAATATATCAGCAACGACAAATCCTTTAAAGGGGACACAATACATGGCTAAAGCAGGAAAGAAAAATGCATTCTACGCTCAGTCCGGCGGCGTAACCGCGGTCATCAACGCCTCTGCATGCGGCGTGATCGAAACCGCACGCAAGCACAAGGACAAGATCGGCAAGGTCTATGCCGGTCGTAACGGGATCATTGGCGCGCTGACCGAAGACCTGATCGATACCAGCAAGGAATCCGCACGCGCCATTGCCGCACTGCGCCATACCCCGGCCGGTGCATTCGGCTCCTGCCGCTACAAAATGAAGAGCCTGGAGGCCAACAAGCGCGAATATGATCGCCTGATCGAGGTGTTCGAGGCCCACAACATCGGCTACTTCTTTTATAACGGGGGCGGCGACTCGGCCGACACCTGCCTGAAGGTCTCACAGCTGTCCAAGACGACCGGTTACCCGATCCAGGCCATTCACGTACCCAAAACCGTGGACAATGACCTGCCGATCACCGACAACTGCCCGGGCTTTGGCTCTGTTGCCAAGTACATTGCCGTCTCAACCCGCGAGGCCAGTTTTGACGTGGCCTCCATGTGCGCCACCTCCACCAAGGTGTTCGTGCTTGAGGTGATGGGCCGGCATGCCGGCTGGATCGCGGCCGCCGGCGGCATGGCCGCCTCGGAAGACTGTGACCTGCCGGTCATCATCCTGTTCCCGGAAATTCCCTTCAACCAGGCGAAGTTCCTGCGCGAGGTCAAGGCCAGGGTGAAGAAATACGGTTATGTTTCCATTGTGGTCTCGGAAGGCGTCGCAGATCGCCACGGCAAGTTCCTTGCGGATCAGGGACTGAAGGACGCCTTTGGCCATTCACAACTCGGTGGTGTCGCACCGGTCATTGCCAACATGGTGCGTGACAAGCTCGGTTACAAGTACCACTGGGCCGTGGCTGACTACCTGCAGCGCGCCGCGCGCCACATCGCCTCCAGGTCCGATGTCGAGCAGGCCTACGCCATGGGCAAGGCGGCCGTCGAACTGGCGTTGGCCGGCAAGAACTCGGTCATGCCGACTGTGGTGCGCACCTCCAACAAGCCGTACCGCTGGAAGATCGGTGAAGCCAAATTGTCACGCGTGGCCAATGTCGAGAAGATGATGCCGAAGAGTTTCATCACCAGGGATGGGTTCGGTATTACCAAGCGCTGCCGTGACTACCTCGCCCCGCTGATGCAGGGTGAGGACTACCCGC
>CBEULV010000261.1:0-2063 GCA_965544015.1 uncultured Gammaproteobacteria bacterium | reverse complement strand
CAGGCGGATCTATTGGTGTAGGAGCGCCTTGCAGGCGCGATTCGATTAAGGTGTTTAAAATATCGCGCCTGCAAGGCGCTCCAACAAGTTGAGCATGGAATTCAAGAGACAGCCAGTTTCAATCAGGGCACATTATTGTTAAATTAGCTCACCAGCTTTATTCCGGGAGACCTGACGTGAAACAACTACTCTTCCTGTTGTCGGTATGCACACTCCCCTTCAGCGCTCATGCCGAAAAGGGCCAGTCCATCATGTTCGGTGACCCGGACCCAATCTACCAGGAAAGAACCCGTGACACGACCGCCGAAGAGCATAACGAACACTGCAAGCAGCTACGTCGGCAGATGGATGAACTGAAGGGCAAACCACAGCGGCGCCATGCGGTTGCAGAACGCTACAAGTTGGAATGCCAGCCCCCTGCTCGTTGATGCAGACCAGACATTTGAGTCTCATGATGTGTCCACGATCATGGCTAACGAGTCTGTTAATCCCCTTACTGATCTTCCTGGCAAGCCCGGTCCTGGCCGGGAAACCCTGTCAGCCTGAACCAGGCAGCGACCGCCCCGCCATTGGACTGGTACTCAGCGGTGGCGGCGCCCGCGGTGCGGCCCACGTCGGTGTAATCCGTGTACTGGAGGAGCAGAACATACCCATCGACTGCATCAGCGGTACCAGCATGGGCTCGATCATCGGCGGGTTGTATGCCACCGGCATGACAACCGATGAACTCGAACAAGTGCTGGTGTCCATCGACTGGCTGGATGCATTCCGGGATGAACCGAAGCGCGAACACCGGCCGTTCCGGCGCAAACGGGAGGATGATGATTTCCTGGTGCAGGCAGCGCCCGGGATCAGTGATAAAGGTGAGCTCAAGCTCCCTTCTGGATTCATCCAGGGACAGAAGCTTGGGCTGATCCTGAAACAGCTCACCTTACCGGTGGCCGAGGTCCATGACTTCGATGAGCTGAGCATCCCCTTCCGGGCAGTAGCAACGGATATCGTGACCGGTCATGAAGTGGTACTCGGCACCGGTGACCTGGCCAGGGCCATGCGCGCCAGCATGTCGGTACCGGGCGCCTTCTCGGCGGTCGAGATCGATGGCAGGCTACTGGTTGACGGTGGCATGGCGAACAATCTCCCCGTCAGTGTGGTGCGTGACATGGGCGCCGATATCGTCATCGTGGTCGATATCAGTACACCCCTCGCCACCCGGGACGAGATCAAGAACGTGCTGTCTATCGCGGCACAGCTGACCGGTTTCCTGACCAATGCCAATGCGGAACGCAGTCGTGCCTCCCTCACGGATAACGACATCCTGATCATCCCCGATCTCGGCGAGATCACCTCGGCTGATTTTGAACGCTCCGGGGAGGCCATCCCGACCGGCAGGCTGGCCGCCGAGGGGAAGGTCTCCCAACTGCGCCCCCTGTCGTTGACCGGTGAGCAATTCACTGACCATGTCGCAGCGCGCAAGCCGCGGCCGGCAGAGCCACAGATTATCGATTTTGTACGGATTGATAACCGCTCCCGGATGTCAGATGACGTCATCAGCGCCCGTTTGCATATCGAAGTCGGAAAGCCGTTGGATGTTCCCTCACTGGAAAAGGATATCAACAACATCTACGGATCAAGGCTGTACGAGAGTGTACGTTACGAGATCATCGAGGAAGAGGGTAAAACCGGTGTCGTAGTGACTGTCGTCGAGAAATCCTGGGGGCCAAACTACCTGCAGGGCGGCCTGGCACTGGAAGGAAACATCAGCGGCAGCAACAGCTTTACCATTGCGACCGCCTATACCAGGACCGCCCTGAACCCGCTGGGCGGCGAGTGGCGGAGTATCGTGCAAGTGGGTAGTGAACGGCGGCTGTTTACCGAGTGGTATCAGCCACTCGACGTCAATACACGCTGGTTTATAAACCCGGTTATTGATTTACAGAAGCGCAACCTGAACCTGTTCGAAAGCGGACACAAGCTGGCCGAGTACGATGTGTCGGAGTACGGTGTGCGACTGGAGGCCGGCCGTGAACTGGGTTTCTGGGGCGAGCTGCGTGGCGGTGTCCGCT
>CBEULV010000260.1:0-2084 GCA_965544015.1 uncultured Gammaproteobacteria bacterium | reverse complement strand
TAACACTATATTTAGTGCATTGTTAATTAAGTCGGTGAAATCCGGCCGGTTAATAACCCGCTATACTGATGATAGCTGCAACGGAACCTTTATCGGATTGACCAGTCGTATTGATCATGGAGGCTCAGTCTCGTTCTCCTCCCTGAGCGAGTTATCCTCCACCCGGTCCGGATAGGACAGGGTATTTGAAACCCCGGCGAGATCCCCCTTTTCGCCGGGGTTTTTTTGTGTCCAGGCATGCGCGGTGTGCCTACAAAAATATCTCGCGCACGACTACAGGGATGTACGACTACATGGATGTAGGAGGTAGAGTAACGCAGGAGCAGTTACCGAGGAGGTAGAGCACCAAAAGTAGGCGCTTTAGGCGACGCATGGAGCAGTTACCGAAAGCCGCCAAGATAAAGAATAAAAACAAAGCCACAGAGCTCACAGAGAAAAGAAAAACATTTGAAGGTTAATAAAATCCCTGTTGTCGTTCCCACGAAGGCGGGAACCCAACCGTGAGAAATGTTGTAGGAGCGCAGTTCACTGCGCGAATCTCTTCGCGGAACAAGTTCCGCTCCTTGGATTGTCGTTTTTGGGCAGGCTTGCAGGCGCGACGCAGGCTTTATTCCTGCGCTTCCTCGGCAAATCCCAGCCAGTCATCCAGTACGGCCTGGACCTGCTCGACCCCATCCCGGTTAAGCGAGGAAAAAAGTTGCACGCTGGCGTCCGGGTGCAGAGCAGCCAGCTGCTTGCGCACATCCAGTAACGCATTTTTTGCCGGGCCACGCTTGAGCTTGTCGGACTTGGTCAATAGCACGTGGGTCGGCAGGCCGGCGGCATGGCACCAGCCGAGTACCTGCTGGTCGATATCTTTCAACGGATGGCGCACATCCATTAATAGAACAACTCCACCCAGCGACTTCCGGGTCTCGAGGTAGCGGGCGATATTCTTTTGCCATTGTATCTTTACCGTGCGCGCGACCTTGGCATAGCCGTAGCCGGGCAGGTCGACCAGCCGCCGGTCATCATCGATGCCGAAGAAATTGATTTCCCGGGTGCGTCCGGGTGCCTTGCTGATACGTGCCAGTGAGCGCTGACCGGTGATAACGTTCAGGGCGCTGGACTTGCCGGCATTGGAGCGGCCGGCAAAGGCAATCTCAACACCGGTATCCGGCGGCACCCGGCGTGCATCCGGGGTACCGAGGATAAAGTAGGTCTGCTGATAGTGGTTATTCATGGCGGGTGTCCCAGGTGCATTAAACGCGAGTCAGGGGCGAATGAAAAGTCGCTTTGTTTTTATCGATTTAGCCGGTATCCACCCTGTTTGGCCAGTTGACCACCTGTCCTGCTGAAGGTATAAAAGACACCCTTTTTCACTCGCGGGCAGGGCTGTCACCCGCCACGCGCGTCCCGTTACTGCCGCTGTCCGGCAGGTGTCAATCAGGAGCAGGTCTGAAATGAAAAATTTGCTAGCAATAACAATCACTTTGCTTATTTCGAGTATCTCCCTGCCGGCATTGGCTGGCGGCGACCCGGTTGCCGGTAAGGAAAAATCCGCCCAGTGCGCATCCTGCCACGGTGCCGATGGCAACAGCCTCAACCCGGCCTGGCCGAAACTTGCCGGCCAGCACGCCGACTACCTGGTGAAGCAGCTATGGTATTTCGAGCATGGCGAGCGTGAAAACGCCACCATGAAGCCAATGGCCTCGGTACTCGACGAGCAGGGCCGCGAGGACGTCGCCGCCTACTATGCCAGCCAGAAGGCCAATATTGGCCTGGCCGACCCGGAACTGGTTGAATTGGGTGAGAAGATTTACCGTAGCGGGAATGCCGATAGTGGTGTTGCACCCTGCATGGGTTGCCATGGCCCGAATGGTGCCGGTAACCCGGCCGCGCTGTACCCGGCACTGCGTGGCCAGCATGCACAGTATGTCGAGAATCAGATACATGGCTTTGCCGAAGGCAAGCGCGTCAATGAGAATGCCAAGAAGATGATGCAGATCCTGGCGGCGCGCATGACCAACAGGGAAATCCGCGCGGTCGCCAGCTACATACAGGGTTTGCACTGACACTCGCGCATACCCGTCGCGCTGGCGGGC
>CBEULV010000259.1:0-2107 GCA_965544015.1 uncultured Gammaproteobacteria bacterium | reverse complement strand
CCGGCTAGCGGGAATTTTATTGTATTCATCTGTTTAGCCAGTCCCTATTATTTTATGTATCAGGCCAGAAAAAATATTGTGGCCGCTTATGTAGGTAATGTACCGAATTTCCCCCTGCATGCAAAATAAAGGCGCTGCCCCTTTTAAAGCGGGACAGCGCCTCAAGACCAGACTTACAGCGTTGTTATTGCTGCTGCATTAGTCCTTGTCACCGACAACAAGCCGACCCAGCCAGCTTGGGCCTGCACCGAAGGCCGGCTGCACTTCGCCGAAGTCGGAATCAGGCACACCGTCGCAGTTCTTGTCCAGTTCCGGCGGATTGGCCGGGCAACCGTTGTACGGAACCATCTCGGTGTTCTTGCGCTGTGGCCCATGGGCAGCAAAAGTGACTACGGTTGTCTTCAGGTGTTCACGCAGTACCTGCGCCGGTACCCAGAAGTCATTCGGCGCAACCTGCAGCACCGCCGGTTTACGGTTTACGTCAACGATGTTTCTGTCATTTACCGGCATGCAGACGCCAACCACGCTCGGGGTGTTCACGTCAGGTTCGAACGGCCCGCAGGGGAAGCGCATGTTGCGTCCACCCGAGGTGCGGCACTGACGATCGGTGCCTTCGCCGTTCGGGTAGCAGCTGACCACGGTGATGATTTCGCTGGGGTCGACCGGCCTGCTGTTGATTTCCATGGACAGGATGCGGCCGCCAATGGTCTGCAGCGGTACCGATGTCGGCGAGTTCTCCAGGTCCAGCACGAAACGCATGTTGTCGGAGAAGCCCATCCACCAGCCGCCGCGGTGGCGGAACGGGTGCGGATCGAAGACGCCTTCGAGGAAGCCTTCATAGCGTCCGCGCAGCAGGCCACCGGTGAACTCGACGAACGAGACGGCCGGGGTGAACGGCATGTAGTTGTAGATTTCACCCACGGTAATGGCACCGTCCGAGAAACCGCCGTCCGGGCCGTCCAGCGGCGTGCCCATGGCCAGCACCGGGATGTCGAAGCGGAAGCCGTTGCTGATGGCAAACGCGGTGTCATCCGTGATGGCGGTATCGCCGGTGCTCTTGCCCAGTGCCAGCGTGGCGTCACCGATGAAGTTGTTCATGAAATCGCCGATCACATCACGGCGTTCCAGTTCAACCTCGGTATAGCCGGCCACCGAGTCCAGCGGGGTGTACAGGTGGTGACCCTCGCCGAAGGCGAAACCGCCCGGACCAAAGGTGTGTGGTATGAAGTCCTGGCCGGAGTAGAAACCCTTGGTGGTTTCTTCCACCAGAGCCTCAATGCCGCCTGCTACGAAGTAGTCACTGGTGTCACCGGGTACCTCGTCTGTCAGCTCGTGCAGTGTGAAGGTGTGGTCGGTAACCTCACTGTCGCCGATAGTCAGTTCCAGTTCGCCCAGGTAGGCATCCTCGCCGGACTCGACAATGATGACGTCCTTGCCGCTGAAGACGTTCGTGATGACCAACGCCTGGGGGATGGACTCGTGGGTGTCGCCGCTCAGGATGACATCGATGCCCTGGATCTCCAGCGCCATCTGGATGTTGTCGCCAAGGCCCAGTTCGGTGGCCAGCACGATGATTTCCGCACCGGCCTTCCTGGCATCCGCAATATCCTGCGGCAGCTCGTTGTAGCCCTTGGTGAAGCGGAAGCCGAGGTTGAACAGCGGGTTCTGCACCGGCAGGCGGGTCGAGGTGATGCCGACATAACCGACCTTGACGCCATTGGCCTCGCGGATCACCCAGGGGTCGAACACGCGGTTACTGGGGACGAGGTTCGGCTTGCGGGCCGCGCCTTTCTTCTTTTCACCGAACCAGTAGACGTTGTTCGCCACCACCTTGTAGTTGGCCGCAATGACGTTACAGTCGGCCGGTCCCGCGGTGCCGTTACACGCCGGGATGGTGGAGCTCAGCGTGGTCTGGTTGTTCTTTGACATCGGGATGGTGCCTTTCAGGGCATCGACATAGCGGTTGCGGGTCACGCGGGTGCCGTAGGCCCAGTCCCAGTTGCCCATCACGAAACCGTCGATGCCGAGGGAGTTGAAGATCGGCATGATGGCGTTACCCAGGGTGAACAGCACCTCGGCACCACCGTGGGTGGCATCACCGACCATG
>CBEULV010000258.1:0-2123 GCA_965544015.1 uncultured Gammaproteobacteria bacterium | reverse complement strand
ATTCCATCAAAAACATGGAAACCTTCTACATGGAAAAACGTGCCGGTGAAGTCACAAACGCTGGGGCCAGTATCGTGTACTACGAGCAATGGAAGGCAACCGGAGATCAGGCGTTGCTTGACCAGATTCAGGATTACAATGAAGATGACTGCCGCTCCACCTTCCTGCTGCGCGAGTGGCTGCTGGGAATACGCCCGGCTGACATCCCCTGGTTTGATGGTACACCGGGTGAGGGTGATGCGGAGGAAAAGAGCGAACGTGTGCACGAGGTCGAGGCTCGGCTGGCCGGTTACCGTGAAAAGTTGCTGGACAAGCTGCCGGCAGATCGGGCGCAATGGGATAGCAATGCGCACGCCCAAGAGTTGCTGTTCCAGCTGCTGGATTTCTACAGGCGGGCGGCCAAACCTGAGTGGTGGGCTATGTTCGCTCGTCACGAGATGGCAGAGGAAGAACTCATTGATGACCCGGAGTGCATCGGAGCGATGACAATGATGCAGGAACACCCACCGCAGGATGTGAAGCGCTCCCGTGTTTATACTTATCAGTTTCCCGAACAGGAGTTCAAGTTCAAGGAGGGTAGTAAGTGCAGGCGCGCTGATACCCTGGGTTTTAGCGGGGTCATTACTGACATTGACGAGGACAACCACATCGTCCGTCTCAAGCTGGGCAACCGCAACGATCCATTGCCGGAACGGCTGTCCATCATCCCGAGTGGCCCCATCAACACAGACATCCTGCAGGAGGCGATCTACCGTGTTGCCGACAGTGTGATCGGCGGGAAGACGCGCTATGCGGCGCTGACGGCGATCCTTGGTCGCCAGTTGCCAGTGCTGGCAGGACGCCTGGACGGGCAGCCGGTTGTCACGGGGCAGGGTAACATCGTCGAGGAAATTATCGATGCGGTCAGCCGGCTACAGGACAGCTACCTCTTCATTCAGGGGCCGCCGGGCGCGGGCAAGACCTACACAGGTTCGCACGTCATTGCCGCCCTGCTGAAACAAGGTAAAAAGGTGGGCGTGTCATCCAACAGCCACAAGGCCATCAACAACATTTTGCAGGCAGTAGAGTTGTGTGCGGCAGATCAGGGAATCCAGTTTAGTGGTGTTAAGAAGTCTAGCGGCGACGACACCATGCTGGGCGGCTCCATTATCGAGGATGTGATGTCCAAGCAGGATATATCCCCGGATGACGAGGACCTGATTGCCGGCACCGCATGGCTGTTTGCCGATGAATCATTTGATCAGTGCCTCGATTATCTGTTCATCGACGAGGCCGGCCAAGTGTCGTTGGCGCACCTGCTTGCTATGGGCACCAGCGCGAGGAATATTATACTTTTGGGTGACCAGATGCAGCTGCAGCAACCCATCCAAGGGACGCACCCCGGATACTCTGGCGAGTCGGCGCTGGATTATCTGCTGCAGGGTGAAGCGACCATTGCCAAAGACCGTGGTGCATTTCTCGATACTACGTGGCGAATGCACGAGGGCGTTTGCCGGTTTATTTCGGACGCGGTATACGATGGGCGCCTGCATCCGGAGCCTGGCAACCAGAAGCAGCGGCTGCTACTTAAGCCGAGTGCGCATAAAGAGCTCAGGCCGACCGGTATTTACTTCATGCCCGTAGAACACGACGGCTGTTCGCAACGCAGCACGGAGGAGGCAGCGGTCGTACTGGCACTGTATGCTAGCTTGCTAGAGCAGTCCTATGTTGACCGGCAGGGCAGGAAGTACAAGATGATGACAAACAATGTCCTCGTCGTCTCGCCCTACAACATGCAGGTGAACCTGCTCAAGCAGACCCTGCCAGAAGGTGCCCGTGTGGGCACTGTTGACAAGTTCCAGGGCCAGGAGGCCGAGGCGGTGATTGTTTCCATGGCGACCTCCAGCGGTGATTATCTTCCGCGGTTTATGGAATTCCTCTACAGTAAGAACCGCCTCAACGTGGCCCTGTCGCGGGCCCGCTGCTTAGCGCTGTTGGTGGCCAGTCCGGAGCTAATGACTATTAAGTGCAGTACGATCGAACAGATGGAGCTGGTGAATACATTGTGCTGGGTAGATGAGTATGCGCGGGAAGCAAGAGACAGTTGACGTGATGCAGGAATAATTATCGCCAAAAAACTATCT
>CBEULV010000257.1:0-2160 GCA_965544015.1 uncultured Gammaproteobacteria bacterium | reverse complement strand
GAGAAAGTCCTCTGGAGCAGTAATCTGGTGTGTTTCGGCCTTGCCCTGATTGCCGCCCTGGCCTTGCCTGTCCTTATAGGACTGAGCTGGTGGTTGTTGCTGCCGATTGGCATCATGGCAACCAGCTTCCTGGCCGGCCTGCACTTTACCAGCATCCCCAACACCCACCTCGGGGAATTCCGCGACGCGCTGTCGCATGGCGAAATCCTGCTCGTGGTGGATGTCCCGGAGGCCCGCGTGGCCGAGGTCGAAGACAATATTCACCACCGCCACCCGGAGGCCACGGTCGGCGGCGTAGGCTGGAGTACGCAGGCCTTCGACCTGTAATATATATTTTAAATCAATAAGATAGCCTGCGCCGGATAGCCCCGCCCCGGCGCAGGGCTGATCAGTGACTGAACTGGCCGTACCGGGTCGAATCACCCAGCAGGGTGCTGAAGGTCTCGGCACTGACATGCACCAGCTGTTCATGATCGCCGGCCTCAAAGTAGATATCCGGCTGTTCCGCAATCGCATCATCAACAACGGTTTCAATGCCATAGGCCGGCCCCAGCGCCGGTAGCGCACCGATCTCACAGTCACTGAACAGTCTGACCAGCTCGCTTTCCGTCGCCAGGCCAAGACTGCGGTTCATCTGGCGGTGCAACTCACCCAGGTCGACCTGCCGGTTGGATGGCAACACCACCATCAGGTAGCCACCGTCGTCTTCCAGCAACACCGACTTGGCGAGCCGGGTACCGGGAACATGCGCGGCCTCGGCGCTTTGACCGCTGGTCGCGGTATGCGGGTGCGACAGGATATCGTATTCCACGCCGTGATCTTCCAGGTAATTGGATACTGTCATTGCAATAGCCATGCTCGAACCCTCCTTATGCTGACTCATACCTCTGACACGTAAAAGTATAGTTCACAGGTCACGACTATGCCGGGCTCGCGGTCATTTCGGGCCACGGCGTAATGCCTGCAGCCTGCGCATCCAGTCCGTCAACTCGCCAAGCGAGTATGCCGCGTTGGCCGGGCTCGGGTTGGGGCTGACGAATACCCGCGTCCTGCCAAGCCGGAACGGTTGCTCACCCCAGTCCAGCACCGGCTTCATCCCCTCGGCATACTTGAGATAATGCGCGCAGGCCTGCTTGCCCTGGAACCAGGCGATTCGCGGAATATTTTGCTCCAGCTTGTCCTTCAGGATCGGCGCCCAGTCACGGTAATCCGCCGCACGCAGTTCTGCGGCGGTCGCCGTCGGCCGCTTCACCACATCGGTGAAGCCGATGCCGTACTCGCTGACCAGCAGATCCATCGCCGCTGCACCCGGCACGACCAGCACAGGCAGCAGGCCACTGGCGTTCAGTGCCCGCCAGAAGCGATTGCGGGGATTCGCGAAATAAAAACCATCACGCACCGACGGCAGTGACGGGTTGATACCAATGGAGACGATATCGAGACCGGGGCGGAGGTAGTCGGGGAGGGTTTTTAGATTCTTCATTGCCACCATAATAACGTGGCCGTCTTTCTGGCGCAGGGGGATACAATTTGCGACATGGATTTTAAGTTATTACTTGTGCAGATCTCGCGCAAAGCCGCCAAGGCGCAAAGAAAACACATTTGCCACAGAGAACACAGAGACTAAAACAACTACGTCGTTCCCGCGAAGGCGGGAACCCAGCCCGAATACGTCCTACCCTGTATCAGCCATTTGCATTATTGTATTAATGGCAGCAAATAGTATAAGACACTGTTTGGCATAGGTGCCTTGCATGTTATGGTCAACCAATATCCTTTTCAAAACGACCATTCGTTCGCCTAAGGGTAGTTATGTTTATTGCTAGAGAAAATTACTAAAATAAGGAGAAAGAAATGCCTCAATACATTATTACTTATCTAGGCGGCGATCAGCCATCCAGCCCAGAGGAAGGTAAGCAACATTTCGCGAAATATAAAGAATGGTTATCTTCATTGGGCGACTCAGCAGTTAGTCCTGCTAATCCGCTTAAGGATACGAGCACAGTAAACTCTGATGGTACTGTTACCACTGGAAGCACAACGTCAATGTCTGGTTTCACTATAATTGAAGCTGATTCTATGGAGGCGGCACTGTTGATTGCAAAGGCTTGCCCTTTTCTTGATATTGGCGGTTCACTTGAGGTGTCAGAGTTAATAGAG
>CBEULV010000256.1:0-2203 GCA_965544015.1 uncultured Gammaproteobacteria bacterium | reverse complement strand
AAAGGCGTCGCACTGATCTAATGGTTTACAATATCTGCGGGTTGGTAGTGGTTGGCCACACAGGATTTAATTCAGGATGAGGGTGATGAGAATTGGCTTCTATGTTTATATCTAACAGCCAAAGAAATGGCTATGACTGAACAACCATATTTATGGATAGTCACCGGGCATTAAAAAGTTAAGCGGTTATTTAGGTGGGTATAACATTCTAAAAATACTGGAATTATACGAATTTAACATGCGGATATCATCATGCTGCTCATGATCGACAACTACGATTCCTTTACCTATAACCTCGTCCAGTATCTGGGCGAGCTGGGTGCCGACGTGGTGGTGTATCGCAACGACCAGATCAGCGTGCCGGAAATCGAGCAGCTTGCCCCGGAGAAGATCGTGATCTCGCCTGGCCCATGCACGCCGAACGAGGCCGGTGTCTCCATTGACACCATCAAGGCCTTTGCCGGTCGGGTGCCGATTCTGGGCGTCTGCCTGGGGCACCAGAGCATCGGCCAGGCGTTTGGTGGCCGGATCGGTCATGCCCGTGCCATCATGCACGGCAAGACGTCGATGATTCATCACAAGGATGTGGGTGTGTTCCATGGCCTGCCGCAGCCATTCGAGGCGACACGTTACCATTCGCTGGTTATTGAACAGGACTCGCTGCCGGACTGCCTGGAAGTCACTGCGTGGACGCAGGATGATGGTGGCGCGATCGACGAGATCATGGGCGTGCGGCACAGGTCCATGCCGATCGAGGGCGTGCAGTTTCATCCGGAGTCGATCCTGACCGGCTGCGGGCACGACCTGTTGAGAAATTTCCTGAACCAGTAGTCAACGTGTGCAGGCACGGGAGCCGTATTATGGACCTACCACAAGCTATTGCCGCCGTCGCAGAACACCGTGACCTTTCCGCCGCGGAAATGGAAACGGTCATGCGACTGATCATGACCGGGCAGGCAACGCCGGCCCAGATCGGCGGGTTCCTGATCGGGTTGCGCATGAAAGGGGAGACGGTCGACGAGATTGCCGCTGCCGCCGGCGTGATGCGTGAGCTGGCAACACGGGTCGAGGTCGGCGGGCCGCACCTGGTCGATACCTGTGGCACCGGTGGTGACGGGGCCAGTACCTTTAACATTTCCACGGCCAGCGCCATCGTGACAGCCGCGGCGGGCGGTCGTGTTGCCAAGCACGGCAACCGTTCGGTCTCCAGCCGTTCCGGCAGCGCCGATGTGCTGGAGGCCGCCGGGGTGAGGCTGGACCTGGACCCGCAACAGGTTGCGGCCTGCATCGACAGGGTCGGGGTGGGCTTCCTGTTTGCGCCACTGCATCACAGCGCCATGAAATACGCCATCGGTCCGCGCAAGGAGATGCGGGTACGCACCGTGTTCAACCTGCTTGGTCCGCTGACCAACCCGGCGGGGGCACCCAACCAGGTCCTCGGCGTGTTCAGTCCGCTCTGGGTGGAACCGCTGGCGCAGGTGCTGAAACAGCTCGGCAGCGAACATGTGCTGGTGGTGCATGCCGAGGACGGGCTGGATGAAATCAGCATCGCCGGCCCGACGCGCATTGCCGAGCTGAAGGACGGCACGATTACCGTTTACTCGGTGACTCCGGAAGATTTCGGCATGCAGCATGCCGACCTGTCCTCCCTTGCGGTTGCAGACGCCAGGGCCAGCCTGGCGATGATCAATGCCGTGTTTGCGGGTGAGTCGGGGCCGGCCAGCGACATCGTGGCATTGAATGCCGGTGCGGCCATCTACGCGGCGGGGTTGGTCGGTACGCTGGCGGACGGGGTGATGCTGGCGGCAGAAACGATCAGCAGTGGCAAGGCAAAACAGACCTTCCAGGCACTGATAGAAACCTCTCATTCCGTCTGACACCATGAGCGATACCCCGGATATCCTGAAGCGTATCCTGGCCCGCAAGGTCGAGGAGATCGATGCGCGCAATCGTGCCGTTGCCATGGATATGCTGGTTCGACAGGTCGAGGGGGCGGAGCCGGTACGTGGTTTCGTGGCCAGCCTCAAGGAGCGGCTTGCCGCCGGTTTGCCTGCGGTGATTGCCGAGATCAAGAAGGCCTCGCCAAGTCGCGGCATCCTGCGCGAGGACTTTGACCCCGCACAGATTGCAGTGAGTTATGAGCGCGGTGGCGCCGCCTGCCTGTCGGTGCTGACGGACGAAGATTTCTTCAAGGGTGCGGATG
>CBEULV010000255.1:0-2205 GCA_965544015.1 uncultured Gammaproteobacteria bacterium | reverse complement strand
TCTGATTGTCGTAGGAGCGCTCCGCGAGCGCGATGGTTTTAGGCATAAAAGATCGTGGATGCGGTCCGCTCCTACAGGCCTGTCTTATTATTGTAGGAGCGCCTTGCAGGCGCGATTCATTAAAGCTTTTTATGTGTACCGTCGCAGAATGGCATGTTCTTGCTGTGTTTGCAGCCACACAGACCGTATTTCTTTTTTTCAGTAACTTCGAATTTTACCGGCTGGAAATCAGTGCCCTTGTGCGAGCCGTCGCAGAACGGCTGGCTTTTTGACTTGCCGCAGGCACACCACCAGTAGGTTCCGGGTTCGAGTTCCTGTGCATACGGCGATTTTTGTGCAATGGTCGGTTCTGACATAATGGTCTCTATGGATTTCCATTTATTGCCTGTTGAACAATATCGTGAGTAAAGCACCGGCCCTGTTGCAAATCAAGGAACTGACCCGGTCCATGCTGGGGCCGGTAAACCTGTCGGTACATGCCGGCGAATGCCTGTGCATCACCGGGCCGTCCGGTGGCGGCAAGTCACTGCTGCTGCGTGCCATCGCCGACCTCGATCCGCATGGCGGTGAGGTGTTGCTGGACGGGATTCCCGCGCAGGATATTGAACCCGAACAGTGGCGCCGGCAGGTCGGGCTGTTACCACCGGAGAGCAGCTGGTGGTTGCCGCAGGCAGGCGATCATTTTCAAAACGGCATGTCGGTATCGCTTGAGCGACTGGGTCTGTCCGACAGTATTCTGCAGCAACCGATCAGCCGCTTGTCCAGCGGCGAGCGGCAGCGGCTGGCCCTGCTGCGCCTGTTGGCCAACCAGCCGAGTGTGCTGTTGCTGGACGAGCCGACCGCCAATCTTGATCCTGACAACACGCGGCGCGTCGAAAACATGATTTCCGATTACCTGGACCGACACCAGGTGGCCGTGATCTGGGTCAGCCATGACCGTTCCCAGGTGCAGCGCGTGGCAAGCCACCACGTGGAACTTGAAGATGGGCTTGTCCGGGAACAGTCCATGGAGTCGTGCATATGATAACGTTGAGTCTGTTCGACCTTGTTATTGCATCAGCGCTGGTGTTGTTGCTGGCGTTGTTATCGATCCGGCTGCACACCGGTCTCGGTGGGCAGCTGGTGATAGCGGCGATTCGTACCGCATTGCAGCTTACCCTGATCGGCCTGGTGCTCAAGGCACTGTTTGCCACTACGCACCTGGGCTGGGTGGCGCTGCTGTCGATGTTCATGCTGCTGATCGCCGGGCGCGAGGTGATGGTGCGCCAGGAACGCCGCTTCCGCGGCTGGTGGGGATATGCAGTCGGGACCTTCTCGATGTTCCTGTCCTCGTTTGCGGTGACGATTTTTGCGCTGATCGTGATTCTGGGCAACGATCCCTGGTATACACCGCAGTACGCCATTCCGCTGCTCGGCATGTTGCTCGGTAATACCATGAACGGCATCTCGATTGCCATGGACCGGCTAACGCATGCCGCCTGGGAGCAGCGCAACCAGATCGAGGCGCGGTTGATGCTGGGCGAGCGCTGGGATGCAGCGATCTCGGAATACCGCAGACAGGCCATTCGCAGTGGCATGATACCGATTATCAATGCCATGGCCGCCGCCGGCATCGTCAGCCTGCCGGGCATGATGACAGGCCAGATTCTTGCCGGGGCAGCGCCGGTCGAGGCGGTCAAGTACCAGATCCTGATCATGTTCCTGATCAGCGCCGGTACCGGTCTGGGTACGCTGGCCGCGGTGAGCATCGGCGCGCGGCATTTGTTCGACAAGCGCCAGCGCCTGTGCCTGGACCGCTTGCGTGAGCGGTAGTAATTGTAGGAGCGCAGTTCACTGCGCGAACTTTCGCGGAGCAAGCTCCGCTCCTCCAAGCGTATCTTATTGTTGTAGTAGCGCTTATCGAGCGCGATAAATGAATTTAACAGGACGTGGAGACAACGTGACCCCAAGAGATTTCATTGCTGTGTGCATGATTGTTGTTCCCGTTTATGCCGGTGCGGAGATCTACAAGTGCACCGGCAAGGACGGCACCGTGCAGTTCCAGGGGCGGCCGTGTGACGACACATCCTCATCATTCAGGCCGTTAACGGAACCGGCCGGGACTGCCAGTCCCGATCAGCGGCTCGACAAGACACGCAAGCTGCTGCGCGCCTACGAAGACGAGCGTCGTCAACAACGCGATCAGCAGGCCAGTGAGAAGGCAGA
>CBEULV010000254.1:0-2216 GCA_965544015.1 uncultured Gammaproteobacteria bacterium | reverse complement strand
CCCTATGCAGCACAGTAATTATACAAGTCTAGGATACCTGTGCAGTACCCGTAACCATACCAATGGAGTCCGCAAAATGAAACTTGCAGGCGCCATCGGATTCGCGTACCAGTTTATCGATATTGCGTTGTGCCATACGGACTTCCAGCCACCAGGCGCCGTCCTCATCGACCCGCTCTGACAGTACCTGGCCGATATTGTACAGCACGGAACGGATTCTGCCGGCATCGGCGCGTACCTGCAGCCAGCCGCGCACCTGATCACCGTGGAAATATTCGCTCAACGCCCCGGTCAGCAAGTCCAGGCCGGCCCCGGTCACCGCCGACACCCACACGCGACTGATCCGGCCATCCTCGCCGTTTTCCGCATGCGCTTCGAGATCGGCCAGATCGATCTTGTTGTAGACGCGCAACTGTGGAATCGCATCGGCCCCGATCTCGGCCAGTACCGCATTGACCTGCTCGATGTGTGCGTGCTTTTCCTCGTCCTGCGCATCCACCACGTGCAGCAGCAGGTCTGCCTGGCGGGTTTCTTCCAGCGTGGCACGAAATGCCGCCACCAGGTCATGTGGCAAGTGACGGATAAAACCGACCGTGTCGGCCAGCACAACCGGACCGACGCCGGTGATTTCCACCCGCCGCAGGGTCGGATCCAGCGTGGCGAATAACTGGTCCGCGACATAGGCATCCGCCCCGCTGAGGGCATTGAACAGGGTCGACTTGCCGGCGTTGGTATAGCCGACCAGCGACACCGTGGGGACCTCGGCGCGCTGGCGTGCCCGGCGGCCCTGGTCGCGCTGGCGCTCGACCTTTCCCAGGCGGCGGTTAATCACCTTGATGCGGGCATTCAGCATGCGCCGGTCGGATTCCAGTTGGGTTTCACCCGGGCCACGCAGCCCAATACCGCCCTTCTGCCGTTCCAGGTGAGTCCAGCCACGCACCAGGCGGGTGGAAAGGTGGCGCAATTGCGCCAGTTCGACCTGCAACTTGCCCTCGAAGGAGCGTGCGCGCTGGGCAAAGATGTCGAGAATCAAACCGGTGCGGGCCAGCACCCGGCAGGACAGCAAACGTTCCAGGTTGCGTTCCTGGCTGGGACTGAGCGAATGGTTGAAGATGACCACATCCGCCTCGTGCTGCTCGACGGCAGCGAGTATTTCACCGGCCTTGCCCTGCCCTACGAACAGGCGTGGCTCGGGGCTGGCGCGCGTTCCGGTGATCGTCGCCACCGCCAGCGCTCCGGCGGAGTGAACCAGTTCGGTGAATTCGTGGAGGTCTTCCTGCCCGGCTGCGTCGGGAAAGTTCACATGGACCAGAACGGCCCGTTCACCACTCTCAGGGCGTTCGAACAAACAGCAACCCCGTTCTATTACGACCGCTCTCAGGCATTGCCGGGGGTGCTTTCACCCTGCTCTTCGGCACCCGCGAAGCGTACGTTACGCGCCGGAACAACAGTGGATATGGCATGCTTGTAGACCATTTGGCTGACGGCATTCTTGAGCAGCACAACAAACTGATCGAAGGACTCAATCTGGCCCTGCAGCTTGATGCCGTTGACCAGGTAGATCGATACCGGGACGCGTTCTTTGCGCAGTGCATTAAGGAAGGGATCCTGCAAAGATTGTCCTCTATTCATATCATTATCTCCTTTTTGTTGCTTTGCCAGCCTAGTATAGCCGTCTTGTCGTCCTGCCAGCCAAGTATGGCTGCCAGGCTACTCATTTTGCGTGCATTTTAGAGGATTAGCCGGGCTAATGCCATGACCTGTGTCATACTAATTCCCATTCCCGTCATTGGGTTGCCGGAAATCTGGCGTTTTGCTCAGCCCTGTCCCAGCCAGTCACCCACGCGCTGCACCAGGGCGGCACGTGAGGCGTGCCCGCTACTGTCAAAACACTCGGCATCGGTTTCACCACGCAACCAGGTCAGTTGCCTACGGGCATACTGACGGGTGGCCACAAGGATCTTCTCTGCCACCGCATCCCGGTCCAGCTCGCCCGCCAGCTGCGCCCACAGCTGGCGATAACCGACCGCGCGCAGCGCGGGCAGGTCCGGGTTGAGATCACCCCGGCCGGCCAGCGCGCGCACCTCGTCTTCGAAACCTTCATCAAGCATGGCGAGCAGGCGCTGTTCGATGCGACGGTGCAGCGCTTCGCGTTCTGACGGAATCAACGCCAGTTTGAGCAGGCGGTAGGGCAACGCCTCGCCTCGCCCCTGTGC
>CBEULV010000253.1:0-2248 GCA_965544015.1 uncultured Gammaproteobacteria bacterium | reverse complement strand
CTTTTTCATTTCATCCTGTGTCATTTGCATACTCCAGACAATGATTGACACTGATAATACCCGTGCCGTGGTTGCTTGTCATGGCTGCCGGGCAGCGGACATGCGGGTGGCTGTGCAAGCCGGATTTGACCTGCTACTGTACGTGGCATGCTGAAACGATATCTGGAAAGAATACGCAATAGCCGGGTCTACGACGTGGCAATCAACACGCCGCTGGTCACAGCTGAACGGTTGTCGCTGCGCCTCGATAACCGCGTCTTGATGAAGCGCGAGGACATGCAGTCGGTGCATTCATTCAAATTGCGTGGCGCCTATAACAAGATAGCCAGTCTCAGCAAGGAAGAATGCGCGCATGGGGTAATCGCCGCCTCGGCCGGTAACCATGCACAGGGCGTGGCACTGGCTGCCCACAAGCTGGGCGTCAAGGCGCTGATCGTCATGCCAGCCACCACTCCCTCGATAAAGGTCGAGTCGGTCAGGGACTATGGCGCGCGCATCAAATTGGTCGGGGATGCCTATGATGATGCCTATGCCTGGGCGGCCGAGCATGCCGAGGCGAAGGGCATGGCATTTATTCACCCCTATGACGACGCCCTGGTGATTGCGGGGCAGGGGACGGTTGGTCTGGAGATCCTGCAGGACCATCCGGATACGATCGATGCCATTTTTGTCCCGGTTGGCGGCGGCGGGCTGATTGCCGGTATTGCCCTTGCCGTCAAGGCGCTGCGCCCCGAGATCCGGGTGATCGGTGTGGAGCCGGACGAGGCGCCCTGTATGTATGAGGCATTACGGCGCGGTCGACGTGTGAAACTCCGGCAGGTCGGCATCTTTGCGGACGGTGTCGCGGTACTTCAGGCCGGCAAGGAGCCGTACCGGATTGCCCGTCAGTATGTCGACGAGGTCATGACCGTCGGAACCGACGAGATCTGTGCGGCCATGAAGGATATTTTTGAAGATTGCCGCTCGGTCGTCGAGCCGGCCGGTGCGCTGGCCGTCGCCGGTATCAAGAAATACGTCGAAGGCAACGCTGTAACCGGGCAGTGCCTGGTTGCTGTCAACAGTGGCTCGAATATCAACTTCGATCGTTTGCGTCACGTGGCCGAACGTGCCCAGATCGGCGAGCAGCGCGAGGCCCTGCTGGCGGTGACCATTCCGGAGGAGCCGGGCAGTTTCCGGCGCTTCTGTCGGGTCCTTGGAAAACGCGGCATCACCGAGTTCAACTACCGTTATGCGGATGCCAGCAAGGCGCATGTGTTTGCCGGTGTGCAGTTGCAGGACGGAGAAAGCGAACGGCGCGCCCTGGTCAGCAAGTTGCGTGAGGAGGGTTACCCGGTCGAGGATTTAACAGATAGCGAGATTGCCAAGCTGCATATCCGGCACATGGTTGGTGGGCGGGTGCCGGGTCTCAGGGACGAGTTGCTGTTCCGCTTTCAGTTCCCGGAACGCCCTGGCGCATTGCTGCAGTTTCTTTCCTCGATGGGCAAGCGCTGGAACATCAGCCTGTTTCATTACCGCAATCATGGCGCCGACTACGGTCGGATACTGGTGGGAATCCAGGTGCCCAGAAAGAGTCGCAAGGCATTTCGAGCCTCGCTCGACAAGCTCGGTTATGTGTACTGGGAAGAGACCGATTGCCCGGCGTATCAACTGTTTCTTGGGAATGACTGATACCGTCAGAATCGCGCTTGATAAGCGCTCCTACCCGAATTAGTCCACCTGTAGGAGCGGAACTTGTTCCGCGAAGGGGTTTCTTCAACCGTCGTTCCCGCGCAGGCGGGAACCCAGCCAGCAATAGAGCACTTATTCTATCGCGCCTGCAAGGCGCTCCTACAACAATCGATGCGCCTGTAGGAGCGGCTTGCAGCCGCGATTACTCCTGCACATTGGTCAGGGGCTGGGTCCCCGCCTGCGCGGGGACGACAGAAGTTTAACGGGTCGGAGGGGCCGTGCTTGCAGAGCGCCCTGGAGCAGTAGCCACACACTGGCATGTCTGCATTCCTTTAGACATAAAAAAGCCCGGGATAACCCGGGCTTTTTTGTCTCTGTGGCGCCCGCAAGCGGTTGCCACATAAACAGACTGCTAGCGAGGTTTCTTGCGTGCAGCCTTACGCTTCTTCGGTGCAGCCTTACGCTTCTTGGTTGCAGCTTTACGCTTCTTCGGAGCGGCCTTCTTCCGCTTCGTAGCAGCCTTCTTGCGCTTCGGTGCAGCCTTGCGCTTCTTGGTTGCAGCCTTCTTGCGCTTCGGTGC
>CBEULV010000252.1:0-2250 GCA_965544015.1 uncultured Gammaproteobacteria bacterium | reverse complement strand
AATGCAGCATTAGGATCATTCACATCCCCATCAGCCACACTGCCGGCTGCAGCAATCACACCACCAGTGATTGTGAAGCTGGCAGGAGGTGGAGGAGTGGATGAGCCTCCACCTCCACCGCCGCCACCACAACCGGCAACTGTGACAGTTATATAAAAGCTAACAAGAAGGTATTTAACAGATCTGTATGTGGCACATCTTACTTCCATGTCACTCTCTCGCCCTCTATTAGAGGTAGTTCTGCTATCTAAAAGAATAATTGCACGTACTGCAAATCTTCTTTGACTCAGATCACACTGTTAGTTCACGTGCTTTATACAAACAGAGTAGCCAGGACTGGTAATCTGTCGAGACTCCTTAAGTCTGCCTGGCCAGTAGGCGGTCCAGCTGGTTGGCAAAGGCCTGTCGGTCGGACTGGCTGAGCGACGCCGGCCCCCCGGTATCCACCCCGCTGCTGCGCAGGGTATCCATGAAATCCCGCATGTTCAGACGCTGGCGGATATTGTCTTCGGTGTAGAGCTCGCCACGCGGGTTCAAAGCCAGGCAGCCATTGGCAACCACCTCGGCAGCCAACGGAATATCCGCGGTTATCACCAGGTCACCTGCTTCCGCCTGCTGCACTATGTGGTTATCCGCCACGTCAAAACCGGCTGCCACCCGAACCGAACGGATATAGCGGGATCGGGGGACTTGGAGGGGCTGGTTGGCAACCAGGGTCACCGGCACGCCCACCCGGTCCGCGGCCCGAAACAGGATATCCTTGATCACTTTCGGGCAGGCGTCGGCGTCGACCCAAATCTGTTTTAACTTCATTATCTTCCCGGTGGGGCTATAATAATCAGTGGGCAGGGCATTATACTGCGCCGCCTGCCCATGCCCATGGCCGCGTCTCTACCCCCTGACCAGGAACTCCCGATGTCCGATACCAATCCCTCTGCCCCCGGCTTCCGCGAGCTGGGTCTGCCTGCCCCGTTATTGACTGTGCTCGATGAGGTTGGCTACGAGACCCCCACTCCGATCCAGGCCCAGGCGATTCCCCATCTGCTGAAGGGCCTCGATCTGCTGGGACACGCCCCCACCGGCACCGGCAAGACCGCCGCGTTTGCCTTGCCCCTGATATCGCGTCTCGACATCGGCCGCAAGCAGGTACAGGTGATGGTGCTCACGCCAACCCGCGAACTGGCGATCCAGGTGGCTGAAGCCTTTCAGCGTTATGCCTCCCACATCAAGGGTTTTCACGTGCTGCCGGTCTATGGCGGTCAGGATTATGCAGGGCAGATACGGCAGCTAAGGCGGGGTGTGCATGTGGTTGTCGGCACCCCGGGCAGGGTGATGGACCACATGCGCAAGGGCACGCTCAAGCTGGATGCCCTGCAGGCACTGGTTCTGGATGAGGCGGATGAGATGCTGCGCATGGGTTTCATCGACGACGTCGAGTGGGTCCTGGAGCAGCTGCCGAAGCAACGTCAGATGGCGCTCTTCTCGGCGACCATGCCAAAAGAAATCCAGCGCATCGCACGACGTCATCTGAATAACCCGCAAGAGATTGCCATCAAGACCCGCACCGCCACCGCGGCCACCATCCGCCAGCGCTACTGGCTGGTCAGTGGTCTGCACAAGCTGGATGCGCTGACCCGAATCCTGGAGGTGGAACCCTTCGACGCCCTGCTCATGTTTGTGCGCACCAAGGTAGCCACCACCGAGCTGGCCGAACGGCTGGAGGCCAGGGGTTACGCGGCCGCAGCGCTGAACGGCGATATGCCGCAGAAACAACGGGAGCAG
Source organism: uncultured Gammaproteobacteria bacterium (assembly GCA_965544015.1). Lineage (GTDB taxonomy): Bacteria > Pseudomonadota > Gammaproteobacteria > UBA9214 > UBA9214 > UBA9214. Next base: position 468 of record CBEULV010000252.1, on the reverse strand, counting down.
ATGATCGAGCGCCTGAAACGGGGCTCACTGGATATCCTGGTTGCCACCGACGTCGCCGCACGCGGTCTGGATGTGGAGCGGATCAGCCACGTGGTCAACTACGATATCCCCTATGACACCGAGGCCTATATTCATCGCATCGGCCGCACCGGCCGGGCCGGTCGCAAAGGCGATGCGATCCTGTTTGTCGCACCCCGGGAACGGCGCATGCTCGGCGCCATCGAAAAGGCGACACGGCACAAGATCGAGCCGCTGGAGCTGCCCTCGACCGAGATGGTCAACAACAAACGGATCGCGGCTTTCAAACAGAGCATCAGCGACACCCTGGCCGCCGGCGAACTGGATTTCATGCAGGGCATACTGGAACAGTACCAGCAGGAACACGATGTGCCGGCACTGGAGATCGCCGCGGCACTGGCCAAGCTCTCCATCGGAGATCGTGCGCTGTTGCTGCAACCGGAAAAGAAG
>CBEULV010000251.1:0-2263 GCA_965544015.1 uncultured Gammaproteobacteria bacterium | reverse complement strand
GTCTTCAAGAAACCTGTTTAAGAACAGGGGTCAGAGCACAATGTCCCCTAATATTCGCGGTTACAAATATTAGGGGAAATTGTGCTCTGACCCCAGAAAAAGGAGATACTCAATGTCGACTGAACTGATTTTTGCACTCGCTTGCGGCTTCGGCGCACTGATCTATGGTGCATTCTCCGTCAAGTGGATCCTGGCCAAACCAACCGGCAACGACCGGATGCGCGAAATTTCAGGTGCCATACAGGAAGGCGCCAAGGCCTACCTGAATCGACAGTACACCACCATCGGCATAGCGGGTATTGTCATGTTCGCTGCTATCGGCATGTTCATCGACTGGCCGACCGCCTTCGGATTCGCAGTCGGTGCCGTGTTATCCGGGCTGACCGGCTATATCGGCATGAATATCTCGGTGCGCTCCAACGTACGTACCGCAGAAGCCGCCAATGATGGCATCAATGCTGCCTTGCAGATTGCCTTTCGCGGCGGCGCGATCACCGGCATGCTGGTCGTCGGCCTCGCTCTCATCGGTGTGGCCGGTTTTTATGCGCTGATGCTGGCCACCGGTGCAGCAGACCCGATTCACCCGCTGATCGGCCTTGCCTTCGGCGGTTCACTGATTTCCATCTTTGCGCGACTCGGCGGCGGCATCTTCACCAAGGGTGCGGACGTCGGCGCCGACATCGTCGGCAAGGTCGAGGCCGGCATCCCGGAAGACGACCCCCGCAACCCGGCGGTGATCGCCGACAACGTCGGCGACAACGTCGGCGACTGTGCCGGTATGGCCGCTGACCTGTTCGAGACCTACGCGGTGACCGTGGTCGCCACCATGCTGCTCGGCAGTCTGTTGATGGAGAACAGCAGCGCCTCCGCACTCTACCCGCTGGTGCTCGGCGGCGTGTCCATCATTGCTTCCATCATCGGCACGTTCTTTGTCAAGACCTCCGAAGGCGCCAAGATCATGAACGCGCTGTACCGTGGGCTGATCGTCGCCGGTATCCTCGCTGCCATTGCCTTCTACCCGGTGACGACCTGGGTGATGGGTGACACCATCATGCTCGACGGTGGTGAAATCAGCACACGCATGCTGTACTACTGTGCACTGATCGGTCTCGCGCTGACCGCGGCCCTGGTGGTCATTACCGAGTACTACACCGGCACCGAGTTCAAACCGGTGCGCCACATTGCCGAGGCCTCCACTACCGGTGACGGCACCAACGTCATTGCCGGTCTCGGTGTTTCAATGAAATCCACCGCCCTGCCAGTGCTGGCTGTGTGTGCCAGTATCTGGGGTGCATTCGAACTGGCCGGTCTGTACGGCATCGCCATTGCCGCCACCTCCATGCTGTCCATGACCGGCATTATCGTGGCGCTGGACGCCTATGGCCCGATCACCGACAACGCCGGTGGTATTGCCGAGATGGCTGGACTGGACGAAAAGGTTCGCAACATCACCGATCCGCTGGATGCCGTCGGCAACACCACCAAGGCCGTGACCAAGGGTTATGCCATCGGCTCGGCCGGTCTTGCAGCCCTGGTGCTGTTTGCCGACTACACCCATGCGCTGGGCAAACACAGCGACACGGTACTGAACTTCTCGCTCGACAATCACATGGTGCTGATCGGCCTGTTGATTGGTGGCCTGGTCCCGTTCCTGTTCGGCGCCATGGCAATGGAAGCCGTGGGCCGTGCGGCCGGTGGCATCGTCAACGAGGTACGCCGCCAGTTTAAGGAAATGCCGGGCATCATGGACCACTCCCAGAAGCCGGACTACTCCAGGGCAGTGGACATGTTGACCAAGGCCGCCATCCGGGAAATGGTAATTCCGTCCCTGTTGCCGGTCGCCGTGCCGGTCATTGTGGGCCTGACACTTGGCGCGGAGGCACTGGGCGGTCTGCTGATTGGCACCATCGTCACCGGTCTGTTCGTCGCCATTTCCATGACCACCGGTGGTGGCGCCTGGGACAATGCCAAGAAATACATCGAGGACGGCAACTTCGGCGGCAAGGGCAGCGACGCACACAAGGCGGCCATCACCGGTGACACGGTCGGTGACCCCTACAAGGACACCGCCGGCCCGGCCATTAACCCGCTGATCAAGATCATCAACATCGTCGCGCTGATGATCGTGCCTTTGTTGTAATAACAATCAACTGCAGGAGCGCCTTGCAGGCGCGATTAATTTTCAATAGCGCCTGCAAGGCGCTTATATGGACCTCTCCCGGTTGTAAAGACGCCAAATATTTACTGTCGGAAAATGACAGCT
>CBEULV010000250.1:0-2269 GCA_965544015.1 uncultured Gammaproteobacteria bacterium | reverse complement strand
GTATATGCCACTTCCAGTAATGCCTCGCGCAGCACCTCGATACCGGTGATCTGCGAACCGGGATGACAGTGCAGCAGCGTCAGGCAATCGAGCATGCCGGCCTGTTGCAGACGCTCAACCAGGGACAGCGCACCGCCAGAGGTGAAGCCGAACTTGGAACGGTCGCCGCCGGTATTCTGCCAGTTTCCAGAGGTCACTGTGGACAGGCGCACACGCAGGCCGAGTTCCGGGGTCACCTGCATGATGCTTGCGGTGTTGATGATCAGTTCCAGTTCGGACAGCTTTTCGATCACCAGCACCACGCGGTGACCCAGGCGCTGCGCGATCAGTGCAAGACGGATGTACTCGGCATCCTTGTAGCCGTTGCAAATGATGGTCCCGCCCGCCGACAGGCTACCGATGACTGCCATCAGCTCGGGCTTGCTGCCGCATTCCAGCCCGGTGCGTTTGTCGCCGTGCGCCACGATGGCGTCCACCACGTGTTTTTGCTGGTTGACCTTGATCGGGTAGATGGCCGTGTAGTTCGCGGTATAGGCGCTGTCCTTCATGGCCGTGGTAAAGGCACCGCACAGGCGATCCACCTGGCTGTGCAGGATATCGGTAAAGCGCACCAGCACCGGCAGGGTCAGGCCCTGTTCATGGACCCGGTCGACCAGCGCCTTCAGGTCCACGGCCGGGGCATCCGCATTGCCATTCGGGCGTGCCAGCAGGTGACCGTCATTGCCGACATCGAAATAGCCGCCGCTCCAGCCGGAAATGTTGTAAAGCCTGCAGGCGTCTTGCGCGGTCCAGTTCATGACAGGCACGATAATCAGAGATGCCCCCAAGATCAACGGGAAGTTGCATTTATCAGAGTAGGAGCGGATATCATCCGCGAATTTATTTACATCGTCGTTCCCGCGAAGGCGGGAACCCAGCTGAAAATCATCCAACAACACCAACATTCCTGCGCATGGTTTCAGGCTGGATCCCCGCTTTCGCGGGGATGACGAAGCACTTGTTTTAGACCCAGTTGCAGGAACGGAGGATGTCCGCGGACACGCACCTCGACCTGAAAAATCCGTTGATCCCGGCCCGATCTATCTTGTATTGTCTGCTCCCCGATCTGCCAGAACGAGGACGCAGCCGTGACTGACAAGCCCCAGTGGTTCACAGAGGAATTCGATGCCGGTTGTTCCGCCTTCTCCGTGTAGATCCGCGAGCGGTTGCACAACGAGCAGACCGAATACCAGAACATCGAAATCTATGCCACGGAAAAGTTCGGCAACCTGATGGTAATCGATGGCTGCTACATGCTCACCGCACGTGAAAATTTCATCTACCACGAAATGATGTCGCACCCGGCGCTGTTCATGCACCCGTCACCGGAAAACGTGGTCATCATCGGTGGTGGAGATTGCGGCACCCTGCGCGAAGTGCTGAAGCACGGCCGCGTCACCCATGCCCTGCAGGTGGAAATCGACGAACGCGTTACGCGCCTGGCCGAGGAATTCTTTCCGGAACTGTGTGTGTCGAACCATGACCCACGCGCCGGGTTCCTGTTTGGCGACGGCATCCGGTGGATGAAAGAAGCCGCGCCCGGCTGCGAGGATATCGTGATTGTCGACAGCACCGACCCGGTCGGCCCAGCCGTGGGCCTGTTCACCGAGGCCTTTTATAGAGACTGTCATAGCGCACTGGGTGAGCACGGCATCATGGTCCAGCAGAGCGAATCACCAATCTATAACATGGACATCATCTATTCAATGCACAAAGAGATGCGAGCCGCGGGTTTTGCCGACGTGAAGACCCTGTTTTTCCCGCAACCGTGTTATCCGTCCGGCTGGTGGAGTGCTACCATGGCAGGCAAGTATTCGCTGGATGGTCGATTTCGTGCAGAGGATGCCGCTGAAAAAATATTCGAGACAAGTTATTACAATGCCGCCATTCACACGGCTGCTTTGACCCCGCCGGAGTTTTTTAAACAGGCGCTGAAGTAATCGCGGATGTTACCCGCTCCTACGACAATAAGGCATGCCTGTAGGAGCGGATATCATCCGCGAATTAACACCTGACCGTCATTCCCGCGCAGGCGGGATTGACTCAATCACACCGTCTTGCAATCTCCTGCTGCGCCCGCTCAATGGCACGGTCACGCTCCTCATCCGATAACAGCGTGCGCTCGCCGTCGTCATCAATTCGATAGAGACTGCCGGCCGCACTGATATTGCGCAGACGGTCACGCGCATGGTTGCACTTCCGTTCCCGTTCTGCTTTTTCTGCCTTCTCC
>CBEULV010000249.1:0-2295 GCA_965544015.1 uncultured Gammaproteobacteria bacterium | reverse complement strand
TTGCCATACCGGTGCACGTGGGGGGTACCTACAGCGAACCGTCCTATCGACCGGATGTGGCATCGGTGTTGACTGAGGTAGCCAAGGAGAAGGTGAAGGAAAAGGTAGAGGAAAAAATCCAGGAAAAGATTGGCGAAAAACTCGGCGACCAGTTGTTGAAGGGCCTGTTTAAATAGACTGGATTATCTGTATGCGCAAGTTGTTGCTGGCCTTGTTGCTATTGCCGCCGCTGGTGTCGGCCTCTGAAATCATTGCTTCCGGTGTAACAAAGGAAAACAATACCTATACCTTGTATGTATACGCGCGCATCGACGCCCCGTTGCCGATGGTCCATGCCGTCATTACCGATTTCGCCAACCTGGCGGCCATCAATCCATCCATCGAGGAAAGCCGGGTGCTCATGCAGACCCCGGACCAGCAACGTGTGCGCACGGTTGTCAGTGTATGCATCCTGATTTTCTGCAAGCGGGTGGTGCAGGTCCAGGATATACGTAAACCGGATGACTACACCATTGAAGCAACGATGGTGCCGGGTGCGGGCGATTTTCGTTCCGGGTTCGCACGCTGGACCCTGCAAGCGCAGGATGACGTCACGCGCCTGCGGTTCACTGAGGTGTTTGAGCCCGACTTCTGGGTGCCACCGTTGATTGGTACCTGGCTGATTGAAGACAAGCTGGTCGAGGAGGTCGAGGTGACGGCGCGCTATATCGAACAACAGGCACGGGGTGTTGTTGCAGATTGAAAGACGCTGATCTCAGTTCGCGGCTGCTGGAGTGGTTTGCGCGACACGGTCGCAAGGATCTGCCATGGCAGCTGCAGCGCACGCCTTACCGGGTCTGGGTGTCCGAAATCATGTTGCAGCAGACCCGGGTTGCTACGGTCATCCCGTACTATAACCGCTTCATGCAGCGCTTCCCGGACGTGGCCGCACTGGCATCGGCCAGCCAGGACCAGGTGCTGCATTACTGGTCAGGGCTTGGCTACTATGCACGCGCCCGCCACCTGCATGCCGCAGCAAAACAGGTGGTGGAGCAGTTCAACGGACATTTCCCTGAAACGCGCGACGCAATCATGGCATTGCCTGGTATCGGTCGCTCCACCGCGGGCGCGGTTCTTGCGCTGGCCTGCGGACAACGCGAGGCCATCCTGGATGGTAACGTCAAACGCGTGCTGGCGCGTTTTCATGTTATCGATGGTTGGCCGGGCCGGACACAGGTGCAGAAACAGCTATGGGCGCTGGCAGAACGTCATACGCCTGCACAAGATGTTGTGGAGTACACCCAGGCGATCATGGACCTGGGTGCCACTGTGTGTACGCGCAGCCGTCCGGCCTGTGAACGTTGTCCCCTGCAGCAGACCTGTATCGCCGGCCAGTCAGGGCGGCAGAGTGAATTCCCGACACCTCGTCCAGGCAAGGTATTGCCGGTGCGCAGTACTCGCATGCTGATGCTGGTCAATCCTGACAATGGCATCCTGCTGGAGCAGCGTCCCCCGGCCGGGATCTGGGGTGGGTTGTGGGGTTTTCCTGAGCCCGGGGATGATGTGCCGGTGGAGCACTGGGCGCTGGAAACATTGGGAGTCAAGGTAACCCTGCTGGAAAGCTGGCCGGTTGTGCGTCATACCTTTAGCCATTTTCACCTCGACATCACCCCCATGCTGGCGCTGGCAAACAACGACAATAGCCGGATAATGGATGATCTGGGGCGCCTTTGGTATGAGCCTGAAAGTAACGATGAGCTTGGCTTCGCCGCTCCCGTGGAAAAACTGATTAACCGTTTATCAACCTGGCAGAACAACAGGGCAGCCGATGAGCAGAACCGTACAATGTGTGAAACTGGGTAAGGAAGCCGAGGGCCTGGACAAGCCGACCTATCCCGGCGAACTCGGTCAGCGTATCTTCGACCAGGTCTCGAAAGAGGCTTGGCAGATGTGGCTGAAACACCAGACCATCCTGATCAACGAGCATCGGATTTCTCCCGTCGATCCCAAGGCGCGCAAGTTTCTTGAAGAGGAAATGGAGAAGTTTTTCTTTGGCGGTGGTTCAGATGTGCCGGGTGGTTTTGTTATGCCGGGTACCATCAAGTAGTGTGGCGCTGGTGGAAGATTTCCACACTGCGGTCTGGATAATCCATTGAATCAAGGCAATAATCGGGCGGGCGCCTTGACTCGCGGGTAGCCACTCGCTTTAATACACCACCCCGGCCAGGTAGCTCAGTTGGTAGAGCAGGGGACTGAAAATCCTATGTTCCTAAGTGCCTCATCACTCATTTATCCTATGAATAAGGCATTATATAA
>CBEULV010000248.1:0-2302 GCA_965544015.1 uncultured Gammaproteobacteria bacterium | reverse complement strand
ACATTATCCCGTGTGTAGCCATTGAATATCAGCGGCGTCATTTCCGGCTGGAGTTTCAGGTCATGCATGGTAGCCGTCAGCCAGAAACGCTGCACGGCACGGCCGGCCGCTACAAAGTCATCCAGGGATTCCGGTGCGCGGGATGCCATGATTATGAAATGTGACGCGCACGCGATTCCTGGAATGAAATCCAGTTCCACACGCGGGATGAGTGTCCCGCCCAGAAAGCGATTGAGGAAGTCCACGCGCTGCCAGCTGACCATGGCCCAGCGCATCAGCCGCAAGGTCAGGGGATCCAGTCCTACAGCCCTGGCAGGAACCCGGTCTTCACTGTGATCGGAATCCCACTGGATGATGGACCTGTGCGTTTCAAAGGCTTCAGGAAGGGTAAGGCGCAGGCCGCCATTCTGGAATAGCAGCCGTGCCATGCGCAAACGGTCACGGAAATCATTGAACCACACAATGTGATACTCACTGCCAACGGCCGCCTCCAGCTGTTCTCGTGCGCTGGCAGTCACCGGCCGGGTTGACAGCGGACGCCGTTGTACAGTGCGCTCGCTGATAAAGGGCAGCAAGGGATCTTTCTGAATGTTCGGGTCAGCAAGGAACGCGATATCGAAGGTCGGACTGGTAGCGGGCAGTCCCGGTCGTAAGCGGAATTCGGCGTGCAGTCCATGGCTACTGGCCGCGATACTGATGGTTTCAAGCAGCGTGCCCAGTGCGAGCTGGCTGGCATGGCCCTTCAGGTCGTAGACGCAGTGCTCGCGCGTATCGTGACCGTGAATAACCGCATGGTGCGGGTCGACAATTTCAAACTGCCACGGTTGACTGTTGTCACCACTGGGGGCCCAGCGGGCGTGATCCAGGATTTGCTGCGCCACGCCGTGATTGCCTTCGGCTGTTTCCCCCCCGGTCAGGGGCGGGGCTGCCTTGAATTTCCGGCTGAATCTGCGTCTTGCCAGCATGAGGCCAAGTTGTTGCAGCGGGTTTCGATTCCCTCCCGGGCGCCAGGTTGTTACCAGCTGGTTACGGTAGGCGTCGAAATGAAGGCCCCGTGGTGCTGCAATGACCTTGCCGCGCCCAAGCAGTATCTTCAGTGCCTGGGTGGCCGCGATGCCGGAGCACAGTTCACAGGCCATTGGGGTTGACGGTCCCCGGTGTTCGGCAAGCCTGACTGCCGTCGGGTCAACCAGGTAGCTGCCCTGGAGCATGGCAGGGGAAAGGCCAAGCAGGAACCGCAGCAACTGTTCTTCCTCGTCATGGCCGTCAAGTTGAAAGTATTCCTCGAACGTCATGCCGCCGGGCAGGAAATTCAATAACGCGGCACCCATGCCAAGAGGTGCAGCGGTAACCGCCGGAACACCCAGCCGGTTGCAGGAATCGAACACCGCTCGTCGCGCCTGAAGGGCAAAAAAATCGAGGCCGTCGACGTATAGGTCAACACCCGACAGAAAATCATCGGTATTTCTTTGATCAACCCCGTCGGGGAATATTCTCAGGTCAAGTTCCGGGTTGATGTCCAGTGCACGTTCTGCAAGGGCATCGGTCTTTTTTCTTTCGAGGGTGGAGAGGGCGGCCCCTGCCTGGCGATTGAAATTCGCGATCTCGAAGGAGTCAAAGTCAGCCAGTGTGAAGGCGCCGATCCCGAGGCGTGTCAGGGTGAGCAGGTGACTGCCTCCGACGCCGCCGAGTCCTGCAATGGCGACATGTTTGGTACGCAGTATGGATTGCTCTGATGATGTGACCCAGCCGATGTTGCGTGAGAATGCGGCTGTATAGTCGAATTGGCTTGTCGGCATTAACCTGTTTCCGGGTTCAAAATACCAATTTACGACATTGAATTCAGCATGGAAGCGGCTGCTGATCGATTCTGGCGCCCGGCATGATTTCTACCAGGCAAGGTTCTATGGCGTGAATAATAGGTTGTGTCGGGTGGTGTGTCTAATGGTATTGCGAGCGCTGACTTGATGGCGCTCTTCTGGTGTGACTATGCATTGACATGTTTAACCGATGCCGGTTTTTTTATGAACGAACCGAGCGGGGTTTCAGATACCGGGGTAGTTTCAATTGTGACACTTGTCACAGATTAAAGGGATGTATGGCGGCAGGTTCTTTCTGTCCGTCAAGAAAAATATATCAATAAAACAATAAGTAATACTCGCTATTTGGTCGGGGTTCATCCCTTTCAGCCGCGCTGTTGCGCTCAATATGTACAATGCCTTGCCGATAGGATGCACTACAACATTGTTATACAAGAATCGCATGGAATGCGATGGGTGAATCATGGTGAACCTGCCGACTG
>CBEULV010000247.1:0-2325 GCA_965544015.1 uncultured Gammaproteobacteria bacterium | reverse complement strand
ATCATGCCGTTGATTTACACCCCGACCGTCGGCCAGGCCTGCCAGGAATTTGCGCACATTTTTCGCCAGCCGCGCGGTTTCTATATCACGCCGCAGGACCGCGGAGAGATTCGCCAGATCATGCGCAACTGGCCGGAGCAGGATGTGCGCCTGATCGTGGTAACCGATGGCGAGCGCATCCTGGGTCTGGGGGATCTCGGCGCCAACGGCATGGGCATACCGATTGGCAAACTCGCGCTGTATACCGCCTGCGCCGGCATCCCGCCCGAACAGTGCATGCCGGTCATGCTGGACGTTGGCACCAACAACGAAACCCTGCGCAATGACCCGCTTTACCTGGGCATCGACCAGGCGAGACTTGTCGGCGAGGACTACCAGGCGCTGGTAGAAGAATTTGTCGACGCCGTGCAGGACGCGTTTCCACGCGCACTGATCCAGTTCGAGGACTTCCTGACACCCAATGCCTATACCCTGTTGAACCGCTACCGCGAACGCGTGCTGTGTTTCAACGACGATATCCAGGGTACTGCCGCCGTGGCGCTGGGCGGGATACTGGCCGCCTGCCGCATCACCGGCAACCCGCTTGCCGAGCTGCGTATCATGTTCCTCGGCGCCGGCTCTGCCGCGACCGGAATTGCCGACCTGCTGGTATCAGCGTTGTGCGAGGCCGGACTGGACGAACAGACGGCCCGTGAACGCCTGTGGCTGGTAAACCGTTCCGGCCTGATTGTGAAGGAAAGTGAACAGCTTGCACCACATACACGCCCCTATGCGCATGATGCCGCACCACGCAGTTTCATTGATGCCATCCACGACATCAGACCGCACGTGCTGATCGGTGCTACCGGCTCGCCCGGGAGTTTTACCGAACAGGTGATCCGGCTGATGGCGCAGGTCAACGAACGCCCGGTGATCTTTGCCCTCTCCAACCCCACCTCCAGGGCCGAGTGCACCGCACAACAGGCCTATACGTGGAGCGACGGCCGGGCCGTGTTTGCCAGCGGCAGTCCGTTTGGCACAGTCGAGATCAATGGCCAGCGCTTTCGGCCCGGCCAGGGTAATAATGCCTACGTGTTTCCCGGTATTGGCCTTGGCGCAATTGCCAGTTGCGCGCGCACCATCAGTGACGCGATGCTGCTGACAGCCGCACACACCCTGGCATCCAGGGTTGGCGAGGCAGATCTCGCCAGCGGAACGGTGTATCCGCCACTGACTGAAATCCGCGATGTCTCACTGGACATTGCCACGGCCGTGGCGGAACTGGCCTGGGAACAGGGACTGGCGCAGACCGAGCGGCCTGCGGACGTCAGGCAAACCATCAGGGCGATGATGTATGAACCGGATTATTGAATCTGTCCTCCTGCCGTAGCCCTGAAAAACGAGGTCTGTCCCCCATTTTTGTTAAGCCGGGGTCTTGATATACGGCAAGGACAAACAGTCCAGCCTGTTGTCTAATACCGTTTGAGGGGTTGGTACCCGGGATGCGTACAGACATCGATAAAGAAACGGAACGCCTCTATGGCAAGCTTCACCATCTTGACTGGAGCCGGGGTGATTGCGAGCTCATCGCGCCAGTCACGCAGGAGATAAACAAACTCAAGAAAGAGCAGAATGCCGTTATCCTGGCCCACTCCTACCAGACCCCGGACATCATGTACGGCGTCGGTGACTATATCGGTGACTCCTATGGTTTGAGCGTCAGGGCGACCGATCACCCGGCACAGAAAATCATCTTCTGCTCAGTCTATTTCATGGGCGAGACGGCCAAGCTGCTCAACCCTGGCAAGGATGTGCTGGTCCCGCGGGTGGCGGGCTGCTCACTGGCGGACTCGATCACGGGGGAACAGGTACGCGCCCTGCGCGATGAACATCCCGATGCCGGGGTCGTGTGTTATGTCAATACCTACGCCGAGGTCAAGGCCGAAAGCGATGCCTGCTGCACCTCATCCAACGCCGTGGAGGTGGTGGAGGCCATGCCGCAGGACGAAATCCTGTTTATCCCTGACCGACTGATGGCGGAAAATCTTGCCAAAATAACATCGAAGACGATCAGAACATGGGACGGAACCTGCGTGGTTCACGAGGGCTTTGATGCGGACTCGGTACGGGATATCAGAAAACGCTTTCCCGGTGTGAAAATTCTCGCACACCCTGAATGCACCCCGGGACTGGTTTCAGAGGTTGACTATGCCGGCGGGACCTCGGGCATGCTCAACTATGTAAAGAACTCGCCCGCCCGGACCTTCATGCTGGTGACCGAGTGCGGTCTAACCGACCGCTTCAAGGCGGAATTCAGGGACAAGGAGATCGTCGGCACCTGCATCC
>CBEULV010000246.1:0-2341 GCA_965544015.1 uncultured Gammaproteobacteria bacterium | reverse complement strand
GCGGGAACTGAAGGAACATGGCATCGATCCGTTCACTGACATCCGCGAGCTGCGTTTTGCCGGTTTCCCCCAGGACAATATCATCATGGCTGTACACAGGGGCGAGGTCGATGCGGCAACGGTACGGGCAGAAACCCTGGCGCGAATGATCGAAAGCGGCAAGGTAACCGAGGACGAGTTTTGCATCCTCAACCCGCAGAGCATAGACAGCACACCCTTCCCACTGAGTACCCGCCTCTACCCTGAGTGGCCATTTGCAATGACAAAGAACGCCCCCAGGGATCTGGCCACCCGCGTAGCCCAGGCACTGCTGTCGATGCCGGCCGACCACCCAGCCGCACGGGCAGCGCGCATGGCCGGATGGACGGTACCGCTGGACTACTCCCCCGTGCATGATCTGATGCAGACACTGCAGGTGGGGCCCTACGAGGTACTGCGCCAGGCCTCCTTTCTCGGCATGCTCCAGCGCTATACCTGGTGGTTCGCCGGTATCGGCATGCTGCTGGGCTTCCTGCTGCTGCTGAACGGCTACATCTCAAATACCAATCACAAGCTCAAGGAAACCGAGCGCAGCCTGCGCCGGGAAATCAGGGAGCGCGAGAAATCCCAGGCGAAACTGGCTCGCTACCGCGATACGCTGGAGGAGCAGGTTGCTGAACGTACCGAAGACCTGAAAACCACCAACGAGGGACTGGAGAAGAGCCGGGTGGCATTACGCGAACTGGTGCGCATTACCAGTGCCCCGGAACTCTCACACGACGAGCGGATATCCTGTCTGCTGGAGACGGGTCGCGAGTATTTCAATCTTCCGGTAGCCGTCCTTGCCAGCGCAGAGCGTAGCGAGCAAGGCGTCTGCCACTGCAAGACCTCCGGCGAGGCAAGCCTGATACCGGAAATTCCAGGCCCCCTCAATACACAGGGCGCAAACAGGCTGATCGAACTGCATGGCGAGCCGCTCGACATCCCGGATCTTTCCGCGGCCGCGGTGTCCTGCCCGGGCTGCCAGGTTCAGGGCCTGCAGAGCTACCTCGGTACGGCGGTACTGGTGGAAGGACGCGTCCATTGCACACTGGAATTCGCCGGCACCAGGGTTCGCGACAAGCACCTCAGCCAGTGGGATCTCGAGTTGCTGAAGGTCATGGCACAGTGGATCGGCGACGAAATGGAACGGCAGCTGGCCTCTGAATCACAGCAGCGACACCAGTCGGAACTGGCGCGCGTCTCGCGCATGAGTACGATCGGCGAGATGGCGGCCAGCCTCGCCCATGAACTCAATCAGCCATTGACCGGCGCAATCAACTACAGCAGCGGCTGCCTGCGCCTGTTGCGCGAGGGCACAAATGATACCGACAGGATCATCGAGGGCATGGAGCGGGCTATTGAAGGTGCAACACTGGCGGCCAACATCATCCGCAATATCCGCCAGTTTGTGCAGAAAGATAGCGCTGAACACACATTAGTGGACCTGAACAAGGCGGTCAGCAACATCACCGCGCTGGTCATGATGGAAGCACGCCGGCATGATGTCGGCATCGAACTTGACCTGGACGTGGAACTACCACCCGTGCTTGGCAACATGATCCAGCTCGAACAGGTGATCCTGAACTTCATCCGCAATAGCATCGACGCCATGGACATGACCGAGGCAAAAAACCGCCAATTGAGGATTACAACGCGCAGCAACGGAGAGACCGTACAGCTCATCGCCACTGATAACGGACAAGGGGTCCCCGAGGAGGCGCTGCCGAAGATCTTCGATGCATTTTATTCGACCAAGCCGGACGGCATGGGAATCGGACTGTCGATCAGCCGTTCCATTGTCGAGTCACACGACGGCCACATCTTTGCCAGGTCGCTGGCCAGCGGCGGTGCAGAGTTCTCATTCGAACTACCGATACACGAGGCCGCCTGAGCCATGCAACCCGTCGTCTACATTGTTGATGATGATCGCCTGGCGCGGGAGTCACTGAAGTGGCTCATCGAGTCCGCCGGCCAGGCGGCGCACATATTCGAGGACGGTATGGCGTTTCTGGACAACTACCGGATTGGAGACCCCGGCTGCGTGGTACTCGATGTGCGCATGCCAGAAATCAATGGCATGGAACTGCACGCAAGGCTTCGGGATCGCGGCGCGGATATCCCCGTCATCATTGTTACCGGGCACGCGGATGTCGCCATGGCCGTGCGTGCAATGAAGGCAGGTGCCTGGGATTTCATCGAGAAACCCTACAATGACGCACTCATGCTCGAACGGGTACAGGGCGCCATCGCCTACGACAGGGACAACCGCCGCAACCAGGAACGGGTCGACGAAATCAGACAGCGCTCGCAACTGCTCACG
>CBEULV010000245.1:0-2342 GCA_965544015.1 uncultured Gammaproteobacteria bacterium | reverse complement strand
CCCTTATCCAGCAACTCCTGATGTGTGCCGGTTTCCACGATACGGCCGCCTTCCAGTACCACGATGCGGTCGGCGTGTTCGATGGTTGATAAACGGTGCGCAATGATGATCGAGGTGCGCCCGCTCTTGAGGGTTTCCAGTGCGGCGTGCACATGGCGTTCGGATTCCGTGTCCAGCGCCGAGGTGGCCTCATCCAGCACCAGTACCGGCGCGTTCTTCAGCAGCGCGCGCGCGATCGCCAGGCGCTGGCGTTGCCCGCCGGACAGGCGTGCGCCGTTCTCACCGATGAATGTGTCCAGCCCATCCGGCAGATTGCGAATGAATTCCATGGCGTGCGCGGCCTCGGCGGCGGCGGTGATGTCGTCGCGGCTGGCCTCGCGCATGGCGCCATAGGCGATATTGGCGGCAACGCTGTCGTTGAACAGCACGATGTCCTGGGTGACCAGCGCAATATTCGCACGCAGGTCGGCGAGGCTGAGCGACTGCAGGTCCTTGCCGTCCAGCAGGATGGTGCCACCGGTCGGCTGGTAGAAGCGCGGTATCAGTGCGGCCAGGCTGGACTTGCCGCTTCCGGAGCGACCGACCAGTGCCACGGTTTCGCCCGGGTGGATATCGAGGTTGATGTCGTCCAGCGCCGGGATGTTGGTGCTGTCGTAATGCAGGTTGACGTCGCGAAACGAGATGGCGCCCCTGATGGCAGACGGGCGCTTATTGCCAGTATCTGGCTCCTGCTGTTCCTCTAGCAACGCAAAAATCGATTCAGACGCAGCCATGCCGCGTTGCAATGCTTCGTTGACCTTGGTCAGTCGCTTGATCGGCGAGAACAGCAACCCCATGGCCCCGAAGAAGGAAATGAAACTGCCCACCGTGAATTCATTCTCAAGTGTCTGAGAGGAGGCGATGTAGATCATCACCGCCAGTGCAATAACGGCGATCATCTGCACGGTCGGCACGTTGGCGGCAGACGTAGCAATGATTTTCAGATTCATGTGCCGGACACGATTGACCATCTTTTCAAAGCGCCTGTTTTCATAATGCTGTCCGCCAAACAGCTTGACGACACGATTGCCCTTGATCGCTTCCTCGATAATGTTGGTCATGTCACCCATGGCCAGTTGCAGGGACTTGCTTAGATGCCGCAATCGGCCACTGACCAGCTTGACGACAATACCGATGGCCGGGACCACGATGAAGAAAATGAGTGACAGTTGCCAGTTGATCCATGCCATCAGTGCCAGCAGGCCGATCACGGAAAGACTGTCGCGCACCAGGATCAGCAGGCTATCGCTGGCTGCCGCTGCAACCTGCTCTACGTTAAAGGTGATTTTTGAAATAATGATACCGGTTGGATTGGCGTCATAGTAGGAGCAGGGCAGCAACAGCAGCTGGCTGAACAACTGCGTGCGCAGATCCATGATGACCTTTCCCGATACCCAGTTGAGCGCGATCGTGCTGACGTAATTGGATGCGCCGCGTACCAGGAACAGCAATATCAGCAGCAGCGGCATGAGCCGGATGGTGTCCGGGTCTTTCTTGATGAAACTGCCATCCAGCAGTGGTTTCATCAGGGCCGGAATTGCCGGTTCCGTCAGCGCCAGAACCACAATGCTGATGATTGCTATGGCAAATACCTTCCAGTACGGGGCGACATAGCTCAGTAGCCGGAAATATAATTCTTTGGTGTTTGCCGGTTTGTTCATATGATACGTTTCTGGTGCCTGGCCGCCACGAGGCGTGGATTGCTGACTTTATCCAATTTACTGCCACTAATAAACCTGTGCCCGAATGTATATGCCACTAAATCCTCAACGCTGTCTGGTTGTCGGGCCATCATGGGTGGGTGATATGGTGATGGCGCAGAGTCTGTTTATCCGGCTCAGGCAGGGGCACCCTGATATGGAAATCGACGTGCTTGCACCGGCATGGAGCAGGCCATTGCTGGCGGTCATGCCGGAGGTCAATCAATCCATCGTGATGCCACTGGGTCACGGCGAGCTTGGGCTTGCCGCACGATACCGGCTGGGCGTTTCACTCAGGCAGAGATCCTATGACTGGGCCATTGTACTACCGAATTCATTCAAGTCCGCCCTGGTGCCCTGGTGGGCGAATATACCGGTTCGTACCGGTTACCGCGGAGAGATGCGTTACGGACTGATCAATGATATGCGGATCCTGGACAGGCAAAAGCTCGCTATGACGGTCCAGCGTTTTGTTGCACTGGCAGACGGGCGTGGTGAGCAGTCCGGCCATGATTAACCCAGGCCCGGTATCAGTCTCGATGAGAGTAAGCTGGATGAAGTTGCAGACAGGTTCGGACTTGACCGGGGGCGCAGGCTGATTAC
>CBEULV010000244.1:0-2346 GCA_965544015.1 uncultured Gammaproteobacteria bacterium | reverse complement strand
CACCGGCAGTGTGGCTGACACGGGCAAATATGGTAATGCCCTTCTTCTCCAGCACGGCCTCCAGCCGGTCCAGCGTCTCTTTAGCGCCAAACCCGCTCTTCTTGCTCACCAGTCCGTCGCCGGCACTGGCCGCGCTAAGAATGAAAATGCTAACAACTGCGACAATTAGTCTCTTCATGAGTCCTCCTTACTCCATTAAAGTTTTTGTATTGCTACTTTAGTCCGATTGCCGTTTATACCCTCGCCAGGCCACCATAGACAAGCCCGGCACCGGTAAATCTTCCACTCAGAGGGGATATACGGGGCCGTTAGGAAACACATGAATGTATTTAGACCCTGTCCATCCTATACATGATAAGTCCTGGGTTGATCTGCCGCGACAGGGCGCGGGGGTTTATAGCAGTGGAAAACGTCAAGGCATGGACATAACTCTATACATCGCAGGACCCCACAAGGAAGCGCTATCAGCGCTGTATAGAACAACACGACTCTTAAAAGTGCACTTTAAAAAAGGGGTAATACCATATGAAAACCAATAGTTATATAGCGGCGGCTGTAGCCGTTGCCCTGCTGGGTGCCGGCAGCACAGCCATGGCAGGAAACGGGCATGGCAAAGGCGGCGGTCCTGACCTGCCAGCGCCTGACCATGATTTCCGCACACCCAGTGCAGAAAAGGTGGAACTGGGCCGTGTCCTGATGTTCGACAAGATCCTCAGTGGCAATTCGAACATTTCCTGCGGCACCTGCCACCATTCGCTGGCCGATACAGGTGATGGCCTTTCACTGCCGGTTGGTGAAGGCGGTAGCGGCCTGGGCGTGACCCGTAACGTCGGTTCCGGTGCAGATCTAATCGTCGAGCGTGTGCCACGTAATGCACCGCCGGTCTTTAACCTGGGTGACAAATCGTTCCATACCCTGTTCCATGACGGCCGTGTGACAACCATTGGCGGGGCAGGCTTCCCGAGCGGCTGCAAGACACCGGCCGGTCATAACCTGCCGGGCAACCTGGAAAATGTGCTGGCATGCCAGGCCATGTTCCCGGTCACGTCCGGCACGGAAATGGCTGGCCAGGCGGGTGAGAACTCGGTCGCCGATGCCGCCGATGCCGGCAACCTGGCCGGTCCGGGTGGCGTCTGGGAACAACTGGCACTGCGTCTGCAGGCCATCCCGGAATATGTCGATATGTTCAAGGCCGCCTTCCCGGGTGACGTGATCAGCGCCGGCGACATCACCTATGGCCACGCCGCCAATGCCATTTCGGCCTTCGAGGGTGTTGCATGGCGCGCCGACAACAGCCCGTTTGACCAGTTCATCCGTGGTGATGAAGGTGCCATGAGCGAGAATGCCCAAGCCGGTATGGAACTGTTCTACGAGGGTGACAGCAACGGACAGGCCTGCGCTGACTGCCACAGCGGCCTGTACCAGACCGACCAGGGCTTCCACGCCATTGCCATGCCACAGATCGGCACCGGTCGCGGCAGCAACAGCCCGGGCAAGACCGGTGGCCACGAGGATTTTGGCCGTGAGCAGGTAACCGGCGATGTAAACGACACCCTGAAGTTCCGCACCCCGACGCTGCGTAACGTGGCACTGACTGCTCCTTATGGTCACGGCGGCGCATACGATACGCTGCGCGCGACTGTCGAACATCACATGGATGCGGTCAATTCGCTGTATGCCTACAACAGCAACCGGCAGGCGATCCTTCCGACCCATCCGACCCTGGATGCGGAAAACTACGCTGCCATGGATGATCCGGATCGGGTCGACTTCATCGCATATCACAACGAGCTGGCGCCGTTTACCTACAGCGCTGAAGACGTCGACCGTATTCTGGACTTCCTGAATGCACTGACGGATCCGGGCACCATCGACCTGCGTAGCGACCAGGACGTTGTCAACGGCGTTCCGAGCGGGCTGCCGCTGGACGACTAAAGCCAGGCAACACCTGCGGTATCAAAGAGGGGGCGCAAGCCCTCTCTTTTCTTTTCCGGGTATGCTTTGTCCTGACTATTGAAGCAAAGATGTTCGCGGACAACGTCCGCTCCTACAGATCTGTCTAATTGTCGCAGGGGTGCAGGCATGCGCGAACAGTGATGATAGAGAAATTCGCGGAACAAGTTCCGCTCCTACAAGGCTTGCTATTGTCGTAGGAGCGCTGCTCGCAGCGCGAACATTGGTGATTGATAGCGATCCAGGCTGCGCCCCGCCTTCACGGAGACGACATGAATCTTCCGGTGCAGGTGTCCGGGCAATGGGGGTAAATTAAGTGGATCCTCACGATCTTGTGTTTTACCAGATCACCGAAGAAGCGGGCGGTTTCCCCTTCGTGGGCAACCAGAGGGA
>CBEULV010000243.1:0-2363 GCA_965544015.1 uncultured Gammaproteobacteria bacterium | reverse complement strand
AGACATACCAGAAGGAGGGACGAAAGGTCGGGGTATACCTGCCTTATTACCAGACCCAGCAACAGGGGGCCGAACTGATCAATGATAGTAACAGGATACTGGAAACGAGCCGCGCTGCCTGGAGGAAAGTCAGTCAGGAGAACCTGGCCATCACTGCCTCGGGGAAAAAGATTAGTGTCTTGCAGACCACACTGCGTTCAAATCGGGGAAGCCTGCTTGTCTATCACTGGAACTGGTTTGACGGTACTTATATATCGAGACCTTACCTGGCAAAACTACTGGAGGCAAAAAACCAGCTGCTTGGCAGACAATTACCGGCTGCCGCGGTCATCGTCTATACGGACTATCTCGAGGACAGCGATGATGCCGACAGAGTGATACAGTCGTTTATTAATGACATGCTCCCGGCAATAGAGCGCAGTCTCGAATTGGCAGCGGGACATGACACATAACCACGGATGAGCACAGATGCCTGTCGATGTTTCCTCACATCCACCACTTATTGCGCATATAATTTACCGCCTGGACGTAGGTGGTCTGGAGAACGGGCTGGTGAATATCATAAACCGTATTCCTGGAGACCGTTACCGTCACGTCATTATCAGTCTGACGGATGTATCCGAATTCCGGCAACGCATTACCCGAAACGACGTCCCCTGTATCGCGCTCCACAAGCGCCCGGGTAACGACATCGGTATGTTATGGAAACTCTGGCGCTTATTTCGCGAGATACGTCCCGCAATCGTACACAGTCGCAACCTCGCGGCACTGGAAGCGCAACTTCCGGCCTGGCTGGCAGGTGTGCCCTGCCGTATACACGGTGAACATGGCCGTGACGTATTCGACCTGGATGGTACCAGCAGGAAATACCGGTGGGTGCGGCGGCTATATCAGCCCCTGGTACATCGTTATGTCCCGCTGTCGCAGGAGTTGAGCAATTACCTGCGTAAGCAGGTGGGCGTCGCGGAGTCCAAACTGCGCCTGATCTGCAATGGCGTGGATGTCGAACGATTCAGGCCTGGGGGGAGAGAATGTCGTGAAGCGGTTCTTCCGCAAGGCTTCGCCGATCAGGACAGTCTGCTGATTGGTAGTGTGGGGCGGCTGGAGGCAGTCAAGGATCAACTGACCCTGGTACGGGCTTTCAAAGAGCTTTGCCTGCGCCGGCCGGATGACAGTCGGCTGCGCCTGGTGTTGATCGGAGACGGCTCCCTGCGGGGCAAGGTCGAGGAACTGGTGGTGCAGGAAGGCATACAGGACCGTGTGTGGCTGGCTGGCAGCCGGGAGGATGTACCGCAACTGCTTTCGGCGCTGGATGTATTTGTCCTGCCCTCACTGGCAGAAGGTATCTCCAATACCATTCTTGAGGCCATGGCGTGTGGATTGCCGGTTGTGGCAACGCGGGTGGGTGGCAACGAGGAACTGTTACGGGAAGGTGAAACCGGATTTCTGGTCCCGCGCGCAGACCCGCAGGCCATGGCGGCGGCCCTGCTCAACTATGTTGATCATGCCGCCCTGCGTGTTGCCCACGGGGCGGCAGCAAGAGCGCGTGTCGAAGGCGAATTCAGTATTGCCCGCATGGTAAGTCGTTACCTGGAAGTCTATGACGAACTGTACCGGCAGCAGTGCTGGAAATCCGGGGGACGGCGCAAGGACAGGGAAATACCAGGGCTAAACAAGCCATGAGGCAGATGCACAAATCATGTGTGGTATAGCAGGGATATTCGATACCCGGGAGCAGCGTCCCATCGATGAAGGGCTGTTGTCCCGTATGAACCAGGTCCAGTTTCATCGTGGCCCCGACGACGGCGGGATCCATGTCGAACCCGGGGTCGGCCTTGCCCACCGCCGGCTGTCGATTATCGACCTTTCCAATGGTCACCAGCCGCTGTTCAATGAAGATCACTCGGTCGTGGTGGTGTTCAACGGCGAGATCTACAACTTTCCCGCGCTGACCGAGGAATTACTCGCCGCCGGCCACCGGTTCAGGACACACTGCGATACCGAGGTCATCGTCCACGCCTGGGAGGAGTGGGGCGAGGCCTGTGTGGAGCGCTTTCGTGGCATGTTTGCCTTTGCCATCTGGGATCGCAATCGTCGCACACTGTTTCTTGCCCGCGACCGCCTGGGCATCAAGCCGCTGTATTATGCATTGCTTGCAGACGGCAGGCTTTTGTTTGGCTCGGAACTCAAGGCATTGCTGGAGTGTCATGCCTTGCCGCGGGTGATCGACCCCCGTGCGGTGGAAGACTATTTTTCCTATGGCTATGTACCGGACCCGCGCAGTATCTTCCGCGATGTACACAAACTCGAGCCGGGGTATACCCTGACGGTGAAAACGGGCCAGGAGGAGTTACGACCCCACC
>CBEULV010000242.1:0-2412 GCA_965544015.1 uncultured Gammaproteobacteria bacterium | reverse complement strand
GGCTCGCCACCGGCGTGGACGACGAACAGGATCGTGCAGTTGAGGTCCTGACCGCCGCCGGGCACCCGGTGATGCGCATCGATGTCGAGGATATCCATGATATCGGGCAGGAGTTCTATCGCTGGGAAATGGTCACCGCGGTGGCCGGTGCGGTACTCGGGGTCAACCCCTTTGACCAGCCGGACGTGGAAGCCAGCAAGGTGGAGTCGCGCAAGATCACGGCAGTCTGTGAGTCCGGTGGCAGCCTGCCCTGCCTGACCCCGTTGGCCGAGGAAGACTCGCTGGCACTGTACACCGACCCGGTCAATACGGTGGCATTGCACGCCCTGTGTGGCGAACATGTCAGCGCGGGCGACTACCTGCGCGCCCACCTGGGCCGTATCGAGCCAGGCGATTACCTCGCCCTGCTGGCCTATCTGGCGAGGAACGAGAATAATGTCCGGCACCTGCAGTCCATTCGTGTGATGCTGCGGCGTCACAGTACGGCCGCGACCTGCATTGGCTTTGGGCCGCGTTTCCTGCACTCGACCGGACAGGCCTACAAGGGTGGCTCCAATACCGGGGTTTTCCTGCAGTTGACCAGTGATGCCGTGCAGGACCTGCCGGTGCCGGGTCGGCACTGTACGTTCGGGACTGTCGAGGCCGCGCAGGCCTGCGGTGATTTCGAGGTGCTGGCGGAACGCGGACGCCGGCTATTGCGGGTCCACCTGGGTGCCGATGTCGGCGCCGGGCTGGAACGGCTGGCGCAGTTGCTGGACGGCCCGCCACTGACGCCGGCCACCGACTTTGGTACAGTATATAAATGATTGAAAAACAGGTAGATTGCTTCATTTCAAGCCTGCGACAGGCCTGACTGGCTAACGGATAATCAAACTATGGAACACCTGGTTTCACCGCATGGCGGGGTGCTGTGTGATCTGGTCGTTGACGAGACACGGGCCGAGGCGCTCAAGGTCGAGTCCGGCGACTTTACCTCCCTTACCCTCAACCAGCGCCAGGTCTGCGATCTCGAACTATTGCTGAACGGCGGCTATTCGCCATTGCGCGGGTTCATGGGGCGTGCGGAATACGAGTCCGTCATCGATCAACTGCGGCTGCCGGATGGCACGCTCTGGTCGATTCCCGTTACGCTGGATGTGGATGACGGACTGGCAGAAAAGGTCGAGCCGGGCCAGCGCGTTGCCCTGCGGGACGGCGAGGGCTTCATGCTGGCGGTGCTACAGGTTACCGACAAGTGGCAGCCGGACCGGCAGCGCGAGGCCGCCGAAGTGTACGGCACTACGTCGCCGGATCATCCCGGCGTGCGTTATCTGCTGGAGCGCACCCATGCGACCTGTCTTGGGGGCAGCATCGAGGGCGCGCAGTTGCCCGTGCATCACGATTTCGAGACCCTGCGCGATACCCCGGAGGAACTGCGCCACCTGTTTGCGAAAATGGGCTGGCAGAACGTGGTGGCCTTTCACACCTGCAAGCCGATGCATCGCCTGCACCGGGAGCTGACCCTGCAGGCAGCGAAGGAGGCGCAGGCCAATATCCTGCTGCACCCCTCGGTCGGCATGACCAAGCCCGGCGACCTGCATTACTATGCGCGCGTACACTGCTACCAGGCGATCCGCAGGCATTACCCGCACAACATGGCAGTCCTGTCGCTGCTGCCGTCCGCGGTGCGCATGGCCGGCCCGCGCGAAGTGCTGCTGAATGCGATCATCCGCCAGAACTACGGTTGTTCACACATGATTGTCGGTCCCGAACATGCCGCACCCCCGGGGGTGCGTGATGACGGGCAGCGTTTCTATCCGCGCTATGCGGCCCAGAAGCTGATGGAAAAGTACCAGGACGAACTGGCCATAAAAATGGTGTCGGTCAGCGAACTGCGTTACTCGCCGGCTGCCGAGGGCTTTGTGCCGCAGGCGAAGCTGGAGGAGCAGGGGCGCGAGGGCGTGCAGTTCACAGACACCGAGCTGCGTCATCACATGGAACATGGACAGGAAATCCCGGCATGGTTTTCCTACCCGGATGTGCTCTCGGCACTGCGCAAGGCGTACCCGCCGCGCAGCCGCAAGGGCATCACGCTGTTCTTCACCGGGCTGTCCGGCTCCGGGAAGTCCACGCTTGCCAGGATACTGTATGCAAAATTCATCGAGGATGGAAGCCGGCCGGTAACCCTTCTGGATGGTGATGTTGTGCGGCTCAACCTCTCCAGTGAACTCGGGTTCTCGAAGGAACACCGCAACATCAATGTGCATCGCATCGGGTTTGTCGCCAGCGAGATCACCAAGAACGGCGGTATCGCGATCTGTGCGCCGATCGCGCCATATACCGCGATGCGCCGGGATGTACGTGAAACGATCGAGCAATACGGTGCCTTTATCGAGATACACGTAGCAACGCCGCTGGATGTCTGCGAAGGGC
>CBEULV010000241.1:0-2487 GCA_965544015.1 uncultured Gammaproteobacteria bacterium | reverse complement strand
AACCGTTAACACACAGATTTATTTGGTGTTTTCTACAATTTTGTAATATACATATTATATACATATAATGAACATGGACGTTCGCTGGGACCCGGTCAAGGCCGCAGGCAACCGCAGAAAACATGGCGTCTGTTTTGCTGACGCAGAAATAGTGCTTTCCGATCCATGCGCATTAACACTGGAGGACATATATGCGCATAGCGAGCAACGGTTTGTCAGCATAGGGCGTGGCGCAACGGGAGAAATACTGGTCGTTGTCTACACCTGGCGTAAGCAACATGTTCGGCTTATTTCTGCACGCCGCGCAACTCGAAAAGAGAAAACTACCTATGAAAAAGGACTATGACTTCAGCAAGGCAAAGCGTGGTGCTGTCCTTTCAGGCAAGGGCAAGTCAAGGATAACCATTTACCTTGATAACGGGATACTGGATGCATTCCGGGATCTAGCAGATGAATCCGGCCGTGGTTACCAGACTATTATTAATGAAGCACTTGGGGAATACCTTGCTAGTAATGCACGTCCGGTTGATGCAACAACGCTGCGACGCATATTGCGCGAAGAACTGAAAAAAGTATCCTGAGCAGCCTGGATCTACCTGTTCTTGTCAAACATCGAGCGCTTCTCGCGCAACAACGCGGAAATATCCTCGTCCCCGAAACCGGCTTCCATCAGCCGGCGATAATGAATCAGCGTCATCTCGACCACCGGTAGCGCCACGTCGAACTGTTCCGCCATCTGCTTGCAGATGGCGAGGTCCTTGTGATGCAGCGCGACGCGAAAGCCGGGTTCGTATTTCCCCTGCGCCATGGTCGGGCCGCGGTGGGTCAGGAACCAGTTGCCGGCAGCACCGTTGCCCAGCACCTCGATGACTTTGTCCAGCGGCAGTTCAAGCGCCTCGGCGAACGCCAGTGCCTCGCTCACCGCCTGGTTGATACCGGCCGCCATGACCTGGTTGACTGCCTTGGTGGCCTGACCACTGCCCACCGGTCCCATGTGCTCGACGCGCGCGGCAATGCACTCCAGCACCGGCCGGATACGCGCCAGCACCTCTGCATCGCCACCGACCATCATGGCGAGTGTGCCCTTGCATGCGCCCTCGATGCCGCCGGATACCGGCGCATCGAGAAAGGCGGCGCCCGGTGCCAGCCGCTCTGCGGCCTGCTGCGCGGTTGCACGGCTCACGGTCGAGGTATCGAGCACAACCATACCGGCCTGCACGCCGGGCAACATGGCATCGATCACCTCCAGCACATCCTCGTCCGCTGACACCGACAGGATGATGAGGTCGCAAAGGCGCGCGAGGTCGGCCGGGTCAGTTGCAACCGGCACGCCCAGCGCATCATGCAGTTGCGCGGCCTTGTCCGGGCTGCGGTTCCACACGCAGGCCAGGCGGCCGGCGCGGCGCAGGTTGCGTGCGATTGGTGCACCCATGGCACCGAGGCCGATAACACCGGTTTTCATGATCATGACTCCGTTGATGTTAAACATCGCGGATGATATCCGCTACAGCATTCTTAACGGCTGGGTTCCCGCCTTCGCAGGAACGACATGGTATTTTTCTCTGTGCTCTCTGTGGCAATTATTTTTATTCTTTTCTTTGCGCCTTGGCGGCTTTGCGCGAGATATTCCCTGGTGTCAGGAGCTGACTGCATCCGCAATCTCTTTCCTCACTCGTCTTCCATGTAAGTGGTGCCGGTCAGCCCACCTTCCAGTGCCTGCAGGCACATACTGCGCTCCGCACCGGTGAGCCCGGCCGCGTTAAGCTTTTCCCGGTAGCGCGCCATCAGGCGTTTCGGGTCGAACTCGACGTAGCGCAACAGCTCATCGACGCTGTCACCGTGGCGCGGATCGACCAGCCGGTAACCACCATCGTCATCGAGCTCGACATTGACCGCATCGGTGTCACCGAACAGGTTATGCATGTCACCGAGAATTTCCTGGTAGGCGCCAAGCAGGAAAAAACCCAGCAGGTAATTTTCCCCCTCTCGCACTGCGTGCACCGGCAGGGTCGATTCCGCCCCGCCGGCATCTACGTAGCGGTCGATGTGCCCGTCCGAGTCGCAGGTCAGGTCATGCAGGATGGCGCGTCGCTGTGGCGGTTCGTCGAGCCGCTGCAACGGCACGATCGGGAATAGCTGGTCGATGCCCCACACATCCGGCATGGACTGGAACACCGACAGGTTGCAGAAAACCTTGTCGGCCAGACGCCGGTTGATGTCATCCAGATGCGGTGGCGGCGTCTGCTGCACTGCCAGAAATTCCTGCACTTCGCGGCACAGCGCATAATACAATGACTCGCCGCGTGCACGCTGTTGTAAACTGACCTCACCTTCCAGAAACAATGCTCGCAGCGCAGATAGCTGCGCATCGGCGGCATGGTAGCTGTCCAGCGCATTTTCCACCGTGAGCGCCTGCAGGCCGGCGCGCAATGCCTGTACCGGTGCGGCATCATCCGCCTGTGCCTCGCCCGCTTCACAAGCTACCTG
>CBEULV010000240.1:0-2525 GCA_965544015.1 uncultured Gammaproteobacteria bacterium | reverse complement strand
TCAACGCCGCGCCAGTTGCCTCAAACACCCGGTCCAGCCCGCCTACATAAATAAACACATCGGCCGCCAGGATCAAATCGTACGCAGTTTCATGTTTACGCAGTTCACTTGTTATGTCGCCTGTAACAAGCCTGTCATACAGCCTGAGCTGGCTTGCCACGGCCAGCATCCCCGGCGAGAGATCTACGCCCACCATGGTTCCTGCCATGTCACGAAACAGGGGCCCGCACAAACCGGTACCACAACCAAGATCCAGCACATCCAGCCCCTGCCGGTCAGGACCGACTAACTGCGATACCGCCCTGCGAAGATCCCGGGGCACCTGATACCCAAGTTCGTCAACAAGGTGCCGGTCAAAATACGCGGCACAGCCATCAAACAGTCCAACCACGTAGCCGGATGGAGCGGTTGCCGTGGTCTTCCCTTCCAACGCAGCAAGCATGTGCTGTGCACTGGTATTTTTGTTATCCAGTTGCAAGGTGCGCTCAAACAGGGTCCTGGCTTCATCCATTGCCCCCTGCTCCATCAGCATGGTTGCAAGACTGTTGCAGGCATCCGGGAAACTTGGCTCAAGTACCAGCGCACGTTTCATGGCTGCGATGGCTTCATCGTGCCGGCCCTGCGCGTGCAAGAGGTCACCGAGATTGTAATGCGCCAGCGCGAAATCCGGTGCGATGCTGATGGCTTGCTGGAAGGCATGAAGCGCGGCATCCATATCACCAGCCACACGCAACGCATTGCCCAGGTTGTTAAGTGCCAGCGCAAAGCCGGGGTTGATGCCAATGGCCTGCCGGAAGGCGGCAATTGCCGCCTCAGTTTTACCGCTCGCCTGCAGGGCGGAACCAAGATTGGTATACAACTCGGCACTGGCCGGTCCTGCCGCCACGGCCTGGTTGAGTAAATTTATCGCTGTCGCATTGTCACCGACCTGGTGCTCGAGCAGACCCAGCATGTGCAGGGCGTCTGCATGCCCTGCTGCGGCCTTGAGAATTTTCCTGTAGGCCTGTCTGGCCTTTGGCAGTCGACCCGCACGGTGATGCTGCAGGGCAAAGTCAAACTTTGCTGCCAGATCACCCACCACCATGCCCGGAGGCTTTCCATGACCTGACTGCTTGCTGTTCCCCGCCTTGCGCGACATGCCTGCTCCAGAAACCGTCAGAATCGTAGCGTAGACTGGACTGAGGTACGGAGCCCGGCCTGCACAGTCAACGGGTTAAAAAAGTGCTTCGAGGGAAACAAGCTCTCGCAGAGGCGCAAAGACACAGAAAAATACCACGTCGTTCCCGCCCCGCCTTCGCGAGGACAGGCTCCGGCGGGAACCCAGCCCGAAAACGGGCAAATCAACCGAACTTGACACCCTGCCGCACGCTCGCAATGACGAGTAATGCATAGCTCCCTGCGGCACTCCCCCCGAGGCTTCCCAAGCACCACGATGTAACCTTCAATGGGCTGCCCCTCGTTCATGCGCAGCACACTATTCTCAAGGCGCATTTCCTGTAGCCCGGTAATTTCTGCAAGTCTTCTTGTATATCCAATCGAGTGGGCATAGCGACCTGTAGGGCGCAACACGAAACTATCACAGCCTTCTTCTGCTTCAAGTGAGAAAGCAAACAGGCCGCCGGGTCTTAATACCCTGGCAGCAGCCTCAAAGACCTGTCTCAGCTCACCCACGTAGACAAAAACGTCAGCGGCTATAACCATGTCGTAGACATCCCTTGCTGTACCCAGGCCGACCGTCAAGTCTCCCTCCACCAGCTCATCGTAAATATTTCGTTCTTTGGCCCTCACCAGCATACCGGGCGACAGGTCTACGCCCTTCAGGAACCTGGCATGCTTTCGAAATAACGGGCCGCATAAGCCGGTACCACAACCCAAATCGATTACATTGAGCTCTGATTGCCGGTCACGAATAAATTCTTCTGTCGTATCGTAGAGCTTCTGAGGTGTCTTATAGTCAAGCTTCTCTACGAGGTGATGCTCAAAATCGGCTGCATACCCGTCAAACAGCTCAACAACATAGTCAGAAGGTGTTTCGGTACTTGCCTGCCCCTCAAGGGCTGCCAGCAGATGACGGGCGCTGGCATTGTCCTTGTCAAGCTCCAGCATGCGCCGGAACATGTTTATGGCTTCTCCAGTATCTCCCTTCTTCATATAGAGCACGGCAAGACTGTTGCTGGCATCAGCGAACTCCGGCTCCAGTGCCAGCGCGCGTTTCATCGAAGTAATGGCTTCATCGTACCGTCCCTGCGCATGCAGCAAGTCACCCAGGTTGAAGTGTACCAGCGCAAAATCAGGGGCAATGCCGATGGCCTGCTGGAAGGCATTAAGCGCGGCATCCATATCACCAATCGCACGCAATGCATTACCCATATTGTTATACGCCAGCGCAAAACCGGGATTAATGCCGATAGCCTGCCGGAAGGCTGCGACGGCCTCCCTGGCATTACCGTCCGCCTGCAGCGCGGAACCGAGGTTGGTATACAGCTCGGCACTCGCCGGCCCCGCCTCGGTTGCCCGGTGGAATA
>CBEULV010000239.1:0-2532 GCA_965544015.1 uncultured Gammaproteobacteria bacterium | reverse complement strand
ATACAACGCACCTTGCTAGAATTTATTAGTATCACTTAAAAACTAACAGAGTCAAAAGATTCGTTTTAGTAACGTATTTTAATATTTATAATGCACTATAACGATATATTAAATACACTTGGCGCATACCAAGAGTATTCTCGCAATACAGCAAGTTTGATTTCGATTTTAACTTTGCTAAAGCTGGAACCAAGCGGACTGAACTGGTTGCCGGGCAAACATACACGGCACACTCAGACAGAGGGGGAATCCGCAACGCGGTACCGGGTGGTCAGGTGTGCGGCCCTGTTCGGCCGCGGCCTGGCCGGGTGCTCAATCGGGCGGCGACTACCGCCGCGCCGGACCCTTCGTTCTCCGGGTCAAGCCCGGATCTTGATTCCCCCGGGACAGGCCCGGAGGAGCCGCCTCACAACACGAGGCGGTAATAGTCGACCGTGAACAGGTTCGGCGCACCGCCGGAGCAGAGACCGAACTGGTTGTTCGAGGTCAACGTGATGGTCCCACCCGCCTGGGCGGATATACCATTGATGCCCATATCGCGGGCGCCAAGCTCGATATCGCCCGCGGCAACCATCTGCACGCCGTCGATGCCGGTCGTGGATGAGAAATGCATGGTTGCGTTCGAGAACAGCTGAACGCCGCCGCCGGGATTACATCCATCGGGCACGCCAAGCTGGACATTGGCGGCAACACCGATATTGGCGCTGCTGATACCACCGCCCACCCCCTGGCCCGGATTGCCGCCGGAGCGCGAGCCGAGTACCGCGTGATGAATGAACGCGCCGGCGTTGATCTTGACCTCGCATTCAGCGATGACGACGATATTGCTGACCGTCGAGTTCGCGGGAATGATCGTGTTCTTGTTGGGGGCGCAGATCACATGATAGATGCGCCCTGCCTCGGCGGTCGCGAGGTTGAATCTTTCATCGACCTCGATCACCGGTAGGTTGGTGTTGATATAGCTCGGGATGATATCCGAGGCCGGGTCGAGCATGTCGAGCATGATCTCGTCCACATGGTTGACCATGCGCGGGTCGAGGTTGTTCTCGCGCAGCGCCGGCGGCAGGCCGATATTGGTGTCCATGCCACTGGCCGGCAGTTCCAGCGTGTCGAGGTCGATCATGCTGACATTGACGCCGGTCTCGAAGTAGTTGTTGCTCTGGAGATTGACGCCCTGCTGGCCGTGGATGCAAATCTCGTTGACGAAGCTGTTATTCGACGACATGTCGACAATCTCGCGCGCGATCAGCCCGTCCCTCAGGCAGTCCGGGATAAAGCGCTGGGCCACTGCCTGGGCAGTGACGTTCCAGGTCTGCAAACCCATGATGCGCAGGAAGTTGACCGGCACGGCATTGGCGTTAGCCGCCGATCGGCTGACGGTGACCATCACCGCGTCCGGGAAACCCGAGCCGGTGTCGAGCGACTGCGTCGCCGGGTCCCACAGGCCGACATAAACGTCATCGGTATCGAGCACAAAGCCGTTGGTCTCGGAGCCCATGTTGTCGATGGAATAAGAGACGGCGGTCGCCACCACCGATGGCACGTTATCCGGAACATCTATCACGGCTGCCAGCGCAGACGCGTCGGCGGTTGCCTGTAGCATGGTGCGATTGCGGAAACCGTCGGTCACATCGACGGCAAGCCCGCAAATACCGACCAGCAGCACAAACCACAGCAGGCCCATAATGGTCCCGCCACCTGCTTCATTACCGGAGAACTCAACAATCCTTGCGCGCAACATATCGTTTCTCCCAAAAATTGCTCAAATCAGCGTCGCTCAGATCGGCTCCCGGCGCATTACAACAGTTGCCGTCAGAGTACGGCCCAGCACCGGCTTGAAGAAGCCGAAGACACTGGCGTCGGCAATGCTGGTCTGAATCTGGATCACGACATTGAGTTCGGTCGGCAGGGACGTCGCCACGGTATAGGCGCTGCTGTAGAGGAACATTTCGTTCTCGACCACGGCAACGGCGTCGGCCTCGGTCAGATCCCCCACTGCAACACGCCGCGCGACATCGCGCGAAACGTTCCACATCTCGGTATGGTGGAGATATAGGATTGTCGCGTCAGTGGTGGCCACCAGAAGGATGACAAACACCGGTACCCACAACACGAACTCGATCGTCGCAGACCCCTGCTCGTCACGCAGGAATTGCGAGGCCATCAGCCATTTGTTTTTCTTGCGGCACTGCACAGCATTGCTCCCGAATCATTCTACCCCATAAGTTAAATATAACAACTTTTCGCCGTAAAGCGAACATGAATCATGGTGAATTAGTGGAGAGGTGGCAAGATTTTACTAAGATTATATGAAAAAGACGTAGAGGTTTAATCTATATTGGCGAGTAACTATGGTGAATACTCTCCTTATGCGTGTATGAAGCGACTCAGGGGGTAAATGGCGGCCCCGTACATCCGCCGGCCTGATTCCCGGAAACCGCGGCTATTCCCACCACACCACTTGCCTTGACCGGCAGCGCTGTCTATAAGCCGCGCTTCCATCAGGATGTCCGGCTGGTAAGGGCTGCCGAG
>CBEULV010000238.1:0-2535 GCA_965544015.1 uncultured Gammaproteobacteria bacterium | reverse complement strand
GGCGCCATTCTCTGCGTAGTCGGTGCGCGCCCGAATTTCATGAAGATTGCACCCATCATCAGGGCTTTCAGGTCCGGTCCTGACCCGATTCATACACGCCTTGTGCATACCGGGCAACATTATGATGCGGAAATGAATGACGCCTTCTTCACCCAGTTGCAGATACCGCAGCCGGATATCGAACTGGAAGTGGGTTCCGCCAGCCATGCCGTACAGACGGCCGAGATTATGAGGCGGTTTGAGACAGTTGTGGATGCAGAGTCACCGAGGGCGGTGCTGGTTGTCGGTGATGTGAATTCCACCATTGCCTGTGCGCTGGTGGCAGCAAAGAAGGACATCCCGGTTATCCATGTGGAGGCCGGACTGCGCAGTTTTGACCGTGCCATGCCGGAGGAGATTAACCGGGTTCTGACTGACCAGATTTCCACTCTACTTTTCATAACGGAGCCGGTGGCACGCGAGAACCTGCTGCGTGAAGGGGTTGATGACCGCCAGATCCATTTTGTCGGCAACGTGATGATCGATACCCTGCAGTACTGCCTTGAGAAGTCGGTCCCGGCAGCGAAAACCCTGGCGGATGTGCCTGGGCGTGAACTCTTCCTGGATGGTGACAGCGGTTATTGTGTGCTGACACTGCATCGTCCTTCGAATGTCGATGAGCCGGGGTTGCTCAGGAACATCCTCGAAACGGTGCGGACCGTCAGCGAAAGCATACCGGTGGTGTTTCCCCTGCATCCGCGCACCCGTAACCGGGTGGCCGAACTGGGTCTGCAGGAAATGCTCGAGTCTGACCGCATCGCCTGCCTGCAGCCGCTCGGCTACCTGGAAATGCTGGGGCTCGTTTCCGGTGCGCGCCTGGTCATGACCGATTCGGGCGGCCTGCAGGAGGAAACCACGGTTGTCGGTGTGCCCTGCATCACCTTGCGCAACAACACCGAGCGGCCGGTCACCGTCGACCAGGGTACCAATACAATCGTTGGGCAGGACAGGGCGCAAATCCTCGCCGTGGTGAACGATGTCCTGTGTAACGGTGGCAAGAGCGGACGGGTGCCGGAGTTGTGGGACGGCAAGGCGGCCGAACGTATCAAGCGGATACTGAACGACTGGCTGCAGCAGCATCAGGCGCAGCGGGCCGCGGCAGGTTAGCTGACGGGTTTGCAGCTTTACCATGCCTGATTCACAGTTGGTAAATGCATCGGCCAGTCTCGTCAACGCCATGACGGTCGACGTGGAGGATTATTTCCAGGTCTCCGCATTCGAAGGTGCGGTAAATCGCAGCGACTGGGATCGGCTGCCATGCCGGGTAGAGCAGAATACCGATCATATCCTTGAGCTGTTCGACGTGCATGACGTCAAGGCTACATTCTTCATGCTTGGCTGGATCGCCGAGCGTTACCCGGCGCTGGTGCGCCGGATTGTTGATGCTGGTCATGAATTGGCCAGCCACGGATATTCTCACGTGCGCGTAACGCAGCAGCCACCGCAGGCATTCAGCGAGGATGTCAGCAAGACAAAGAAACTGCTCGAGGATATAGCGGGTTGCGGGGTGCGGGGCTATCGAGCGGCCAGTTACTCGATTGTTAACGAGACGCTGTGGGCGCACGACCTTTTGCAGGAAGCGGGCTACCGCTACAGTTCGAGTGTCTACCCCATCCATCATGACCTGTATGGCATCCCGGATGCGCCACGTTTCTCCTACCGGCACAAGGATGGCGGGTTACTGGAGATACCTGTAACAACGGTGTCGCTGTTCAACCACAACCTGCCTTGTGGGGGGGGTGGTTATTTTCGCCTGCTGCCCTACCGGGTGTCACGCTGGGCCATGCGGCGCGTCAACGGGACGGACCGCATGCCCTGTGTGTTCTATTTTCATCCCTGGGAGATCGACCCGGAGCAGCCAAGACAGGCCGGGATCAACGGGAAAACGCGCTTTCGTCATTACCTCAACCTCAGGCGAATGAAATCGCGGGTCGAAAGGCTGCTTGACGATTTCAACTGGGGCCGGATGGATAATGTCTTTTTGCCTGATGGTGAAAATCAATAATGGGGCTGGCAGAGACTCATAACACGGACGCCGTGTCATCCGGCAGTGGCACTGAAATCACGGTGAGCACACTGACGCCGGATTATCGGGGGCGGTGGGATGAATTTGTGGATAGCTGTCCCGATGCCACTTTTTTCCATCGCGCCGGCTGGCAAGAGGTGATTGAGAAGGCATTCGGGCACCGTACTCATTATCTTTTTGCCGAGCGTAACGGCCGGATTGCCGGCGTATTGCCGCTCGGTCACATCAAGAGCCGCCTGTTTGGCAATGCACTGATTTCAACGCCGTTCAGTGTGTACGGGGGTATTGCTACACAGGACAGCGAAGTATTTGCTGCGCTTGAGTCCGCCGCCTGCGCGCTTGCCGAGAGTCTGAAGGTGGACTACCTGGAGATGCGCAACCGGGAAGCCCGGCATGCAGGCTGGCCGACCAAGGAGCTCTACGTTACTTTCCGCAAGTCGATTGATCCTGACCCTGAGAAGAACCTGCAG
>CBEULV010000237.1:0-2561 GCA_965544015.1 uncultured Gammaproteobacteria bacterium | reverse complement strand
TTAACGTCTTCGTATACCGCCCACGGATAAATCAACCAGCGCCACCTGACGATTCAGGAAATGGTGTCATGCGTTCCAGAAAGCCTTTAACGTCTTCGTATACCGCCCACGGATAAATCAACCAGCGCCACCTGACGATTCAGGAAATGGTGTCATGCGTTCCAGAAAGCCTTTAACGTCTTCGTATACCGCCCACGGATAAATCAACCAGCGCCACCTGACGATTCTCATGGCAAAATAATCCGCGCCAATACGGCTGACAGTTTTTTCGTGCATAACGGCAGTACGCACCTCTGCGGGCTGGAATGCCTGCAGATGTTCAGTGGCAGCGACCAGCGTATCGCCCGTATCGTTGACATCATCAACCAGCAGCACCCGAAGGCCCGTGATATCGGCCTTGAGCGGATATCGGATAATCGTCTCTTCCTGCTGCTTTGCGCCCGAGAGATAATGCTCGATCTTGATACTGGTCAGCCCCATGATATCAAGATAATCACATAACAGCCGGGCAGGCACATAACCACCACGACCGATGGCGACGATCAGGTCCGGGCGGTAGCCCGATTCCCTGATCAATCCCGCCAGGCGCAGGCACAGCCGCTGTATCTCTGACCATGAAATCAACTCGCAGTGCAATTTTTCCACCATACTATAGCCCTTGAAAATAAAGGAGCCACTCCCTGGTCATTATTCCCAGACAGCGCATTGCCAGTTAACTACAACATGCCGCGCCACCTGGCCTTGCTGTAATAGAGGGCTGTTCATTGACTCCGGTCAAGACATCAACCCGGTAATTGTGTATTAATTACACAGTGGAAACAATTATTAGGCATTGAGGACACATGCAGATCGTGAAAGGACAACGCAAATATCTTTCAGCGTGGTTGCTGATTTATGTATGGCTACCCGGCCATGCAACGAATTCGACTAGCAGGTAATCACTATGACCAGCGAAGCAGACCCCATTATTGATGCGTGGTATCACCACCCGGAAAAGGCGCAGAAATTCAAGGTCACTGCACTTGATGATCACGCCGCGACTGTAGAGATCCAGTATTTCGACGGCAGTATTGGCGAGCTGGATCTCGACACCTGGTACGACCTCGATATTGAACGCATCGAGGAACCCGAGGACTGGACCGGGCCCATGGACAATATCGAAAAAGATGATCTGAACCCGGTGGGTACCGAGATGCGGCGCGAAGACTGGGAAGAACCCTACCAGGAACTGGATGAAAAACGCCGCGCCGGGCACAGAACCCCGGAGGAGGAATCAGAGGAACCGGGTGACGACTGGGCCGAAGGTAGACCGCAAGAGGAACCCCTGGAAGGGCAGGATTGATCCAGCGTTGCTGATGCCCCGAAGGGCAGACGATCCCGGTCATTCCCCCTCGCGTTCGATATTGCAGCAATGGGCATCACGCTCCATGCCAGCCTGCCCCGCGGCTGTTGCCGAACTCAGTATTTCGCCGGTTAGGGGATTGGACCGGAAGGTGGTACAGCCTTTCAGCCCATGCTTGTAGGCCGACTGGTACAGTCCCCTGAATTCATCAAACGTGCAGTCTTCCGGCACATTAATCGTCTTGGAAATGGCACTGTCCACAAAGGGCTGTAATACCGCCTGCATCTCCAGATGTGCGTCCGGCGGCAGTGAACGGGCATCGACGAATTCGACCGGCAGATCCGCTGTATCACCGCCCTGTTCCCTCCAGACCCGTAATGCATAATCCTCCAGTTCGAAGCGCTCATACTTCCCCTCACGGTTAAGCACCTTCCGGGAAAGCCGGAAATCGAACACCGGTTCAATACCACTGGAAACGTTGTTGGCCAGCAGGCTGATTGTCCCGGTTGGGGCAATGGCCGTCAGGTGACTGTTGCGTATGCCATGTTCCTCAATCCCTGAACGAATGTCTTCCGGCAACGACCGGATAAATCGGCTTTCAAGGTAAGCCTCCCGTTCGAAAAAGGGAAAGCAGCCTTTTTCACGGGCCAGCTCGATGGAAGTGCGGTACGCCGCGTGACAGACAGTCTGCATCACCCGGGCCGCCTCTTGCCGTGCCGATGCCTGCCCGTAATGCTGGCCCAGCATGATCAGGGCATCGGCCAGTCCGGTAATGCCAAGGCCGATGCGGCGGCTGCCCTGGGCCTGCAAGGCCTCCTTTTCCAGCGGAAATTCCGAACAATCGATCACATTGTCCAGCAAACGCGTGGCGATCCCTACTGTGTTCCGAATGGCATCGAGATCCAGCCGGGCCCCTTCAGTAAACGGATCGCGAACAAATCGGACAAGATTCACGGAACCAAGATTGCACGCCCCGTAAGGGGGTAACGGAATCTCGCCACAGGGATTGGTCGTGGTGATGGATTCCCGGTAGGCAAGATTGTTAAATTCATTGATGCGGTCTACAAACAACACGCCCGGTTCAGCTGTATCATAGGCCGCACGCATGATGCGCTCCCACAGTTCGCGCGCGGGCAGACGGGCCAGCACCCGGCAGGGAACGGGGCCGCTAAAGCCGGGCCACCGGCACATCACGGTTTCTGCATTGATATCCTGTTCC
>CBEULV010000236.1:0-2576 GCA_965544015.1 uncultured Gammaproteobacteria bacterium | reverse complement strand
CGACAATAAGACAGGCTTGCAGGAGCGGATCGCATCCGCGATCTTTTCCTGATAAAAACATCGCGCTCGCGGAGCGCTCCTGCAACACTGGAAACTACTGCAGGCCCGGACTCACTTGCGCACCACTTCCAGTCGTTCGACCTTCTGGTAACCCCGTGCCAGCTTGCGCCCGCGCCGGCCACGTTCACCGGCAAACTCATCGACCTCGTCCGCACTCATGGTCTTGTGTTTCCTGCCGGCGTACACGGTAAGCTTCTCACCATCCTGGATACACTCGATTGCGGCGACATATTCTTCCCGGCTTTTCAGCTTTGCAGACGGGATGTTGATGATCTTGTTGCCCTTGCCACGCGAAAGTTGCGGCACCTCGGACAAGGGGATCACCAGCATATAGCCTTCCGTGGTTGCTGCAACGATCCAGTCATCCTCCAGGCTGCGCACCGGCACCGGTGGCAGCACAGCGGCGCCCTTCGGCACCGAGAGAGTCGCCTTGCCGGCCTTGTTACGCGTAATGGTATCTGCCAGGCTCACCACGAAACCGTAACCCGCATCGCTGGCCAGCAGGAACAACTGATCGGGTTCACCCATCATCACGCCACAAAAACGCGCACCGTCCGCCGGCTTGAGCCGGCCACTGAGCGGCTCACCCTGGCCGCGCGCGCCTGGCAGGGTATGCGCCAACAAGGCATAGGTCCTGCCAAATGAATCGATAAAGATGGCCTGCTGGTTGCTGCGCCCGTGTGCCGCCATGAGAAAATCGTCACCGGCCTTGTAACTCATCTCGGTTGGATCGATATCGTGCCCCTTGGCAACACGTACCCAGCCGTTCTTCGATAACACCACCGTCACTGCCTCACTCGGGATCAGGGTCGTTTCATCCATTACCTGCGCGGCCTCGCGCTCCACTAACTGCGAGCGTCGCTCGTCACCGAACTTTTCGATATCGGCGCGCAACTCTTTCTTGATGAGTGTCTTCAAACGCTTGCCGGAGCCCAGGATGGCCTGTAACTCGTCACACTCGGCAGCCAATTCATCCTGCTCGGCCTTGATCTTCATTTCCTCGAGGCGCGCCAGTTGCCGCAGCCGGGTATCGAGGATGTAGTTGACCTGCTCCTCAGTCAGCTTGAAACGTTTCATCAGCACCGACCTGGGCTTGTCCTCGGTGCGAATAATGTGGATAACTTCATCCAGGTTCAGGAACGCGACCAGCAGGCCTTCCAGCAGGTGCAGACGGCTGTTGACCTTGTCGAGCCTGAACTCCAGGCGGCGTGTGATGGTAGATTTTCTGAATTCGAGCCATTCCTTGAGAATGCCCGGTAAGCTCTTGATTCCAGGCTGTCCATCCAGTCCTATCATGTTGAGATTGATGCGCGCGGTACGCTCCAGCCCGGTGCTGGAAAACAGGTGCGACATCAGTGCATCGAGATCGACGCGATTGGACCGCGGCACGATCACCAGGCGGGTCGGGTTCTCGTGATCGGACTCGTCGCGCAGGTCCTCGATCATGG
This sequence comes from uncultured Gammaproteobacteria bacterium, assembly GCA_965544015.1. GTDB lineage: Bacteria > Pseudomonadota > Gammaproteobacteria > UBA9214 > UBA9214 > UBA9214. The sequence goes on along the minus strand of CBEULV010000236.1, from coordinate 1,068 downwards.
GCAGTTTCTTCGCGTTCATTTGCGCGGCAATCTGCTCCAGCACCTTGCCGCCGGAGGTCTGGTACGGCAACGCGGTAATGATGATCTCGCCGTTCTCGATTTCATAGCAGGCACGCATGCGCACGCTGCCATAACCGGTCCGGTACGCCTCGACCAGCTCCGCGCGCGGCGTGATGATTTCCGCACCGGTTGGATAATCCGGGCCCTGGATAACCGCACACAGTTCATCCAGCGTGCTCTTCGGTTTGTCGAGCAGCAGGATTGCCGCTTCGGCAACCTCGCGCAGGTTGTGAGGTGGCACATCCGTTGCCATACCCACTGCAATACCGGCGGCTCCGTTCAGCAACACGTTGGGCAACCGTGCCGGCAACAGCGACGGCTCTTCCAGAGTGCCATCAAAGTTCGGCTCCCAGTCGACCGTGCCCTGCCCCAGTTCCGCAAGCAGCACCTCGGCATACGGCGCCAGGCGTGCCTCGGTATAACGCATGGCGGCAAATGATTTGGGATCGTCCGGCGAACCCCAGTTGCCCTGTCCGTCGATCAGCGGGTAACGGCAGGTAAAGGGCTGCGCAAGATGCACCATCGCCTCGTAACAGGCCGAGTCACCGTGCGGGTGGAACTTGCCGAGCACGTCGCCGATGGTGCGCGCCGACTTCTTGTGCTTGGTCGCCGCCAGCAGGCCCAGCTCCGACATGGCGTAAACGATACGGCGCTGCACCGGTTTAAGGCCATCGCCGATATGCGGCAGTGCGCGGTCGAGAATGACATACATGGAATAGTCCAGGTAGGCCTTCTCGGTAAAGGTCTTCAATGGCAGCTGTTCAATGCCTTCGTAATCGAGTTCCAGTGTTTCCATAATGGGTGACCTGCGTGTGTGCCCTGCTAGCGCGGAACGAAATCCGGGCAACTGTTTTTACCATCTACCTGATTGTCGCAGGAGCGCAGTTCACTGCGCGAACTCTTGCGCGGAACAAGTTCCGCTCCTACAGCATTTATCACGGCTGGATCCCCGCCTGGCCGCTCCCGGCTGTTACTACGGGCATAGCCCGGGCCAGCCTCCTCCATGCC
>CBEULV010000235.1:0-2583 GCA_965544015.1 uncultured Gammaproteobacteria bacterium | reverse complement strand
TGAAGTGCGTGTTCCTGTTGATGCAATGTATGGCGCTCAGACGCAGCGTGCCGTAGATAATTTCTCAATCAGCGGTTTGCGCCTGCCAGGATCATTCATTCGCGCGTTGGCACACATCAAGTCCGCCGCAGCCATGGCCAATGCCGAACTCGGTTTGCTGGATGCCGACATGGCTGCGGTGATCAGTGATGTCGCTGGCGAGATCGCCACCGGCAGACATTATGAGCAGTTCCCGGTCGACGTGTTCCAGACCGGGTCGGGCACGAGCACGAACATGAATGCGAACGAGGTCATTGCCCGTATGGCCTCCATACGCTCGGGACTTGCTGTGCACCCCAATGATCACGTCAACCTGGGCCAGAGTTCCAATGACGTCATTCCGGGGGCCATTCACGTCAGCGCGTGTCTCGGCCTCCATAACGACCTGTTGCAGGCACTGGAACAGCTGCATGCCACGCTTGTCAGTCGTGCAGCGGGGTTGTCCGGCATCGTAAAGACCGGGCGTACGCATCTGATGGATGCACTGCCGTTGCGACTGGACCAGGAACTGGGTGCGTGGTGCACGCAGGTAGAGAAAGGTATGCAGCGCATTACCTCGGGTATGCAACACCTGCGTCAGCTAGCGCTCGGTGGTACCGCGGTAGGCACCGGCGTCAATGCGCACCCGGAGTTCGGTCCTCGCGTCGCAGCCTTGATATCAAGTGAGACAGGAATTGACTTTGTCATCAATCCTGACCCTTTTGAAGGCATTGCCACGCAGGATGCTGCCGTGGAGATGAGTGGCCACCTGAAGACGCTTGCAGTAAGTTTCATGAAGATAAGCAATGACCTGCGCTGGATGAACTCCGGCCCGCATGCCGGACTGGGGGAGATCACACTACCGTTATTGCAGCCAGGCAGCAGCATCATGCCGGGCAAGGTGAACCCGGTGATTCCGGAGGCGGTAGCCATGGCCTGTGCCCAGGTGATTGGGAATGACATGGCAATAACCATTGCAGGGCAGTCCGGTAATTTCCAGCTGAACACCATGCTGCCGCTGGTAGCACATAATCTGCTGCAGAGTATCAAGGTGCTGGTCGGCGCGGTGCGCGCGCTGGATAGAAAAGTGATAACCGGCTTTTCGGTCAACCAGGAACAACTGGTCCGTGTCTTGTCCTGTAATCCGGTGCTGGTGACTGCATTGAATCCGGTTATCGGTTACGAAAAGGGGGCGGCTATAGCCCTGCGTGCCTGGACCGAGGGGCGCCCGGTGATTGATGTTGCGGAGGAAATGACCAGTATCAGCCGCGCGGAACTCGAAATACTGCTTGATCCCGCGACACTGACAGATAACAGGAAATAGAGCCGGAATTCGTCGCCTCATACTGGTCAGCCAGGCCGCAAGACGTCGTCCATCAGGGATACCGTTAGTAACGCCGCCAGTCAGGGCTGGTGTACCCGGATGACACAAGCTTTCTGCTCAGCCTTATGACCGCTATGTACTAAACTGAGTGTAGGGCTCTCCTGATACAGGTGTGAAAGTGGAGGGAGTTACCATGACAAAGATAGGGGCGGTATCCACCATGGCAGAAGGCACAGAGACGCTAACGCTGGAACCAGCCAAACACGACAAGCTTGGCATCATCCACTGCGGCGTCACCCGCGAGGGTTTTATCGCCGTCGGCGGGGACCCGCGCAACATTGATGATGGTGAGGAGATTCTGTTCGAACGCGTTGGGATCAAGGCCCGTCGTCAGGGCAGTGAATACACCTTCACGAAAATAATCTAGGAAAGATGCAAGGGTAATGCAGATGGATTCTGCTGCTGTCTCCCTGGAAGGGAAAATTCAGTCGCTGTGGCTGGCACCACGTATTATTATGCGCACGCATGGCTGCGCGCTACGGGCTGTTTAGCCCGAATGCAGGCCCGATGACTGCATTCTCGAGAGCAGTTTGCCCAGGGCTACGCCAAGCGGCAGCACCAGCAGCACCAGGAACAGGCATAACCAGATTGCTGCATAGACGTTGTCGCGCGCGGCGCTGGTGATATCGGCACCGAAACGTGCCAGCAGGTCAGACGCCAGCAGAACGCTGCCGGCTATTACAAGCGTGCAGCCATTCAGGATATCCGTGAAGCTTCCATATACGATGTAGGGGATAAGTCCACACACCAGGTAGGCTGCTTCAAGATGCCATGCGCCGGTCGGTTCGGGTTCAAACGCTGTCACCACTGCCAGCACGCAACCGAAAGTCACCACCCAGTAGGCCAGTGGCCTGGCCAGTTCCAGCGGACAATTCATCTCATCGCCTCTTCCTTACCCGATTCATTAACTAAGCGTAGCAAGCTTATTCGGTGTTGCAGGATTTTCTACACCGGAGAAAAAGGACAATGCGATCCTGGCAGAACGCGGTAGCGGCGCACTGTACTGGACAACTTGAGTGGCATCCAGCCAATCAGAATAGTTCCTCTTCCAGCTCCCGATAGATGAAACTGGCATTGGCGGGTTGGTTCACGCCGTATAATCGGGTGTCCTTCCAGTCCTCGAACATGGCCTGTTCAACGGCATCCTGCAATTCCACGTCGTCCTCGATGGCCTGCGCCAT
>CBEULV010000234.1:0-2615 GCA_965544015.1 uncultured Gammaproteobacteria bacterium | reverse complement strand
AGCGCTCCGCGAGGCCGCTCCCGGCATCCATGCCTCCCGCGGCACTTGTACATCCCTGTACATCGCGCGATGGCTTTATCTGAAAGATCGCGGATGATATCCGCTCCTGCAGGAGTTTCTAGTTGATGTAGGAGCGCTTATCAAGCGCGATGGTATTAATCGTGAGTATTGACTGAATGTCTATCTGGGAAAACATCCGCGATGATATCGCAGCGGCAACCGGTGTTGTGGCATCCCTGCAACAGCAGGGTTCCATCGGCGGCGGCTGCATCAACCAGGCGCAGCATATCCGTTACGGCAATGCCGATTATTTCGTCAAGCTGAACAGTGCCGGCAAGCTGGACATGTTTTCCGCCGAGGCGCGCGGCCTGGAGGTGTTGCGCCAGTGCAGGTCATTGAGATTTCCGGAGCCGGTCTGTTATGGCTGTGACAGCCAGTCTGCCTGGCTGGTGCTGGAATATCTTGCGCTGGGCGGGCGCGGCAATGCGGCGGCGCTTGGTGAAGGGTTGGCCGACCTGCACCGTATAACGCAGCCGCAATTCGGCTGGGAACGTGAAAATACCATTGGCTCAACACCGCAACCCAACACGCCGGCTGACAACTGGGTCGAGTTCTGGCGCGAACGACGCTTGCGATTCCAGTTGGAACTGGCAGCACATCATGGACATGGCGGGCGCCTGCAAACGCAGGGCGAACAGCTGTTGACCTGCTTCCATCACCTGTTTGATGACTACACGCCGCAGGCCTCATTGTTGCATGGCGATCTCTGGTCCGGTAACCATGCGTATACACAGGCCGGTGAGCCGGCCATCTTCGACCCGGCAGTGTATTTTGGTGACCGCGAGGCGGACATTGCGATGACCGAACTGTTTGGCGGTTTTGGAGGCGCGTTCTACTCGGCGTATGAAAACAGCTATCCACTGGACGCCGGCTACCGCACCCGCAAGACGCTGTATAACCTGTATCACATTCTCAATCACCTGAACATGTTTGGCGGCGGTTACCTGTCGCAGGCACAGGGGATGATCGATGCGTTGTTGGGTGAGTTGAAATAAAAACAACTCGCGCAGGGGTGCAGAGTAAGAATAAATACTTGCCACAGAGAGCACAGAGTACCCCCCCGTCGTTCCCGCCTTCGCGGGAACGACGGGGCATTTGATGGTAGGAGCGGATATCATCCGCGATCTATGCGCCGGGAGCTTCTTTGCGCCTTGGCGCCAATGCACGAGAAATACTATTTGTGATACTGCGCGCTCAGTTCATGCACCGCGTTGACGAGTGCGCCGGCATGTTCGGGATCGACATCCGGGTTGATGCCGTGACCGAGGTTGAATACGTGACCGGGGCCGTGACCGAAGGCTTCCAGTACCCCGGCAACGCGTTCACGAATGACATCCGGTGTCGCATATAGCACGGCCGGATCGAGGTTGCCCTGCAGGGCCACGCGGTCACCGACGCGCTTGCGCGCCAGGGCGAGATCAGTCGACCAGTCGATGCCAAGCGCGTCGGCACCGGTATCGGCCATCTGCTCCAGCCACTGGCAACCGCCCTTGGTGAACAGGGTGACCGGCACCTTTCTGCCTTCTGCCTCTCGCGTCAGGCCATCGATGATGCGTTGCATGTATTGCAGCGAGAAATCGCGGTAATCGCCAGGCGTCAGGACGCCACCCCAGGTGTCAAAGATCATTACTGCCTGTGCGCCGGCGGCGATCTGGGCGTTCAGGTACTGGGTGACCGAGTCGGCGATGGTCGCCAGCATGCGGTGCAGCAGTTCTGGCTCGCCGTACAGCATGCCCTTGACGCGCGAAAAGGTCTTGGTGGTACAACCCTCGACCATGTAGGTAGCCAGCGTCCACGGGCTGCCGGAGAAACCGATCAGCGGAATGCTGTTGTCGAGTGTGCGCCGGATCAGGCGTACGGCGTCCATGACATAGCGCAGTTCGGTTTCCGGGTCGGGATTGCCGAGTGCGCGTATATCTGCGCTGGTGCGTACCGGTTTTTTGAAGCGTGGGCCTTCGCCTTCCTCGAAATACAGTCCGAGTCCCATGGCATCCGGGATGGTGAGGATATCGGAAAACAGGATGGCGGCATCCAGCGGAAAGCGCTCGATCGGCTGGAGGGTCACCTCGCAGGCGAGCTCCGGGTTGGTGCACAGATCCATGAAGCTGCCGGCCTGTTCGCGTACCTTGCGATATTCCGGCAGGTAGCGTCCCGCCTGGCGCATCATCCAGACCGGTGTTACATCGACCGGTTCACGCAGCAGGGCACGGAGAAATCTGTCATTTTTGAGTGCTTGTATCATTTAATAACCATTTTCGCGCAAAGGCGTCTGGGAAACCAGTCTCGCGCAAAGCTGCCAAGGCGCGAAGAAAACAATAATGACGATTGCCACAGAGCGCACAGAGCTCACAGAAAGAATATCCTGTCATCCCCGCGCAGGCGGGGATCTAGCCTACCCGGTTACAATAGACGTATAACAGTGTTCCCCTTATTCAAATCTGTGCAAGAAGATTCACGCCAATACTCTTCTTTTTGCTGGGTCCCCGCCTGGCCGCTCACGGCATCCATGCCTCACGCGGCACTTGTACATCCATGTACATCGCGCGGGAACGACA
>CBEULV010000233.1:0-2626 GCA_965544015.1 uncultured Gammaproteobacteria bacterium | reverse complement strand
GCCGGGCAGGTACTGGCCAGGGTCACGCAGGCGGATAGCGAAGTCTGCATGACTGCCTCCGTGCTGGTGGCCGCCGATGGCGCCGATTCGGCACTGCGCGAACAGGCCGGTATCGGGTGCCGCAGGATCGACTATGGACAGACTGCCATTGTCACCAATGTCACGCCGCAACTCCCGCACAATAATGTTGCCTGGGAACGCTTTACCGATACCGGTCCGATGGCGCTGTTGCCGATGTCTGAACAGCGCTGCGGTGTCGTGTGGACGGTGGAATCGGAGCAGGCCGATGCCATCATGGCGCTGGAGGATGCCGAATTTCTTGCGCGCCTGCAGGAACGCTTCGGTAACCGGCTTGGCCGCTTGCAACGGGTTGGCAAGCGCCAGGCCTGGCCGCTGCAACTGGTAAGTGCTACGCAATCGGTTGCGCAGCGCGTGGCGCTGGTCGGCAACGCAATCCATACACTGCACCCGATTGCCGGGCAGGGATTCAACCTGGGTGCGCGCGATATTGCCGCGCTCGCCGAGGTGCTGGTCGATGCGGTCCGTGCCGGGGAAGACCCGGGAAGTTCGCAGGTGCTGGAACGCTATGCCGAGTGGCGCCGGCGTGACCATAAAAATGTCACCCTGTTCACCGATGGTCTTGTGCGGTTGTTCACACTGCCGGTGCCGGGACTCGGCATGGTGCGCAGCGCTGGCATGATCGCACTGGATCTGTTGCCGCCGGCCAAGCGGCTGTTAACGCGGCTGACCATGGGGCGCTCGGTGCAGACCCCGCGACTGGCGCGCGGCCTGCCCCTGTAAAAGCTCATGGACCGGTACGAAATCATCATTGTCGGCGGCGGGATCGTGGGTGCGGCGACAGCCTGTGCACTGGGGGAGGCCGGCATCCCTGTTGCGCTGATCGAGACGCGTCCGCCGGAGTCGGGTGAAGCGCCTGCACAACGTGATCCGCGCGTGTTTGCCATCACGCGTGCTTCCGAGCAGATTTTCAGGGGCCTGCATGTCTGGGATGCGATTGCGGAACAGCATCCCTGTGCATTTACCGACATGGAGGTATGGGACGCCGGTAGCAAAGGTTGCCTGCATTTCGATTGCGCGGAACTGGCGGAACCCTGCCTCGGCCATATTATCGAGCCGCGCATGATGACAGCCGCATTGCTGGAGCGCCTGTATGCACTGGAGTCGGTCAGCGTGTTGCAGCCGGCTTCCTGCCGGGATGTCACTATCGGTGCAGAAGAGGCGGTGGTGACGCTGGAAAGCGGAAGCAGCCTGGCTGCGCGGCTGGTGGTGGCGGCAGACGGTGCGCATTCACCGCTGCGCGAGATGCTCGGCATACAGGTGAGTCGTGATGAATATCACCAGGCCAGCCTGGTCGCGCTGGTCAGGACGACACAACCGCACCGCAATACCGCGTGGCAGCGATTTCTGCCGGGCGGACCACTGGCCTTTCTGCCATTGAGTGATGGCTGGTGCTCGATCGTGTGGACGCTTCCCGATACGGATATCGAGCGCATAATGGCGCTGTCACCGGAGGACTTTCATAACGAACTTGCCGCGGCATTCGAGCACCGCCTGGGTGATATCAGTGACTCCGGCCCGCGTGCCGTGTGGCCGTTGCGGGGCCAGCACGCAGTACGTTATGTCATCGAACGGGCCGCATTGATTGGTGATGCGGCACACGTGATTCACCCGCTTGCCGGGCAGGGTGTCAACCTTGGCCTGCTGGATGCAGCGGCACTGGCCGAGGTTGTCCTGGCAGCGTGCAAGGCTGGCAGGGACCCGGGTTCCCTGCGCACATTGCGCCGTTACGAGCGCTGGCGCCGGGGTGACAACCTGCTGATGATGTCGGCAATGGAAGGCATCAATTACCTGTTCAGTAACGCCAGCCCGGCGCTTGGCCGCCTGCGCAGTGGCGGGCTGACCCTGGTTAACCGCACTGGCCCGCTGCGGCAACTGTTCATGCGCCATGCCATGGGGCTGAGTGGTGATCTGCCGGCGCTTGCCCGAGGTGCCGGGACGGACAGCGCTGCACCCTGAATTCCTTCCCTGTATACCGTGGGGTATTCACTGCAATGCGGGGGGGTGAAATCTGGAACTCGGACGCGCGCAGGAGTATATTTGCGCCTCAACTCAATGCTGCTGCGGGAGAGAGTGCGGGCTCGTTGGCCTGGCACCGCCGAAGGCGCAACACGCCAGGAAACGCTCAGGCAAACAGGACCGTAGCAGAAGTTGACTCTGGAGAGCGGCCGCGGCGCGGCCCACCGAAGGGGACAGGTGCCACAGTATCAGCATCTACTCTCTCAGGTTGCCGGACAGAGGGGCGACGGCAGCAGGCGCTGTCCGTCGCCCCTTTTGTTTTTTTGAACCGGAAAATTAAACGGATAAATCATGGCCAACAAGACTCCATTATTCGATGAGCATCTTGCCGATGGTGGCAAGATGGTTGATTTCGCCGGCTGGCAGATGCCGATCAATTATGGTTCGCAGATCGAGGAGCACAATTATGTGCGCCAGGATGCCGGTATGTTTGATGTTTCGCACATGACCGTGGTGGATCTGACCGGGGCACGCACTCGCGAGTTTCTGCGTTACCTGCTGGCCAATAACGTCGATCGCCTGAAAGACA
>CBEULV010000232.1:0-2638 GCA_965544015.1 uncultured Gammaproteobacteria bacterium | reverse complement strand
CATCGATGCCACCGGCTGGATCGATTTCATCATCGACTTCGACCTGCGCCAGTCCCTCACCCTGAGGCGTCCCAACCAGCCACGCGAGGATTTTGACTACATCGTGCGGCCGACATTGCGCATTCTGGACACCGAACTGGCAAGCTCCTTCATTCACGGTATCGTTACCGATCTGCGTTCCGAGCCGGTCAACCCGGCCACACCGGACGCCTGCTGGGTGTATGTCTATGAGGGTGACGCGGCCAGCATCACGCCGGATGACATCTGTCTCGACCCGGACACCAGTATCTGCCCGCTGACCGACCGTCCGCTGCTCGAAACGCAGGTGCTGTTTGACGGCGGTACCGGCGATTATATCTATGACACCGGCTTCATCTATCCAGGCATCTACACCGTCGCGCTGGTCTGCGAGGCGGATGATCCGGACCTTGATGACAACCTGCTGTTCATGAGTGAAACCGAAGTACAGGCGGATGCAATTGCCGGCGGCGCACAACAGGACCTGGCACTGGTGGACGTGCCGATCCTGACCCTGCTGAAGACGCTGGATAGCTATGCTGACAATGACAACTCAACCACGATCACCGTCGGTGACGAACTGACCTACCGGATGAGCCTGGGTAATGCCGGCAACGTCACGCTCACCGGTGTCACAGTGAGTGACCCGCTGGTCGGACTGAGTGCACTGACTTGCGCTGCTGCCCTCCCGGCCCCGCTGGCGCCTGCCGCGACTCTCGATTGCACGGCGACCTACACAGTGCAACCGGCTGACACCAGCATCGTCAACACGGCAACTGCAAACTCCGACCAGGACGGCCCGGTAGACAGTTCCGTAACCGTGGATGTCGTCGTTCCGTAGTAGTGGATAAGAAAGGACGCAAAAAACCGGCTTCGGCCGGTTTTTTGTTACCCGGGAAACAGCAACCTGCCCGCCCCCTTAATCAGGATTGACCTGAATCAATTACTCCGCGCCCCGGTTCTGTAATGATTTTAAATATAAGACCAATAACCACCGGATGGGGCACCGAACATACATGCGTCACGACCAAAAATTTCTCTCCATCGCCGTGCTGCTGTACGGCTTGCTAGGCCTGTGTACATACGTCTGGGCAGCAACCATCGTACCGATGGAAGTGCGAATGCCAGGCTCGCAACCGGGCCAGGCCGGCAACCTCGAGTCGGTCGGCCGGTGTGACAACTGTCACCAGGATGACGATCCGACTGACCCGGTAACGATCGCACACGACTGGCGCGGCAGCATGATGGCGCACGCCGGGCGCGACCCGATCTACTGGGCGACGGTGGCGATCGCCGAGCAGGATTTCGACGGTTCCGGCGACCTGTGTATCCGCTGTCACACCATGGCCGGCTGGCAGGCCGGTCACTCGACCCCGACCGACGCATCGGCGCTGACCGATGCCGATGCAGCCGACGCCGTCGGCTGCGACGTCTGCCACACAATGACCAACCCCGATGATTCCGAACACCTCGGCGTACAGACCCCGCCCTTTGTCGCCAACGACGGCGGCACGCCAGTCGAAGGATATTATGGCAGCGCACAGCTTTCCCTGTCGGCCGCCAGCGCCAAGCTGGGGCCATATAACTATGTCTCGGGTGAAACCGAGCCCAAGCACCAGTGGGACCAGTCGCTGTTTCACCGCTCGGTCGATTTCTGCGGCTCCTGCCACGATGTATCCAACCCGGTGGTCGGCGACCTCGCACCGAACAATGGCGCACAGTTACCGCTGGCCCCCGGCACCTTCGACGGCGAAATCGACTCTCCGTTGACTCCGCGCAACATCGAAGACAAGGCCGCCTTCAACAACCCGCCGTATAAGTACGGTGTAGTCGAGCGCACTTTCAGCGAGTACAAGGCCAGCCTGCTCTCGCAGACGCTGGTCTCCGACTATCTCAGCCTGCCGGCAGACCTGCAGGCAGGTGCAATCGGGGCCGCATACGATGCTGCAATGGTGGCCGGCACCGGCGGCAACTACGCCGATGGCACGGCCCGCTACTTCAGCTGCCAGACCTGCCACATGGCACCAACTTCGGCACTGGGCTGCAACAAGGCGGGCGTACAGTCACGCACGGACATGCCTGGCCATGATCTCACCGGCGGCAACTACTGGATGCCGCAGGTCATGCAGTACATGGACACCGCGGGCACCCTGCTGCTTGGCGGCAGCCTGAGCAGTGCCGAGATCGCCGGCATGAACGCAGGCGCCTTGCGCGCGCAAGCCAACCTCGAAAATGCCGCTTCGCTGGAAGTCACCGGCAACACCCTCAAGGTCGTGAACCTGACCGGCCATAAACTGATCTCGGGCTACCCCGAGGGCCGGCGCATGTGGCTAAGTATCGTCTGGAAGGATGCTGCAGATGCCACAATTCGCGAGGACGGCGCCTACGGCCCACTCGCCCTGGGCTTCGACGTCAATGGTGACGGCAATATCGATGCCGGCGACACGGTCGACACCCTGCTCGATCTCAACGACCCGAACGCAAAGGTTTACGAGGCACATGGCGCCATAACCAAGGAATGGGCCGACAAGCTAATTGCCGTTTCGACAGGCTATGCCACCGTCCCGGTAGCCTATGATCGGGTCTCGGGTGCAATCACCCACACTATCGCCGACATCGC
>CBEULV010000231.1:0-2639 GCA_965544015.1 uncultured Gammaproteobacteria bacterium | reverse complement strand
ACTGGGTTCAAATGGACGAATTTACGTCTCCGATTCAGGCTCGAACCGGGTCCATGTGTTCACCGAACACGGCAGGAAATATCAACAGAGCATTGGCCAGGGGCAGTTTGAGCGGCCAACAGGACTGGCGGTCAACAACCATACCGGTGAGTTACTGGTGCTGGACACGCCTGCTTCACGCCTGCTGGTGTTTGATGAACAGAGCCTGAGTATCAAGCGTGTCGTCGGCAAAGAGAGCGAGGAAACGGAGGGATTCCACTATCCGACCAACATCACAGCGACAAAAGACGGCTGGGTATATATTACCGATTCACTCAATTACCGGGTCCAGGTGCTTAGTCCGGGGCAGGTTTTTAGCAAGCGCTTTGGCACGGCCGGGGATGGTCCCGGTAATTTCTCGCGACCAAAAGGCATTGCGACGGACAGTGAGGGTCATATCTATGTCGTTGATGCCTTGTTTGATAACGTCCAGATATTCGACAGCGACGGCCGCTTGCTACTGGCCTTCGGCAGCCCGGGTAGCAACCGGGGCGAGTTCTGGCTTCCGAATGCCCTCTTTATTGATGACCATGACCGAATTTATGTGTCGGATTCACATAACAAGAGGGTGCAGGTATTTCAGTACCTGAAAGCAGAGGTGCAGCAACCATGAGTGTCAATCGCTTGTTTTGCGCCGTGCTTGCAACAGTCCTGATGTCTGTTGCAAGTTTGTCCTGGGCGGCAGGCATTATGGATACCAAACATAATCTTTCCGTGTCCGGGCCCGGGCCGATAAAAGCAGTCAACGAAGACCGAATCTGTATTTTCTGTCATACGCCGCATAACGCCCGCAGGGATGTACCCTATCTCTGGAATCGGGCGGATACCACAGTCAACTACACGACCTATGAGAGCTCCACCCTGTATGCAACCGTTGGGCAGCCCACTGGCGCCTCTAAAATGTGCCTGAGTTGCCATGACGGCACCATTGCGCTGGGTGCCGTGTTGTCACGGCCGGGAATTATCCCGTTTGCAGGGGGTATCCGCTTTCTCCCGGAAGGACCGTCCAGACTGGGCACGGACATCTCCGACGACCATCCGGTATCCCTGTTGTATGACAGCGCCCTCGCCGCTGCCAACGGGGAGCTCGTTGAACCCTCGACCCTGCCACAGGAGGTCAAGCTGGATAAGACGGGTATGCTGCAATGTACCGCATGTCATGATCCGCACGACGATACCTATGGCAAGTTCCTGGTGATGGAAAACAGTTTTTCCTCGTTATGCATTGCCTGCCATGACCGCACCGACTGGGATCTCAGCGCCCATGCCGATTCCCTGGCAACATGGAATGGCGCAGGCACCGACCCCTGGCCGCATACGGGTTATACCCAGGTGGATGAAAACGCCTGCGAAAACTGTCACCAGCCGCATTCCGCCGGCGGCCACGCCCGGCTGCTTAATTACGCCATCGAGGAGGATAACTGCCTGGTGTGCCACAACGGCAATGTGGCCGCGACGGATATTGAGGCGCAACTCATAAAGCAGTACCGTCATGGCGTCCAGGACTTTACCGGCATCCATGATGCCGCCGAGGATTTTACGGCCCTTGTGACCCCGCATGTGGAATGCGTCGACTGTCACAACCCGCACCGCGCCAACAACAGCACAGCGAATGCCCCCGATGTGCCCGGAGCGCTGCTCGGAGTGACGGGTATCAGCGCCTCTAATACACCGTTAAAGGAATCTGCCTATCTCTACGAGGTGTGCTTCAAGTGTCATGCAGACAACAATGCGTTGTCTTTTAGCGAGATCACCCGACAGAACCAGCAGCTCAATACGCGGCTGGAATTTGATATCATCAATCCGTCCTACCACCCGGTGGAAGGCATCGGACAAAACCCGGATGTGCCCAGCCTGCTTTCACCCTATACCGTCAGCAGCATTATCTACTGTACGGACTGTCACAACAGCGATGATAATCCTGCGACCGGCGGGATCGGGCCGAAGGGACCGCACGGGTCTATAAACAAACACATCCTGGAGAGCAACTACACAACGGCGGATAATACCGTGGAGAGTTCATTCGAGTATGCCCTGTGTTACAAGTGTCATAATCGCAGCAGCATCCTGGATGTAAGTAATCCCAGCGGATTTCCGCACAGCATTCATGTTGGCCCAGGAATGATGATGATGGGTATGGGTAATACCCCCTGCTCCACCTGTCACGACCCCCATGGCGATATCAACAACACCCACCTCATCAATTTCGATATCAATATCGTCTCGCCGAATTCAGCGAGTCAGCTTGAGTTCATGGATCTGGGCACATTCACGGGAAGCTGTTCACTGAGTTGCCATGGTGAAGACCATGTCGACAGGACCTACCCGTGACCAATCCGCGCCCAAATGTACACAGCTGATCGCGTGCTAACTCGTCGGGTGCCTGTACCATCAAGCCTGCACTGAAAACGGGCGGCATGTTGTACATGAACTCCCTCTCCCACCGGGACGACTGCATGGATGCAGGAGGTAGAGCAACGCATGGAGCAGTTGCCGAGAGGGTTGGGGAGATGGGATAGAACAGGATAACTGCCTAATTTTATCCCCTCATCCTAGCCTTCTCCCGGAGGGAGAAGGAATTCTCTTTTAATTCGACTAGT
>CBEULV010000230.1:0-2646 GCA_965544015.1 uncultured Gammaproteobacteria bacterium | reverse complement strand
TCAGGATTTCCTCCTGGCGCTGATCACATTTTGTAACTGGCCGATCCGGGTAAGCACCCGGCTCAACTGGCTGATATCGGCAATCTCCAGTGTCAGCTTCATGCGCGCAATCTCGTCCCGATCATCCGTGGCGGTGTGCACGCTGGTTAGATTGATCTTCTCGTTTGCCAAGACCGCGGTGATATCACGCAACAGGCCTGACCGGTCATAGGCCTCCACGGCAATATCCACCTGGTAGCCTTCCTCGGTCTGCTCGCCCCAGTTCACCTCGATCAGCCGGGCACGGTCCTCACCCTGCAACCGGAGAATATTGCCGCAGTCCTGACGATGGATCGACACACCACGACCGCGTGTGATGTAGCCGACAATCGGGTCATTCGGAACCGGCTTGCAACAACGTGCCGTCGTGGTGAGCAGGTTGCCGACACCCTGGATCTTGAAGCCACCGTCACTGGCCGCGCGTCGCCTGGCAGTAGCGCGCGACCTGCGCGGACGCAGCACCTCTTCATGTGGCACCAGGTCATTGACGGCGCGGGCAAGCTGGGCAGTAGTGGTATCGCCGCTGCCGAGTGCGGCCAGCAGGTCATCCACGTGCTTTAAACCAAGGCGGCCGGACAGCTTTTCGACGGACAGTCCGCTCACACCCAGGCGGTGGAGTTCCCGATCCAGGATACCCCGTCCGGCGCTGACGTTGAGTTCATAGTCCTGGTGCTTGAACCAGGCACGCACCCTGGATTTTGCCCGCGAGGTAGCCAGGTATCCCTGGTGGGTGTTCAGCCAGTCACGGCTGGGCCTGCCCTGCTTTGCCGTGAGCACCTCGATCTGCTGCCCGTTTTTCAGCTGGTAGGTGAGCGGCACCATGCGCCCGTCCACCTTGGCGCCACGACAGCGGTGACCTACCTCTGTGTGCACTGCGTAGGCAAAATCCAGCGGCGTGGCGCCGGCAGGCAGGTCGACAATCCGCCCCTGCGGCGTCAGCACGTATACCCGCTCCTGGAAGGCTTCTGATTTGAAACGGTCGACAAAATCGTTGGCAGTGCGCTCTTCCTCGCGCCATTCCAGCAGCTGGCGCAACCAGGCAATTTTTTCTTCATAACCGGCATCGAAACCGCCGCCTTCCTTGTAACGCCAGTGCGCCGCCACACCCAGTTCCGCGTGCCGGTCCATTTCGTGGGTACGTATCTGCACCTCCAGGTTGCGCCCCTCGGGACCGACCACCGCGGTGTGCAGTGAGCGATACAGGTTTTCCTTGGGATTGGCGATGTAGTCGTCGAACTCCTTCGGGATATGTCGCCACAGCCCGTGCACCACGCCCAGCGCCGCATAGCAATCCTTGTCGGTGTCGACCAGGATGCGCACCGCGCGCATGTCGAAGATCTGGTCGAAATCCAGTTGCTTGCGCTGCATTTTGCGCCAGATGCTGTTGATGTGCTTTGGTCGCCCGCTAATGGCCGCCTTGATGCCGGCCTTTTCCATTTCGGCCTGCAGGATGTCAATGACACGGCGGATGTATTGCTCGCGATCCTCGCGACTTTCGGCCAGTTGCGTGGCCAGCGACTGATAGTCCTCCGGCTCCAGGTAACGCAGCGCCAGGTCCTCCAGCTCCCACTTGATCTGCCAGATACCGAGACGGTTGGCCAGCGGGGCATAGATATCCAGGGTCTCCTGCGCGATGCGTCGTTGCCGGGCGGGGTCGAGGTGGCTCAGCGTGCGCATATTGTGCAGCCGGTCCGCCAGCTTGATGAGCACCACGCGCACATCCTCGGCCATGGCCAGCAACAGCTTGCGCAGGCTTTCGGCCTGGTGATGGTCCCTGCTGTCCAGCCCGGTCTGCTGAAAGTCACCAATCCGTTCCATCTTGGTCACACCGTCCACCATGCGCGCAATGTCCGCACCAAATTCGGCACGAACGTCAGCCAGCGTGACATCCGTATCCTCGACCACGTCATGCAGAATGGCAGCCGCTATCGTATCCGCGTCCAGGTTAAGGGTCTTCAGGATCTCGGCAACCGCCAGCAAGTGCAGAAAATATGCCTCGCCGGAAACACGCCGCTGACCATGGTGGGCATCCCGGGCCATCTGCACCGCCCGGTTGAGTAGTGCCTGCTCGGCCTCGGGGCGCCCCGCAATCAGCCCGGCCAGGCTTTGCTCAACAACCCTGCTTTCTGTCTGGTTAATACCTGTCATGTCTGTGTGTAAGCAGCCTCTGCGACGCTTTATCAGCACTTGGCTGGCGGAAATAACCGCCAAATGATGTCGGTATTTCTGACAAGTGCCCTCTGTCGATAATAGCACCATAACAACCTGTTTCTATTGCTATTTACAAATTCAATGCAAAATCTGCACGGGCCCGGCCTGTCGGAATTTCTTCCATCAAGACAGGGCGCACCCTGTCCGGTGAAATACAACTCCATGTATTCTTTATATCTTCCTGATCTGGCATTGTTTGTGCAATGTTATAGACCGAATTGAAGAGCTTTTATTGCAAGCGCAGGAAAGGGTCACTGAATAACAAAATATAAACCCGGACTGGCTGGCAGAGTTGCAAGAATTACAATTCGATAAAACCAGCAGCACAAGATTGCTGTGGAATAATATTTACGGAGCGAACTAATGGACTATAGAAACCTATTTTATGCCGCACTC
>CBEULV010000229.1:0-2676 GCA_965544015.1 uncultured Gammaproteobacteria bacterium | reverse complement strand
AAGTCCCGTTTCATAGCCAATGTCAGTCATGAAATCAGGACGCCGCTGAACGCCATTGTCGGGTTCAGCAGCATGATGAACAAGGTGCACGACGCTGCTGAGCGGCGTGAGATGGTCGACCGTATCAAGGAGGCATCGGACAGCCTGATGGACCTGGTCGAGGGTGTGCTGGACTTTTCCCGTATTGAGTCCGGGCATGTCCGGATCAGAAGAAATGTGATTGATTTGCCTGCGCTGCTTGAGTTGGTGGGAGGCATGTTTTCCCTGCAGACTCTCAAGAAGGGCGTAAGTTATGTCACGTGTGTAGATGACGGGGTGCCGCAGTATATTGTCGGCGACGCACAGCGTCTGCGGCAGGTGCTGGTGAACCTGGTAGGTAACGCTGTCAAGTTCACAGATGAGGGCCATATTCATGTATCAGCCACAATTGTTGCCGGTATTGATGATGATCAGTTGATCCGGTTTGAGGTTGCCGATACCGGTCAGGGTATCAGCGAGGAATTCCAGGCACGTATTTTCGAGCGGTTCAAACAGGCCGATGACTCGGCGCAGCGTCGCTATGCTGGAACCGGGCTTGGAACGGCGATTGCCAGGAATCTGGTAGAGTTGATGGGTGGCGAGATTGGTCTCTCCAGCCGCTATGGTGCAGGCAGTCGTTTCTGGTTCACGATTCCGCTGATGCAACCGAGCGCGGAACAGCTTGCCAAATTGCATACAAATACGGCAGCAGTGGAGGAGTCGAGACGCCGTCCGGTTGCGGCGAGTGCTAATGTGCTGGTGGTAGAAGACAGTGATATCAATTGCTATGTCTATAACACCATGTTCCGCTTTCTCGGCGTGAATGTGGAATTTGCCGAGACCGGTGCAATCGCACTAGAGAAATTGCAGCATGAAAAATATGATCTGCTGGTGTTCGATATGCAGATGCCTGGCATGTCTGGCGTAGAGATTATCAGACGCTATTACGATTTCACCGAACCAGAGGAGCGAGCGCCGATCGCGGTAATTACCGGTGATGCGACAGCCGATATCGAGCATGAGTGTAGCCAGTTGGGTGTCAGGGCATTTCTCGCCAAGCCGGTGTCGTTGGATAAGATTCGCGATCTCACCAGCCGTTTCGTGGCCATCAATAACCCGGCGCTGGTATCTGGCCCGACGAGCTAAGGCCCGCGGGTGGCCCGGGCCGGTATCTTCAACCCTGTATTCATGCCGGCATGTGCGTATATAATCCAGCACTTTCTCTGGAAAAGACTTCCATAAATGACTGTAAAAACACGATTTGCTCCCAGTCCCACGGGTTATCTGCATGTTGGCGGGGCACGAACTGCGTTATTTTCCTGGCTGCATGCACGCAAGCATGGAGGAAAATTCGTGCTGCGCATCGAGGACACAGACCTGGAGCGTTCCACTCAGGAATCCATCAATGCCATCCTGGAAGGGATGACCTGGCTTGGGCTTGAATATGATGAAGGTCCGTTCTACCAGACACACCGCTTTGATCGTTATAACGAGGTGATTGAAGATCTGCTGGTCAGGGGACAGGCGTACCGTTGTAGCTGTTCAAAGGAGCGCATCGAGACCTTGCGTGAGAAGCAGATGCGGCTCAAGGAGAAGCCGCGTTATGACGGGCACTGCAGGGGCGGTTCGATTACGGCCGACGAACCGCATGTGGTGCGTTTCAGCAATCCCCGGGATGGCAGCGTCATTGTTGAAGACCTGGTGCAAGGGCGGGTGGTGTTCAGTAATAATGAGCTGGATGACCTGATCATCCGGCGCACCGATGGTTCGCCGACCTACAATCTCACTGTTGTGGTTGATGATCTGGATATGGGCGTTACCAACGTCATACGTGGTGATGATCATCTGAATAACACGCCGCGCCAGATAAATATCCTCACGGCACTCGGTGCAGAGCCGCCACACTATGCCCATGTGCCGATGATTCTTGGCGATGACGGATCACGTCTGTCCAAGCGACACGGTGCAGTGAGCGTGATGGAGTACCGTAACCAGGGGATTCTGCCGGAAGCACTGCTCAACTACCTGGTGCGGCTGGGCTGGTCGCACGGCGATCAGGAAATATTCAGCCTGGACGAGATGGTCGAGTTATTCGATATCAGTAATGTCAACAGGGCGGCATCTGCTTTCAACACCGAAAAGCTGTTGTGGCTGAACCAGCATTACATCAAGCAGGATGACCCGGTCAGGATTGCCCGTTTGCTCAGTCCGCACATGGGTGAGCTCGGAATTGACCCGGCTTCCGGGCCTGACCTGGTCGCAGTCGTGGCCGCGCAGCAGGAACGGGCCAGGACACTGGTGGAGATGGCCGAAATCAGCGCCTTTTTCTACCAGGACTACGATGACTTCGAACCCGCCGCCGCAAAAAAACACCTCAAGGCGGTTGCCCGTGGGCCACTGGAGCATCTGCGCAGTGCGCTGGCCGGGATTTCGGAATGGGAGCCGGAGGGACTGCATCAGCTGGTCAAGGATGTGGCCATGCGGCTCGATCTGAAGCTCGGTAAGGTTGCGCAGCCGCTGCGGGTTGCAGTGGTCGGGCGGGCTGCATCACCCGGTATCGATGTCACCCTGCACCTGGTCGGACGCGAGGCCTGTCTGCGCCGTATCGACCGGGCGCTGGAGTATATTCAGGAACATGTGCAAGAGAGTTGATGCATG
>CBEULV010000228.1:0-2677 GCA_965544015.1 uncultured Gammaproteobacteria bacterium | reverse complement strand
CTTTACCAGCCGACAAACCGCCGGCATCGATCTGCCCATGAAGGCGCTGGCCTGGAAGGATGCCGACGGCCAGGTCTGGCTGACCTATAACGATCCGCAATACATTGCCGACCGGCACGGCATCGCGGATCGGAGTGAAATCGTTAACAAGATGACGGGCGCACTCGACAAGATGACCAATGTCGCTATTAGTGAGGTGGGTAAGTAGAAGTGCTCCAACATTATTAAGGCTGGGTTCCCGCCTGCGCGGGAACGACGTAATAGTTATTATCTCTGTGTGCTCTGTGTGCTCTGTGGCGAGACCTTATAAAAGATTAAAGATTGTGGATGTGCGATCTGCTCCTCCACTGATAAAATCCTTGTCTTCCCCGCGCAGGCGGGGACCCAGCCCTGATCGACACGCAGGTGCGAATGATGTGCACCTTACCCTGAGATGCGTCTCTATCTGACATCCGGCATAATTGGTATGTTTTATTCTTGTACCGCACATTCGCTTCCGAGGAACACTTCACAACCATGACCGCGCTGTATCCCTGGCTGGAACCGTATCTCGCCTCTATAGGCGAGATGCTCAGTCGTGACCGAGTGCCACACGCCCTGCTGCTGAGTGGCCAGCCGGGCATGGGCAAGATGGCGTTTGCCGAGGCGATCGTGCAGCTGCTGCTGTGCGAGAACCGTACCCCGGACCATGCACCCTGTGGGCAGTGTCCCGGCTGCATACAGTTCCAGACCGGTTTCCACCCGGATTATTTCAGTGTCCGACCGGAGGAGGATTCCAGCGTCATCAAGGTCGACGCAATCCGTGAGCTGGGGGAGAAACTGGTGCTTGCCAGCCACCGGGGTGGCTATAAGGTCACCGTGCTGGCGCCTGCCGAGGCGATGAATCTGAATGCCGCCAACAGCCTGTTAAAGACCCTGGAAGAACCGTCCGATAACACGGTATTGGTACTGGTTTGTACCCGTCCGGCACGTCTGCCGGCCACGATCCGCAGTCGCTGTCAGCAGTTGCGTATCACGGCCCCGGAGCCGGCCTCGGGAGAGGCCTGGCTGGCGGATCAGCTGGAAGATGGGCAGGATGCCGGTCTTTACCTGCACCTGGCCAACGGTGCACCGCTGGAGGCCCTGCGGCTGGCGCGGGCCAGGGTAGTCGAGGCCCGCCGTGAGCAGTTTCAGGCGCTGGTGCAGGTGCTGGAAGGCAAGGTCGATCCGCTTGTCCTGGCCACGGCCTGGTGCAAGGACGAGAGCCTGCAGCCGATCCACTGGCTACGTGACTGGCTGATGGACCTGCTACGCATCGGCATGACGGGACAGACCGACAGGATACGCAGTGTGGATCTGCGCGATGCGCTTGCGGTAATGGCGCGCCGGCTCGACAGCCGTGTGCTGTTCCGGCAGCTTGAGCATATCAACCGCACATTGCGTATTACGGACGGGATTCTGAACCGCCAGCTCATGACCGAGGATATCCTGCTGGCATGGGCGGCACAGGAATAAACCACAGGGGATAGTTATGAGCACAGGCACTGGAGCACCACGGCAGGGTATTCTGTCACTCACCATCAAGGACAAGAGTGCGCTGTACGCAGCCTACATGCCGTTCATCAAGGGCGGTGGCCTGTTCGTCCCCACCAAGAAGGACTACCGCCTCGGTGAGGAAGTGTTCATGCTGCTCACGCTGATGGATGATACGGAAAAGATTCCGGTCGCGGGAAAAATCGTGTGGGTAACCCCGGCCGGAGCGCAGGGTAACCGTGCCGCCGGCATCGGTGTACAGTTCAGCAGTCAGGATGACGGGCATGCCCGCAACAAGGTCGAAGGCTATCTTGCCGGCGCACTGGAAAGCGAACGCCCCACGCACACCATGTAGGAGCGGACGATGTCCGCGAACATCCCTGTCACTACCGTCTTCATAAAACCACCGCACCTGCATATTGATCAGCGCTGGGTCCCCGCCTTCGCGGGGACGACGAAGGATTTGCTGGTCGATATATAAATATCCGTCGTCCCGTCGATACGGTCCCTAATCATCCACACCTCTCAACGGTTTTCACAAACCTCCAAACACACTATCATTCTGCCTGATTCCAACTGAAGGCACCCTCACAATGCTGGTCGATTCCCACTGCCATCTCGACATGCTCGACCTTGCGCCGTTTGGCGGCACCATCGACGGCGTGCTCGACGCCGCTGCTGAAAATGATGTAGGCCACTTCCTGTGTGTCTCGATCAACATGGAAGATTATCCCGCCATGCTGAAGATTGCCGAGGCGCACGATAACGTCACCGCCTCGGTTGGGTTGCACCCGAACGAACGGGGCGGTCACGAGCCAAACATCGAGGAGCTGGTCGAACTCGCCAGACATCCCAGGATCGTCGCTATCGGTGAGACCGGGCTCGATTACTTCCGCAGCGAGGGTGACCTTGATTGGCAACGCGACCGTTTCCGCCGTCACATCGCCGCCGCGATTCAGGCCGGCAAGCCGATCATTATTCATTCGCGTGATGCGAAAGAGGATACGCTCGCCATCATGGCCGAGCAGGGCGCCGCCGAGGTTGGCGGCGTCATGCATTGCTTTACCGGTGACTGGGAGATGGCGCAACAGGCTATGGAGCTGAACTTCCATATCTCGTTCTCGGGTATCGTCACTTTCAAGAGTGCAACCGGGCTGCAGGAAGT
>CBEULV010000227.1:0-2681 GCA_965544015.1 uncultured Gammaproteobacteria bacterium | reverse complement strand
CAGGCGCAGGCAGCACGCTGCCTCGATTGCGGTGTACCCGGTTGCAGCAATGCCTGCCCCTTGTCCAACCGTATTCCTGAATGGCTGGAGGCCGTGGCCGCCGGCAATATCGAGACCGCTGCAGAAATCAGCCATACCACCAGCAATCTGCCGGAGGTCTGTGGCAGCCTGTGTCCGCAGCATCGGCTGTGTGAAGGTTCCTGCACCAAGGCCAAAGAGCCGGATGGCGCGGTCACTATCGGTGCGATCGAGCGCTATCTGACGGATGCCGCATTCAAACAGGGCTGGCAGCCACAATATGCTATCCGGCGTAACGGCAAGCAGATTGCCATTATTGGTGCCGGACCTGCAGGTTTGGCCTGCGCCGACCAGTTGAACAAGGCGGGCTGTGAAGCCACGGTATTTGATAAACAACCGGTCATTGGTGGGCTGCTCGCCAGCGGCGTGCCGCCCTTCAAGCTGGATAAGGCATTACTGGTAAGGCGTCATCAGCTGCTGGAACAACAGGGGGTTCATTTCCGGCTGGGCGTGGAGGTGGGTGAAGCGCTGCTGCAGGAACTGCTGAGCACCCACGATGCAATATTTCTGGGCACCGGCACCCAGACCTCGCGTGATTTGCAATTGCCCGGTCAGCAACTGACAGGCGTCACGGATGCACTGATCTACATGCAACAGGTTAATCGCGACACCGAACGTGCAGTAATGGCGGATAAACAAGTGCTGGTGATCGGCGGTGGTGACACTGCCATGGACTGTGCCCGTTCTGCCGTGCGCCAGGGTGCTAGCGAGGTGACCGTAGCCTATCGAGGGGAAGAGCAGGTCATGCGCGCTGCGCCGAAGGAAAAGCAAGCGGCCTTTGAGGAAGGTGTGTTCTTTCGTGTGGAGAGTGCGCCGATACATGTGCTGGGTGATGAGGTCGTTACCGGTGTGCGCTTTGATACACCCGATGGCGGGCAGGAGACCATCGCCTGTGATGTGGTTATCCTTGCCGTGGGCCAGCTTCCGTGGCCACCTGCCTGGTTGGGCCGTTTCGATGTTCAAACCGATGAACAGGGCATCATCCGCGTGGATGGAAACGGCAGAACTTCCAATGCAAAGATTTATGCGGGGGGCGATAACACTAATGGCCCTGACCTGGTGGTGACCGCCATTGCAGCTGGACGGCAGGCGGCGCACGGCATCCTCGAAAGCTTCCGTCCAACACGGTCTGCGCAGGAATCGATAATATCCTTGTTAAGGCCGCCCGCAAAGAAGCCTGAGCCCCGGCTTGTGGCCGCGAGAAGTGTGCAATGAACAGGTTTACTATGCTGTCCTGGCTGTTGTTGAGTCAAGCCACCTGGGCCCATCACACAAAAGACCACATGATGCTGTCTGAAGATGTCGAACAGGTGATAGCCGCTACCCGCGAGGGTGGTGACAGTGACTGGGTGTGGGTGATCTGGGCCGGGGTGATAGTCATCCTGCTACTCGGGTTTGTGCGCTGGTGGCGCAACAGGAAATGAGCCGAAGGCGGGTCCGTTATGTCTGGATTCCGCTGATTGTTGCGCTTATCGCAGTATCCGCCGGGTTTCTATACGTGGACTGGAGCAAGGGCGGCAGCGGCGCCGGGCTTTATTCCAGGCAATGGCTGCCGGATGCCGTGTTTGCCTACTGGAACCCGGATGACTTCTATGAATCGACAGATTCTGTGGTTGGTGAGTTTGAAGGTGAACAGTGCCTCGCCTGTCATGAAGCGGTGACACCCGGTATTGTCAAGGACTGGCAGACGAGTCGTCATTCAAACCCCGGCAACGAAAAAGCTACGGTCTACTGCTCCGCCTGTCACGGTAACGATCACCAGGCACTGTACCTGCCGACACCTGACGTGTGTGGGACTTGCCATACGACACAGCATGCCCAGCTCAAGGATGAAAAGCGTTACGGCTTTCCCAGTCATGCACTGGCCATGGAACGGGCACTGGATGCAAAACATTTCGTGGACAAACCCAAGGCGGAAGTGACCGCCTGTCTGCAATGTCATTCGGTGGCCAGCAAGTGCGACTCCTGCCATACCCGTCACCGTTTCAGTGCCGCCGAGGCACGCCGTCCCGAGGCGTGTATTACCTGTCACAGCGGACCGCCGCATCCGGATGATGAAACCTATTTTGCCTCGGCCCATGGCCAGCTGTATCTGGCCGAAGGCAAGGAATGGGACTGGTCGAAGCCGTTACGCAAGGGTAATTACAAGGGGCCCACCTGCGCCTACTGTCATATGAGCGATGGCAATCACCAGGTGGCCGACAAGTCGATCTGGAAATTCGGTATCAGGCAAATCAATCCCCTGACCTCCGGAAACAAGGTCAAACGTGAACGGTGGGTGGCATTGTGCAGCGACTGTCACGAGGCGGACTGGTCAAGGCAACAGCTGGCCGGGCTGGATGCGGAGCGCAAACAGGCCTGGAAAAAACTGTATAGCGCTGAAGCCGTTCTGAAAGGTTTGCGTTCAAAGGACCTGCTCTATCCGGCCGCCGGCGAACGCCCACTTTATCCTGCCGACTGGCTGGATAGCATCTGGCCACGGGCACGGGTCGGTTTTTTCGAGGGGCAGGCATCGGCCTTCTACAATGTTTCGCCCATTGAGCGTGACTACTTCGAGATGTGGTACTTCGACAACCTGGGCGCCTACAAGGGCGCGGCCCACG
>CBEULV010000226.1:0-2740 GCA_965544015.1 uncultured Gammaproteobacteria bacterium | reverse complement strand
ATGATTAGAGGGTTACTGACGAATGATAATATTGACTATAGTCAATGAGAAAGAAATGGTAACTCATCATACTTAAGTTGGTAAATTGGCTGTGACCGGGATTCCCGTGCATGGATGCCGCCCTGAAAAGCAGGCTGTCGGCAGATGCGCAGGGGCGTCTGTTGTGAATAGCAGGCTGGTTGTTATGGGTAACTGCTTCATTATTTGATATCGGAGGATAGCCGCAATGCACCAACTTAGAAAAATATCTGCCATTTGCCTGTCGATGATGCTGGCGACCGGCCCGGTCCTGGCGCAGGACCTCTATATTTATCCTGCAAAAGGGCAGAGCGCGGAACAGCAGAACAAGGACGAATATGAATGTTACCAATGGGCAAAGCGGGATACCGGTTTTGACCCCATGGCCGTGCCCAGGGCAAGCTCGCCGGCACCGAGTACAGGGCAGCGCAGAGGTGGTGTTGCGAGGGGTGCGCTGGGCGGAGCGGCGATCGGTGCCATTGCCGGTGATTCCGACGATGCAGCGAAAGGCGCGGCGATCGGTGGGCTGCTGGGCGGCATGCGTCAGCGGCGGCAAAATGTCAGCGCCGAACAGGAACGGGCGCAGTGGGAGCAGCAGCAGGCGAGTGAGTATGCCAGTCAACGCAATAACTATAACCGTGCCTATGCCGCCTGTCTGGAAGGCCGTGGCTATACCGTCAAGTGAGGGGAGGGAATGATCATGAACAGAGCAGCTAACCTCGCAGCTTCAGTCGTGTTTGTCTTCGGCGCTATGTCAGCAAGCGCCGCAATCTTTGATGGCAGCAGGCCCCTGCTTTGCGCTCTCCAGCATGTGACCGAGTGTGATGCCGGTGCCGAGTGTCTGGATGTAATGCCGGGGGACATCAATGTACCCGATTTTCTCCAGGTCGATGTTGCAAACAAGGTGATAAGCGCCACACCCGAGGCCGGGACAGGGCGGACAACGGCCATTGAACGCAGTGAACACATGGACGGCAAGCTGGTCCTGCAGGGCGCCGATGATGGCCTCGAAGGTGTGCGGGATGGCCTCGCCTGGTCGATGGTCATCGATGACACCAGCGGCAAGCTGGTGCTCAGCGCCTCCGGTGACGGTGTTGCGTTTGTGGCATTCGGCGCCTGTACGCTGCGATAGGACAAACAGGGCCAGGCCTGACAGTTCAACACAAGTAGCGGCCCCTTCCGATGGAGATCGGAGGTGTTGGAATGTCAGACCTGACCCCTGTGCTTGAACCGCCCAGTGTCGCAGAAAAATGGATTTCGCCGGATATCAATGCTGGCAGGTGGGAAGGTTACACACTGCCGCCTTTGCCGAAAGGGCAATAACTATTTCTTGTCTATAATGAAGAGTATTGGAGATCAATCGCGGCCAGGAGGCCGCTCCTGCGGGGTTGCGAACAGGCACTGTAGGAGGGCCGTCCCCGGCGCGATGGCTTCGTTGTGGAAATCCGGAGTCAGACGACGATTTCCGACAAACAGGATCAGACTCCAGTTGTTTGGCACCTGAAACAGACGAGGAGTCATTTATGTCGAAGCGGCTATCCAATTCAGTTTTTCCAGGCGGGCATTTCGTATATTTGTTGTTAATGTGCCTGCTGGCAATGAGCGGACCTGTGCTTGCCGGGGAGAAATCAGCACCCGGACAGACGCCGGATCTGCAACCGATAATCGATCCGGAGGCAGACCGGGTACTCAAGGCGATGGGTGACTACCTTGATTCGCTCAAGGCCTTCACCTTCAACAGCGAGATTACCTTCGACGACGTACTGCCCTCGGAACAGAAACTGCAGTACTCGCGCAACAGTAAAATCACCGTGCGGCGACCCGACAGGATCTATGCCGAAACAACGGGTGATCTGGGAAACAAGCGTTTGTGGTATGACGGAAAGCAGATCACCTTGCTGGATGACGACCACAAGCTCTACGCGCAGCGGGCCGTGCCGGGAACCATCGATGCTACACTGGATCACCTGTATGACCGGCTTGGGTTCCTGCCGCCGGTATCCGATCTTATCTACAGTGACCCGTATACCGGCATGATCCAGGATGCCGTGTATGGATTCTATGTTGGTACCGGTAACGTAAACAACGTTCGCACCCACCATCTCGCCTTCGTCCAGAAATATATTGACTGGCAGATCTGGGTCGAGGCGGGCGACCAGCCGAAACCGAAGAAGCTGGTGATTACCTACAAAACGATGCCGTCATCACCGCAGTTCAGCGCCACTTTCCGGGACTGGAACGGGCTGGAATCTGTCGCTGACAACATCTTCACAGCCGATATCGAGGGCGCGAGCCAGATCGAGTTCCTGTCAGCCAGGGAAACAGGCCCGGCCGGGAGCGAGTGAGAGGAGAGGGCCCATGACGCGTATTAAACTCAGCAAGTCTCTGTCAGTCCTCGCCGGCCTGGTTATTGTCCTGGCGACCGCTTCCCCCACGGTCTTTTACCCGGTTGATGCCGAGGCGCGCGGGTTTTCCGGTGGTGGGCGGGGTGGCGGAGTTGGTATGTCCGGTAGTCGGCGCGCCGGCGGGAGCAACTTCAGCCGCTCCGGCAGTTTCGGCAGTGTGCGTAACAGCAGCCGCAGCAGCTACCAGGGGGCACGCACTGAGAGGCCCCGGACCGAGACCCGTCAGATAGACCGCCAGCTGTCGCGCCAGGATGATGCCTCAGAGAGGGGAGACAGGCTCTCCGACCGCCAGGAGGACCGCCGGGACTGGCGCGAAG
>CBEULV010000225.1:0-2742 GCA_965544015.1 uncultured Gammaproteobacteria bacterium | reverse complement strand
GGTCCATTTTAATTCAACGACTTAGCGGAACTTCATGAAGGGAATTACACTGCTGCTGATGAGCGTCTAATAAAAGAGATAAATAAGGTATGTTTAGCTACTGTTTTATATATAATTTGTGCGGCTGCCACTTGGCTATCCCTGCGAATCTCCATCGATTGATTGACGCTAACCCCCAGCCTGTTTAAGGTTGGTGTAGCGGTGAATATTCCGGCGTTATGGGGCTGCCGGGTAAAAAACAAAACCATGAACCGCAAATTCAAGAGAATAAAATCGTTAGCTAATACATCTAACTAATAATCGGGGTGGGGCAAAATGATAAGAAACAAGTTGTGCGGGGGTCCGGCACTGAGGAGGCGGATCGCCGACTCAAGAGACCGCCTGTATCGCGTTGCGTTGGCGTGGTGTGGCGATGAAATGCTTGCCGATGACCTGGTTCAGGAAACCATCGAAACCGGCATATTGAAGAGCAAGCAACTGAAAGACGAAAACAGGTTGTACTCGTGGCTGTACCGGATCCTGAAAAACGCCTGGTACGCCAGCATAAGGAAGA
Organism: uncultured Gammaproteobacteria bacterium; assembly: GCA_965544015.1. Classification (GTDB taxonomy): domain Bacteria; phylum Pseudomonadota; class Gammaproteobacteria; order UBA9214; family UBA9214; genus UBA9214. Next base: position 2,189 of record CBEULV010000225.1, on the reverse strand, counting down.
ACAAGGGACACGAAACACTGGACGAGGAGTTGCTGGCTGATGAAGCAGGACCATTCAGCAACTGCCAGAAACTCGAAATTGTAGTGCAGGTACGCCAGGCCATTGGCAGGCTGCCTGCGGAACAGCGACAGGTCATTTCGCTGGTCGACCTGGACGGACTGCCCTACTGTGAAGTTGCCGAGGCACTGGAAATACCGATCGGCACCGTCATGAGCCGCCTGCACCGGGCCAGAAAGGGCCTGCTGGCCAAAATGAAAGCCGTGCCCTCCGGGGCAATGACCGCAAACAGTATCTTGCACTTGGTGGAGTAAGCAACATGAAGAACGCTGAATACAGCCTGGATGATCAGACACTGGGATCGTTTGTCGATGGCATGTTGGACGCTGCCCATTCGGAAACTGTAATCAGGGCGATGGATAATGATCAGGGTATACGCGATCGGGTGCAGCAGTTGCACCGCGTGAAAGACCTCATGAAAGTAGGCTTCGGACATACCAAGGCCCCTTCGACCCATGCCAGGAAAACACGGCTCGCCACATGGAGGCTGTTCTCGCCGAGCATCGCAGCGTCGATTGCGGCACTGGTCGTCATGTTTGCCGCCGGCATGCTGAGCCACCCGTACGTTCAGGGGCAACCGGGCTTCCCCGGTGAACTGCTCGCCTCGTTCAGCCCGGTGCATTCAGACAGTGACAACGTGATTCTGCACATCAGCGAGTCAGACCCGCAGCAATTCGCCGCCGCCCTGCTCTATGCGGAGAAATTCCTGCAGGAGCACCGCTCACAGGGATACCAGGTCGACGTGGTCGCACATGCAGGCGGGCTGGATATGATGCGCGACGATGTCTCCCCGCTCAAACTGCAGATGATCGAGATGCTCTCGAGATATGACAACGTGCATTTCATCGGCTGTGCCAACGCCATCCGCATGCTGCGCAAAAAGGGTATCAACCCGCCCATCATCGCCGGTGTCAGCACGGATAACACGGCATTCGACCATATCGTTGACCGACTGCAGAACGGCGGCTGGCGATACATCAAGGTGGATTCCCTGCTGGATAACCCGGACAGCGCCTGAGCAGGCATTAAACACAAGCTTGAAAAAGAACCCCGGCATAGCCGGGGTTCTTTTTTGCGCCCAGTAAAATGCCACATTATTTTATCCCTAAAATAATCGCGGATTAGATCCGCTTACCGTCACGCCAGGTGGCGTGGGCACACATGGCCTGCACCCTCATTTATTTACCGTTACAACCTTTGTCATCCACACGAAAGCGGGGATCCAGCCCCAAACCATGCACAACTCAGTGGGTATTGTCGCCTGATTGTCGGCTGGATTCCCGCCTGCGCGGGAACGACGGCGAGGGGTTAATTCACGGATGAGATCCTACATGTGTATCTAAATGAGGTAGGAGCGCAGGTATGCGCGAACCGGGTTTACCGCCGGCGCGGGTTCGCGGACAACGTCCGTTTCTGCACCTGCTCAACACCCGTCGTTCCCGCGCAGGCGGGAACCCAGCCCCTGATTCAATACACAGCCGTAATCGCGCCTGCAAGGCGCTCCTACAACAGCCAGAAAGACCTGTAGGAGTGCCTTGCAGGGGCGCGATGGTCTTTACATAAAAAAACCGGCTGGCGGATGCCAGCCGGTTTTCTGTTTATACACCCGCCAGACTTCAGGGCTTTATGTAGGCATAGCCCATGCTCTGCAGGTGCGCCAGTTCCGCGACTCCGCTGGGAACGATATCCGCCTTGTCCACATCATAGAGGTGGTTCTCCATATCGATCTTCTTGCCCTTCAGGGTGTTTGCACAGACCTGGAAACCGATGCCCTGGTCCTTGAGGCCGGCGATCTTGGCCTGGATCTCGTCGGTGGCATTACCCTGCTTGAGCTTGGTGTCCGGCGCGGCATCCGGTGTCAGCACCATGGACAGGCCCTTGCCATGCATGACGACCTTCAGGTCAAGGTTCTCTGCACCCACTGCGTTGATGTGGTTCTGGATATTACGCAAGGCCCCGGCCTGCTGCTTGGGGTCGTCATAGTTGATGTGGTAAACCACTTTCTGCTTGCCATAACCTTCCGCGAAAAGACTGCCACTGAACAGCATGGCAACACTCATCAATAAAACACCCCACACCTTATTGCTCATTCGTTCTCTCCTTATCCGGGAACCGGGCATGAAAACCACCAG
>CBEULV010000224.1:0-2756 GCA_965544015.1 uncultured Gammaproteobacteria bacterium | reverse complement strand
TTGCCCATCTGCGGAAGACGCTTCTGATTTTTTGCCAGTTATTATTTTTTATTGCCGGATTCATGGTTAAACGTCCAGGTAAAGCTGCGACGTTTACCGTTCATGGCAAAGTTATATTCACCGCTTTTCGTTGCTTTGACTATTGCGCCTGTCTCGTTGTCGATCAACTGCGACTTGCCAAGTACATTCGCCTCGCCATCCCAGGTAAGGGTGATGACTCTTTGCGGATCATCGGAGTGCACTTCAAAGGCCCATGCGTCGCTGTCTTTCTTATCAGTAAGCGGATGGAAGTTGCTGGTGTAGTTACCTGCCTCTTCGCCCCAGTCCGTGTGCGGGAAGAGGATGGTCAGGTAGGGTGGGTTGAATGGTGACAATTCAGGCAGGTCGTGCTCATCATAGCCCAGCAGGCTATCTTCCAGCTGCCCCAGTACGTTGCCCCGGTCAGCGAGTTCCTCTTCAGGGTTCTCAACAATGAGGCGAACATACCACTCCTTGCTGGCTTTGATGGCACTGCGATGACTGTTCCTGTGTGCATCACGTTTCGCCAGGCCCGGTGGTTTTTGCTTCCAGTGATCCGATGGAGCGGCAGCTACCTGGTTGACCAGCAGCACGATGATGTCCAGCCAGCTTGCGGATCGATACTTATTTTCTGCCACCAGGGGTGTGAGGGGTTTCTCGGGGGCCAGCGCAACAGAAACAGGCTGCAGTTTCTCCAGCACAGCCGTGGTGATGACCCCGGCGGCTCGGATAGGCGGGATCAGCAAGGACAGGTCGCCAGTGCCGAGGCTGCCATCGAGAACTTTCACCCAGATACCATCGTAAGCACCCAGCGCGCCTTCTTCATAGCCCGGAGTGACATCATCATAAGCGGCATAGGCACTACCTGTATATTTGTGCACAACCTTGGAGAGATAGCCCTTGGCCAGTGCTTCTGAAGGGCTTAAGGGGCTGTCCGTGTCGCCGTTGGCGACGATGCGCACGTCTGCCCAGTTAACCGGGTAGGGCAGCGGGTGGCCAAGCATGTTGTATTGCTCCAGGCCTGCAGCTGACGGTTTTTGCAAAGGGATTGCAAAACATTCGCCGGTCGGCGATGGGCATTCTGCGCTAAACACCAGCGGTGTGTCGGTTCCGGAGATATCCAGTGTTGCCTTACTGAGAGAATATAGCCAGTAACCGAGACCCTGAGACAGGGCTGAATTCCCGGCCAGCGAGATATACTGCTTGTTTGTTCCATCGTACTCATACATCAGCCAGTTTGTACCGTAGGTGCCTGAAATATCATCACCGAATAGTTCAATTGGCGTGTTCGTTACACCTGGATCGCAGGGCAGTGATATTAGCCGCCATTGTTGCCGCGGAAGGTTGTATCCATTGCCGCAGCTGTCAACGGTAGGCACCAGGCCAGTGGTAGCAATTAGCTCGATATCATCAACCTGCCAGAGATCGCCATCTGCCTGGCCCTGAGTGTTGTATCGAAAGCGAATCTGCAGCGTTGCTTCACTGGAAACCGTACTGCTCAGGTTGATTAAGTGTGAGCTAGCACCCGCATCTGTCTGACCGATTTGTGACCAGACAGTCGTCCAGCTTGCACCACTGTCTGTACTGACATCGACCGAGGGGACTTCAAGCAGGCCAAAACGAAAATGGCTCTTGAATTTCAGGAAAGCAGCGGCATAGGCAGACACATCGTAGTCTGGTGAACGCAGCTCTGTGTCGGTGATCTGTGCATTGTTATTGACGAAGGCGAACTTTCCAGTGCCGCCGGTATAGTTGTCTTTACGTGCATCTGCGACAACCGGATCGACGATGCTCCATTTCGCACCACTGACTACGTTGGGTATAGTCCAGCCAGGTGGCAGGCCGGTATCGAAGTTAACAGAGTCGAGCACGGTGGTGAATTCCTCTGCCCGGGGAACGACACTGATGAGTAATGAGAAATTCTGATCAATATCGTCGAGCAATGTACCCTTGTGACTGACCTCGACAACGTAAGCACCCGGGCCTCCAACGCTGATAACGACCTGCTCGACATTGTCTGTGTTGTTGTCGCCAAAAATTGCCGGGTCGGATGGTATTGCGGGGTTTAACACCCACGGCTGGTGTGTGGCAGAAGAATCATGGATGCGCAGGTCGAGGTCATTGACCAGCATTTTTGTGGCAGGGTCCAGTACAGGCGGATCCACGGGTGTACCGGCTGGATCTGTCCACACTAGAGTTGCCTTGACGATGGCATCCGGTTCATTGACATTGATCTGGGTGGTATATCTGGAGCCGGACACTGCCGATAGTGTGGTTTCGATAATCTTGTGCCTGCCGCCCTCTTCAGTAATGACGCGTGCGGCCGATTCCGTGTTCAGCAACCCCCACCCATTCTGGTAGTCAGGCCCGTCAGCCGGCCCGGCTTCATCAGCGCTGTGAATGGCCAGTGCCTTGAGCGTTGCTGCACGCATGGAGCTGCCGCTGTGAGTGTTCTGGTAGTGCTGCTGCAGCAATAGCAGTGAGCCGGTGACATTCGGCGCGGACATCGAGGTGCCATCTAGTGGAAAGTAGTCAAAACCCAACAGGTTAGGGATCGGTGAATAGAGGCCGATGCCGTTGGCCACCAGGTCAGGCTTGATACGGCCGTCATCGGAGGGCCCCCAGCCGCTGAAGCTGCTCATCACCACGCCAACCGCACCGGGAAACGAGGTGTAGCCGCCCGCTATGTCATCGACGGCGCCAACGGTCAGGATGTTTTTTGCATTGCTATTGGTGGG
>CBEULV010000223.1:0-2767 GCA_965544015.1 uncultured Gammaproteobacteria bacterium | reverse complement strand
TGGTGAAACACACCCGCAGAGGCAAACAACAGCGCCAGCCAGACCATGGTGTAGCCTTCCTGCAGTGTTGCGCTCATGACCATCGACTTGCTGACGAAGCCACTGAACAGCGGGAAGGCGGAGATGGAAGCGGCACCCACCATGCACAAGGCGGCCGTTTTGGGCATCGTCTTGTAAAGCCCGCCCAGCTCCGAGCCATTGATGCGCCCGGTCACGTGTAGCACGGCGCCCATGGACATGAACAGCAGGCCCTTGAAGATCACGTCGTTGAAGGCGTGCGCTATCGCGCCGTTGATCGCCAGGGCGGTACCGATGCCGATACCCACCACCATGAACCCGACCTGGTTGATCAGGCTATAGGCGAGCACTCGCCGCAGGTCGTTCTCGATCACCGCGAAGAAGATCGGGAAGCAGGTCATAATGGCGCCGATATAGACCAGCAATTCGGTACCCGGAAACCCCCGCGCCAACGCGTAGACCGCCACCTTGGTGGTGAAGGCACTCAGGAATACCGTGCCGGTGGGGGTTGCCTCCGGGTAGGCGTCGGTGAGCCAGTTGTGCAGCAGCGGGAAGGCGCACTTGATGCCGAAGGCCAGGAAGATCAGCCATCCCGCCAGGCTCCCAAGGCCGATGTATTCGAACGCCAGCGATCCACCGTCGTGCAGGTACACCAGGGTGCCCGCCAGCAGCAGAACCCCGGACAGCACCTGGATGATGAGATAGCGTAAGCCGGCCTGCAGCGCCGCTGGTGTACGCCGCGCCCAGATGAGAAACACCGAGGTCAGTGCGAGTAGTTCCCAGAAGACGAACAGGGTGATGAAGTCGCCGGCGAACACGGCGCCAAGCGCGCTGCCGGCGTAAAGCATGGCGCTGACCTGCTGCAGCGTATCGCGCACGTGCAGGGCGTACAGTACGCCCAGAAAGGTGGCGATGTGAAACAGATAGCCGAACAGCAAGCTCAGCCTGTCGACGCGGTAGGGAGTGAGCGTGTAGTCGAGAAACTGCATCTGCCAGACGACACCGGCATCGATGTTCAACAGGTGTACGCCGCCCAGTACCGGTATCGCGAGCAGGACGACGGCGCGCAGCCAACCGCGGGTAACGCCAGCGATTAAGGCACCGAGGAAAAACGGTACAAACGGCGGCAGTTCAGTCATCCACATCGGTGCCCTCTCCTCCTTCGCCCCTGGTGTAGTAATCCTCACTGCGCATCACCAGCTTGCGCATCTCCTTGGCGATCAGCACCAGTGCCACACAGGCTGCAAAGCCGAAGAGCGCATAAAAACCCCAAAGACTTTCCCAGGGGTGGGTCACATGCCGGTGATAGATGAAGTCGATGGCCACAAGACCGATACAGATACCCACCAGGGTGCGTACGACACGGCGTACGTTGTTCGGATTATCGAATATATGTTGTCTTTCCCGGCTCATGGTCATTTGCCTTTGTTAAGTTTTGTCAGCCCTGCTACCTGCCAATTTGACTCGCCAGCCGGTACAGGGGCTCCGGATAGAAAAACAGCACCAAACAACCCAGGGTAGTCATTATTATCGCTGCCAGACTGAACAGCGGCGCCTCGTGCACGCCGCTTGGTGCGTCATCGCCAGCGGGCGGCGCGGAGAAAAATGCACGCAGCGGGATCGGCAGCAAATAGGCAATGTTCAGTAGCGAACTGATCATCAATACCGCCAACAGCGCCAGTTGGCCGGCTTCCAGGGTACCGATGGCGAGGTACCACTTGCTCCAGGTCCCGCCCGTCGGGGGCAGGCCGATAATGCTCAGGGAGGCGATCAGGAACGCCATCATGGTAATGGGCATGCGCCGCCCTAGGCCGCGCATCTGGCTCACCTCGGTTTTATGGGTGGCCACCAGGATGACCCCGGCGCAGAAGAACAGCGTGATCTTCCCGAACGCGTGCGTGGCAATGTGCATGGCGCTGCCGACGATGCCCGCAGCGTTGGCGAGCAATGCCCCCAACACCACATAGCCGAGTTGGCTGATGGTGGAATAGGCCAGCCGGGCCTTTAAGTTGTCCTGGCGCATGGCGACCAGCGAGGCGAGCAGGATGGTGGCCGCGGCCACGTACTGCAGCCACTGACTGACCACCAGGGTAATCATCAGTCCGCTGCCGAACAGGTAGACACTGACCTTGAGGATAGTGAACACGCCGGCCTTGACCACAGCCACCGCATGCAGTAAAGCGCTGACCGGAGTGGGCGCCACCATGGCTGCGGGCAGCCAGCGGTGGAACGGCATCAGCGCCGCTTTGCCGACACCGAATACGTACAGGGCTAACAGCAACCCGAGTGCGGCTGCCGGTGCCGTGCCACTAAGGATGCCACCCGGCGTGAAGTCGAGCGTTCCCGCCAGTGACCAGGTCCATACGATCGCCAGCAGCAGGAAGACAATGGAGGTACCGAGCAGCAGGCCCAGGTAGACGCGGCCGGCGCGGCGCGCCTGGTCCGTGCCTGCGTGAGTGACCAGGGGGTAGGTGGAGAGCGTCAGGATTTCATAGAACACGAACAGTGTCAGCATATTTCCCGCGAACGCCACGCCCATGACCGCGGCCAGGGCTACGGCAAAGTAGGCATAAAATCTTGTCTGGTGCTGTTCCTGGTGGCCGCGCATATAACCAATGCTGTACACCGAGGTGATGATCCACAGGAAACTGGCAATCAGCGCAAACAGCAACCCGAGCGGCTCCAGCGCCAGCACCAGCGGCAACCCCGGGAACGGCTCGGCCAGGATCACCGTGGGGCGGGCGCCGTT
>CBEULV010000222.1:0-2844 GCA_965544015.1 uncultured Gammaproteobacteria bacterium | reverse complement strand
GCCTGCCAGGTGGAGATGGGCAGGGTCATCAACAGTTCGATGCTGCCGGTCTTGCGCTCCTCGGCCCACAGCCGCATCGACAGGGCCGGGATAAGAAACAGGTACAGCAGCGGATGATAGTCGAAGAAGGTCTGCAGGTCGGCCTGCTCGCGCTCGTACCAGCCACCCACGTAGAAGGTGAACACGCCATTCAGCGCCAGGAAGATCACGATAAACACATAGGCGACCGGGGTGGTGAAATAGCTGCCCAGCTCACGCCGGAAGATGGCGGCCGTGGCGCTCATGACAGATCACCCCCGTCCGCTGACCCGCCCTGCGTGGTAATGCGCCGGAACACCTCGTCCAGCTGACCGGAGGCGACATAGAGCTGTTCAATTTCCCAGCCCTCGTCCCGCACCAGGCGGGTGACCTGTCCGGCAATGGACATCCCCGCTCCGGGCATGACCATGAGGCGATTCAGTGCCTGCTCGCAGACCACCCCGGCAACATCATCCAGCGCACACAGACGTTGCTCGGCAACCTCCGGCAGCCCGCCGGCAAAGGTGATGGTGACCGCGTTGTGCTGCCGTGACATGGCCTCCAGTGCCTGTGGCGTCCCGTCAAATACCAGCCGCCCGTGCGCAATGATCACGGCCCGGTCGCAGATGGCATTCACCTCTTCCAGGATGTGCGTGGAAATCAGGATGGCCTTGTCCTGCGCCATTTCACTGATCAACTCACGCACTTCATGCTTCTGGTTCGGATCCAGCCCGTCGGTGGGTTCATCCATGACCAGAATGGGTGGATCGTGCAGGATCGCCTGCGCCATGCCCACGCGACGCTTGAAGCCCTTGGACAGGGTGTCGATGGGCTTGTGGATGACGCTGCCCAGGTTCACCTTCTGGATGGCGGATTGAATGCGCTGCTGTTTTTCACCTCCCCGGTAACCACGGATGGCTGCGATAAAACCCAGGAACCCGGTGACGGTCATGTCACCGTAGGCCGGCGCACCTTCCGGCAGGTAACCAATACGCTGCTTGATTTCTGTCGGATGCCGGCCGACATCCATGCCATCCACTCGGATCCGCCCGCCGCTTGGCGCCAGGAAACCGGTGATCATGTTCATGGTGGTGGACTTGCCGGCGCCATTGGGCCCGAGAAACCCCAGCACCTCGCCGCGGTTCACGTCGAAGCTGACGTTATCCACCGCCGTGAAGGCACCGAATTTCTTGCTCAGGGATTCAACTACAATTGCGGGTTCGTTCATTAGTATCAATACTGTTTTCTTTGTAAATTTATGATTTCAGATACTGCTGCCCCGTACAAAACCCCCTCTCCCCCAGGGAGAGGGCTGGGGAGAGGGAATCAAAATTAGTGCTTACATGAAAGCAGCAGGAATCCGGCTAGATTGAATTCTCAACCGCCGGCTCTGCAGGTTCCGGTTCACCGTCTGCCTCTTCCTCCGGCCAGTAGGTGGTAAAGGTCTGCTCGACCATCAGGTGATCCTGGAACCAGATCTGGAAGGTCCAGTCGCCCTCGACCAGTTCATAGTCCTCGTTAAAGGCATAGCCGTCAAAGCCAATCACCTGCCCGGCAAACGCGCGCCCCTTGAAGGTACGGTCCGATCCCGTTGCGGTGGACCCATCGGGCAGGGTCATCTCGGGGTGGACCAGCACCTTGCGCAGTTCGATGGCGGGCTTCTTTGCCTCTTGCTTGGGAAAATTCATCAGGCGAAAACGGTAGGCAAAATAGGTTTCTTTCACCAGCGGGATTCGGTCGGTCTGCTCGGCGAGCTCGAGCACCGGCAGGTTGACTACCTTGCCGGTGTTGGTGGTCATTTCATCGCGTACCCGGCCCTTTCTTATCGCATTGTAGACCCCGAATTCGATGATCCTGCCGATCGGATCCTTTACTGTCTCAGGGGCCGCCTCGGCCGCCTGGTCCGCCGCTGTTGCAATCGCCGTGTCCGCAGTGCCGGAATCCGCATCCGGCTTGCCGGCGGTGTCAGGGGACTGGTCGCAACCGACCAGCACGGCCGCGATCAGGCACGTAATCAGGTACTTCATGGAATCTACCTCTAGTGTAAGAAAAACGCCTTGTTAATGTTATACCGCAATTTGTGACAAATCTGAATAGGGATTGTTCCGCGACAGAGCTCTTTAAGGGTGGCCGGCCGAATTGAATCAGCAAAACGACAGAATGTTTGCCTGCGCATTGATACGGGCTGGGTCCCCGCCTGCGCGGGGACGACAAGATTTAATGGATCGGGAAAGACTTTGCTTACGGAGCAAACCTTCATTGTACCGGGGGGATTAAATCACATCGTTGCCTTACCCATGACGTCGTCCCCGCGGAGGCGGGGACCCAGCCAGCAATAGAGCATCGATTCTATCGCGCCTGCAAGGCGCTCCTACAACAGTAGACACGTCTGTAGGAGCGCCTTGCAGGCGCGATTTTTCAGGTGTTCAGAAGATCGCGAACGCGGTCCGCCCTGCAGGTACTTCCAGTGAGTAGGCGCGAATAAAAAAACCGGCGGGCAGTTGCCTGCTCGCCGGTCTATGTGTGGTCCAGCACGCTCGGGGGAGACATGCCAGACCGAAAGCTTCTTTTCAGCGAAAAACCTGACTCGCTAAACGAAAGCTGTCTTTACTGACCCAATATCAGGGATACTGGAAAAATGCTTCACGAGTGGCCGGTGACAGACCATGGTTTGCATTGTCTGTACAATGTGAAACCACACGAATCAGGAATGGTCCACCAGTACCGGTACGCGGATCAACGATTGCGGTCGGGACATCAGCGTGGTCATCATGACCAGGACGGGCTGAAGCACCACCAGACTGCTGGAACGGATACGCACCGCCG
>CBEULV010000221.1:0-2848 GCA_965544015.1 uncultured Gammaproteobacteria bacterium | reverse complement strand
GGCAATACGCCGTTCGATCTGTCTCCTGAGCGCTTCTTCCTCGACGATTTCCAGCAAGGCACGGTATTCATCCCGGACATCGTCATGGCTTACCCGGGGCAGAGGTATGTCGGAAAGCGGCGCCTCGTCCGTGCTCAACTGGCCGATGGTCGTGTTCTGGTTCATCAGACCACAACCGCTTAGCAGCATCAGCAGTGCAATGGGTGTCTTACGGAGCATCGGACACCTCCTGCACTTCTGCTTTACCACCAGCCGGATATGCTGATACCTGCCGCTCTTTCACCGCATCGACAGGCCCGGTTGTTTCCACGTCATCGAGTACGGCAAGCGATTTATCAAGAATCCGTGCCTTGGCCAGGTGCGACTGCACCCGGTAATACTTCAGGCGCTGTGCGTGGATATCCAGCTCCGCATTGATCAGCTCAAGCATCACCTGCTCCACCTTTGCGATCAGGGCATTGGTCTTCACGAGTTCCTCTTCCACGGACTCCATGCCGGCTTTCACCAGCTGCGCGTAATCACTGATATCTCCTGATATGCCATGACCGGCGCGCAGCAGCTCGACCAGCAGGCCTGCGCTGTCAATCTCGCCCCGGATATCATCGAACAGCCACTGAACCCGCTCCCTGTCTTCTGTGTTAAGCCCTTCCACGCGCTGCATAAGGCTGCTGTAGCTGTCCTTGAGCTCTGTCTGCCGGGTGGAATGGGCATCCATGTCCCTGCCCCGTTTTGCTGAATCCAGTGATGCCGCACGCGAGCTGATGATGACGTCGAAGTCATCCTGTTTTCGCTTCCAGCCGTTCAGGTTGTTGCGGATGGCGTAGAGGTCACGCAGATCCTTCAGCACCGACTGGAAACTGTGGTCTGATATCAGGTCCAGCAGGAAGGGCGACAGTGAATTGAGCGACACCGACGGCGCCGTACCGAACCAGTCACTCTCCTCCAGCATGTCATCCATGTTGCGTACGAACAGCTCCAGTACGTCGGCATCCCCGAGGGATGCCCGTGCCTTGTCCAGGTGTGTCAGGGCATTGCTGTAGCGATCGTAAGCAGTGATGAAGCCCTGCGCTGCGCGCCCATCCAGGCCCTGTTTCTCGTGGATATGCGGAACGAGCAGGACGGCTTCCTGCACCTCCGGGATCGCCATCGAGCGTTTTTCCAGTACCGTCAGTGGCGCAAGGGCTTCCCGGTAGGATTCGCTGTTGATGGATGCCCAGCCGGCGCCCAGCAGCGCACGGTTGGAATAGACACCGGTCGTGTTGACCTGCCGGATATGCTCGTACGCATCGGGAAAATCCCTATCCTGGGCGTAGAGATAGGCAATCGCCATATGGGAACGGTCTGCCAGGCGTTCCAGCTGGCTACTGCCGTCCCGGTAGGAGGCGGCTTTTTTCAGGCTGGCAACCGCGCGGGCAGTGTCTACTTCCTTGCCAAAGGAAACACCCAGGTTGAAATACAGGTAGGGGGCATAGGGACCGTCCCTGTCGAAACTGCCCGAGATGGCCTCCGCCTCGTCAAAATATCCCATCCTGATGTTGACCAGGGCTGCAAGATAACGGTACTCCTGGTCAATATCGCTCTGCATGGCACCGCGAATATTTGCCAGGGTGGTCGCCGATTGCTCGTTATCGCCTCTCAGGTAGAGCATTTTTGCCAGGTAGAACCAGGCGCGGTTCATTACCTGTTCCGTTGTGTTCTCCTCGATCAGTCGCGTGAAAATGTTTCTTGCCTGCTGATCGAGGCCATAGGACAGGCTGACTCCGCCCTTGAGCAGCTCCGGGTAATTGCCGTGGTTGTCGATCCCTCCCTTTTCTGCCGCGTAGTTGTACTCGACCAGGGTTTCAAAGTACTTTTGCTGGTAGAACTCGAACAGGACTGCCCCGTATTTCAGGTCCTTAACTTCATGACCGGCCGCCTTCCCGGCGAACAGGCCAAGGCCGATCGCTACGGTGATAGCGGTGGCTGCCACACGTATCTTCCCTGAAACACTGCCGGACCTGTGGATAATCATGTCTGCCTACCATTCCTTAACAGAGAACTCGGGCTGCAGCTTCATGGTGGAGTCATTGATTTTCAGCTCGACATACTTGGGACCGCTTTCCTTGCTGATCTTCAGCGTGGTACCGCGCTTGTATTCCCTGCCGCTCGGTCCGGCACCGGTGAAAAATGCCGACAGGCTGTGCTCGCCGACGCTCAGGTTGGCCATGTGCAACTTGTGTATGCCGCTTTTCGAGAGCGCCACCAGCTCCTTGTCGGAATAGATATGATTGGCAACCACCTTGCCGTCGAGCTTCAGCTTGACGGATTCCAGTGTGAAAAACTCGCCCACATCCAGGGAAACAAAGACATTGAGCTGGGTGTTGGACGGAAACAACAGGTCCTCCTCCAGCACACGCAGATCCTTGTTGAGCGCGATGACAGATTTCTTCAGTTCCTGGATTTCTCCGGACAGCGCATTGACAGACTCCTGTGCCTTCGCCCTGGCTTCTGTCGCATCAGGCAGGCGATCCTCTACAGCCGCGCTGTCACGACCTGATGCGGCCTTGTCGGTCGCTGACGGGTCCTTGTCCATGGCACACAGCTGTAGCGGCGCCAGCAAAAGCGCACCAACCAGAATACTGACTGCCCTTAGTTGTATTAAGTCAATTTTCATAATGCACACACAGCATCTCGAAGATTCATAACCCTGGTGACTATAAACCTGACAAGGACCATGCTTTTCTGCAACAGCTTATGGCTGAAACTAAGCAGCAGTTCACACAATTACAGGCATTTGAATTACACAGCCTGCATACAGTGAATTACATCAGCCGGCAGCAGGTTTTCGTTACAAGAACTCTTAGCACGG
>CBEULV010000220.1:0-2890 GCA_965544015.1 uncultured Gammaproteobacteria bacterium | reverse complement strand
TCGATGAAGAGGTCATTGAACTGTGTCATCAGGCATGGGGGGCCAAGGTGACGGATATGTATAGCGCCACCGAGGTCGGCTATATCGCCTTGCAGTGTCCGGAGCAGGGCCATTATCACATCCAGTCAGAGGCGATCCTGGTCGAGGTGCTTGATGATGAAGGCAGGCCCTGTGCCCCGGGAGAGGTGGGCAGGATCGTTGTGACCCCGCTGCATAACTACGCCATGCCCCTGATCCGCTATGCACTTGGTGATCATGCCGAAGTGGGTGAACCCTGTGCCTGCGGGCGCGGGCTGCCCGTACTCAAGCGTATCCTGGGCCGCACGCGCAATATGCTCACCTTGCCAGATGGCCGTCGTCATTATCCCAGTTTCCCCGCCGATCTCTGGACAGATATTGCGCCGGTGCGACAGTACCAGCTTACCCAGAAGGATCTTGAGTCGATTAAGGTGAAGCTGGTGGTGGGGCGCCCATTGCAGGCGGCGGAGGAACAGGCGCTGATTGCCATGCTGCGGGACCGCCTGACTTATCCATTCCAGGTGACGTTCGACTATGTTGACAATATCGGGCGTTCCAGGGGTGGAAAATTCGAGGACTTTATTTCAGAGGTTTCCGTGCAGGCGGCTGGAGTCGATGAATAAGTCAGGGCTTCCTTAAATGGGCGATTCCTTTGATTATCCGCAAGACTAAACAGCAATGAACTACGGTTTCCATCGCGTAATCGAGCCTGAAGGTGTCATACCGCAGGCCGCACTCAGGGTAGATAACACGCCCGCGATCCAGCATCCCGAAGAAATACTGATCCGGGTCAGCCTGCTCAATCTCGATTCCACGAGCATGTCCCAGCTCAAAGCGGCTGGCAGTGATATCGCGCAACAGATTCTCGACGTCGTCGCGCACCGCGGCAAGATGCATAACCCGGTAACCAATTCCGGCGGTGTGCTGGTCGGCGAGGTGGAGGCTGTCGGCGATGGTGTCGGGGAAGACTTCGAGCTGGGTCCCGGTGATGCCATTATCCCGGTGGTTTCGACCTCGGCATTGCCGTTGTTTCTGCGCGAGATCGGGCAGATCAACGGTGACCAGGTCCATGTCGACGGGCATGCCATCCTGTTCGATGGCATGGGGTATTCCTCACTGCCCCCGGACTTCAGTTTGCCGGTGGCCCTTTCGGCCATCGATATTTCAAGTATTGTCCCGCAGGTCTATCGCTCCGTTGAAGAGGGGCAGGTCATCCTGGTCATCGGCGCGGGCAAGTCGGGGGTGACCGCTATGGCGGCGGCGAGGAAGGCAGCACCGGGGGCTTGCATCATCGCGCTGGATCCGGACAGGGAAAGGCTTGCCGAAGTCGAGGCGCTCGGGTATGCAAACCAGGTAATCAGGGCCGATGCGCGTCTTCCCGAACAGGTGTTACGCGAGGTGGAACAAGCCACTGACTGCAATGGCTGTGATGTCGTGCTCAACTGCGTCAACGTGGCCGATACCGAGGCCGCTTCCATTCTTTCCGCGCGGCGCGCCGGCACGGTCTTCTTCTACTCCATGGCGACGCGCTTCGACAAGGCGGCCCTGGGGACGGATGCAACTGACAACGATGTCCGCATCATCGTCGGCAACGGTGTTGCCAGCGGGCAGGCGCGCCTGGTTTTCGAGTTACTTCGCGAGCAGCCGGGCCTTCGGGACTACTTCGAGAGGCATGTGCAGGCGGCAAGACAAGATTGAATGCGGGGGGCTGACCAATTCATTCGCCGGATCGACGTGGAGTTGTCTGTATCGGCTTTAGTTGATGAAGACTATCCGGTTCCGTCCTTCCGCGTTCTCGCCGCGGCAATCGCTTCATCTATCATGCGCTGGTGCTCGTCCGCATTCGACCAGCGCCGCTGTCCTGCTTCCGGCAGCAATCCAATGGGGTCATAGTAAAGGAACAACCGGTCGGGATTGACGGCAGGTGCGCTGTACACGGATATACCGGTTTGCGGATTGTAATGTTCAAATGAGTGAATATCCCGCTTGCCCCCGCCACCGGGGGCATCACATACAAACGTTGGTGTGTTGAAGCCTGCGGTCGTGCCGCGAACGGCCTTCTCCAGTTCCACTGCAGTGGCGACGGTGGTGCGCAGGTCTTCTAAACCGGGGACCATGTCATGCAGGTAGACATAGTAGGGGTGAACATTATGGTATCCCAGTCTGCGCACCAGCAGGCGCATGGTATGGGCATCGTCATTAACGCCGCGCAGCAGGACGGACTGGTTGCGCATGGTGATACCGAGTTCCATCAGCCGGTTGGTAGCCGCTGCGCTGATCCAGGTGAACTCGTTCGGGTGGTTGAAATGAGTGTGGACAGCGACTTCCTTGTGTAGCCGGCGGCCATGGTGCGCCAGTTGCGCCAGGGTCTTGCACCAGTCGTGATCGGTCAGGATCTTCTGCGGTATTGCCGCAAGTCCGCGTGTCGCGAAACGGATGCGCCGCACATTAGGTATCGCCAACAGCGTCTTGCCGATGTGTTCGAGCTGTTGGGTACGTAACTGCCAGATGTCCCCGCCGCTGACCAGGATGTCTTCGATCTCCGGATGATTCCTGATGAAGTCGAATGTCTGTGTCCACCGAGCGTGGTTGACGTGTAAGGCCGGCTTGTCCACCTGGTCGGTGTCCGGACCGACGGTGTAGCTTCGGGTACAGAAGCGGCAGTAGATCGGGCAGGTATCCAGTGCCAGAAACAATACCTTGTCGGGATAACGGTGTATCAGTCCGGGGAGCGGTGTATCGGCCTGTTCATTCAGGGAGTCCAGCGTCAGGCGTGGGTGATCGGGTAGCAGCTGCAAGGCGAGCGGCAGGAACTGTTTGCGTATCGGGTCGTTACCGGGGTCGTTCCAGTTGATCAGGCTCAACAGGTAGG
>CBEULV010000219.1:0-2911 GCA_965544015.1 uncultured Gammaproteobacteria bacterium | reverse complement strand
TAATCCGCCAGCCGGACATCGTTCAGCTTGCCGTCGACCAGGTGAAAATCAGGCGCCTTGCTGCCCACGGCCGGCAGCTCGCCATTGGTGTTACATGCATTGCCCTGCAGGGTTACTGTAGCCATCTGTTCTCTCCCGAATTTCTATTAACTGTTTATCAAGCGGTCGCCTGAAAAACATTTTCTAGGCCATCTTGGGCTTAACCGGACACCCCGCGGCCGTTTGCGCCTTGATAACGCGATCGAGGTGACTGGCATAGGTCTCGATATCCGCATCGGTGCGCGTCTCGGTCGCACACACCAGCAGCGCATCACCCAGCTCCGGGTATTCCTGTGCCAGCAGATAACCGGGCAGGATATTGTGTGCATGCAGTGTGCGCACCACAGCTTCGACCGGCACTGACAGGCGCAGCGGTGTCTCGTGGAAATACGGCCTGTTGAACACCGACTC
This sequence comes from uncultured Gammaproteobacteria bacterium, assembly GCA_965544015.1. Taxonomy (GTDB): domain Bacteria; phylum Pseudomonadota; class Gammaproteobacteria; order UBA9214; family UBA9214; genus UBA9214. The sequence continues at coordinate 2,461 of CBEULV010000219.1, read as the reverse complement.
GACACAGTCATTCGCCGTCAGCGCGGCCACCAGCTTGCGGGTATTCTCGTGACAGGCCTGTGCCACACGCCGCAGTCCTTCTGCCCCCAACAGGGACATATGTATCGTTGCGGCAGTCACCAACAGTCCCTGATTGGTGCAGATATTCGAGGTCGCCCTGGAACGGCGAATGTGCTGCTCACGCGCCTGCAGCGTCAGGGTGTAACCTTCCCGCTCGTCACGGTCGATGGTACGCCCGACAATACGGCCCGGCATCTGGCGCACCAGTGCTTTCTTGCAGCACATGTAACCGAAGTACGGGCCGCCAGCCATCATCGGCACGCCCAGCGGCTGCCCCTCGCCACAGGCAATATCGGCGCCTTTTTCACCCCAGCGACCCGGCGGCTTGAGCAGCGCCATCGAGGTCGGGTTGGCAACGCCAATCACCAGCGCACCCTGTGCATGCGCCCAGTCGGTCAGCACATCCACGTCTTCCAGGATGCCGAAGAAATTCGGATGCTGGATCACCAGCGCGGCAATGTCCTGCCCTTCATACTCCGCAAGGGAGTCGGCCAGCGTGTTACCGCCTTGCGGGCAGTAAGGTAACTCGACCAGCTCGATATCCTGGTTCTTCACGATCGTGTGCGTGGTCTTGCGGTAGTGCGGATGCACGGTAGTCGGCACCAGGATGCGGCCGGATTTTGACTTGCGGTTGCCACGGACTGCCATCAGCACCGCTTCCGCCAGGCCCGAGGCCCCGTCGTACAGGGAGGCATTGGAAACATCCAGCCCGGTCAAACCGGCCATCATGGTCTGGTATTCGTAGATCAGCTGCAGCGTGCCCTGGCTGGCCTCTGCCTGGTAGGGCGTATAGGCACTGTAGAACTCCCCGCGCGTGGTAATGTCCCAGACCGCGGCCGGGATGTGATGATCGTAGGCGCCGGCTCCCATGAAACACAGCGGCCGGCCATCCTGCTCGGCGCGCTCCATCATGAGCCGGGTAACTTCCTGCTCGTTCATCCCGTCCGGCACGCCGGTCAGTTTGCCCATGCGCAGCTTGTCGGGTATTTCGTCGAACAGGGTTTCGATATCGCCGGCACCGATGGCGGCAAGCATGTCCTTCACATCGGATTCAGTGTGTGGAATAAATGGCATAGTGGTAAAAGATCCAGGTAATACTTACTGACAGTGGCGGCAATGCAACTGCGTTATCAATGCGCCGAGTCTTCGAGGAATGCGGCATAGGCATCGCCATCCATCAGCACGTCCAGTTCAGTCACTTCAGACGGCTGGATACGGAACAGCCAGCCGGCGCCATAGGCATCCTGGTTTACCGCTTCCGGACTGTCCACCAGGCTCTCGTTGACTTCCACCACCTCACCGGAGACCGGCGCATAGACATCAGAGGCCGCCTTCACCGACTCGACCACGGCACACGCCTCTTCGGCGGTAACGGTCTGCCCGACTTCCGGCACCTCGATAAAGACCATGTCACCCAGCTGGTCCTGGGCACTATCGGAAATACCCACGGTCACTGAGCCATCGTCATTGTGGCGCGTCCATTCATGCGATTTTGAATATTTCAGTTCAACGGGAATATTGCTCATGCTTGCCTCACTTTTATATGCTGTAGATTGGCTGATTAGTACGATTTTCAGAGTTCGATCTGCGCGGCACCGTTTCGTACAAACGGCGGCTTGACGACACGGGCATTCAGCAGTCTGCCGCGAATATCCACCTGGCAACTGTCACCGGTATCTTTTGGCACCCGGGCAAAGGCAATGGCGCGCTGCAGGGTCGGCGAGAAACTGCCGCTGGTGATCTCACCCTCGCCATTACCGGCCACCACCTTCTGGTGGTTGCGCAACACGCCCTTGTCTTCCAGCAACAGGCCAACAAGTTTCTGCCGTGTACCGGCCTCACGCTGCTGCTCCAGCGCATTGCGCCCGATAAAGTCACGCTCGGCCGGCTCCCAGGCAACCGTCCAGCCCAGCGCCGATTCCAGCGGACTGACCGTTTCATCCATATCGGAACCGTACAGGTTCATGCCGGCCTCCAGGCGCAGCGTGTCACGCGCACCCAGTCCGGTCGGCCGCACCCCGGCATCACGCAGGCGACTCCAGAAGTCTGCCGCCTCGGCGACGGGTAGCATGATTTCAAAACCGTCTTCGCCGGTGTAACCGGTACGGGCGATAAACCAGTCTCCATCGAACACACCATAGAAGGGTTTCAGTTCGGCAGCCGGGCCACGTGCCGAATCGCTCAGCAACGGCAGCGCCTTTTCACGCGCATTCGGCCCCTGCACCGCGATCATGGCCAGTTCCGGACGTTCGGTCACCGTCACGTCAAAGGCTGCGGACTGCATTTGCAACCAGGCCAGGTCCTTGTCGTGGGTACCGGCGTTTACCACCATGCGGAAAAAGTCATCGCGGATAAAATAGACAATCAGGTCATCGATGACGCCACCGTCCTCGTTCAGCAT
>CBEULV010000218.1:0-2986 GCA_965544015.1 uncultured Gammaproteobacteria bacterium | reverse complement strand
ACCATCGCCTGGAATTTCCGGGGCTGGTTGCTGACCGGGCTTACCTGTTTAACAGCACGAGTCGCGCAAGCCTGCCGGAAGAAAACTTTTTCAGGGTTGAGTGGGATCTGACAGACAGGGTGTTTGCTGCAGCCGATTTATCTGTCGGCATTCGGCCGAAAGCCTTCTCGGGTTACTGGGAGTTATCCCCCGGCGCACAACCCGGCTCAACCAGGGCGCGCTATGCCGTCGTCAGTGATCCGGGTGGCTTAATACCAGACTGGCTGGTTGTGAGAAATACTGAACGTTATGTACGGCAGGTGGTAGAGGCCGTCCGCGAGCGGCTTGAAGAAAGCGGTCAGTGACGTTAATCAAATCTGATACTCTTTTTAACGCGGATACATAGGCTGCCAGTCATACAGCACATCGCCGCCGCGCTGCTGGCAGAAGAAGCGCCGTCCGTGCTGGGTAATTAGAAAAAGGGTCGGTGACAAATGAGAATAATGGCGTATCGTCACTGACCCCGTTAATTTGAATTAATCAGGTAAACAACTCCACCCACCCCGGCAGCTTGGGTGGAGGTTCGTGCGCTCCCTGCAGCTGTTTGAATGACTGAACCAGTTCAGTGAACTCCTGGCGGTCACGATCGTAGTAGTAAAGATATGGCGCTCGATAGTTGATGGTGTAGAAACCGGTTTTATCAACAAACCCGTATGACTCTATGCGCACCCGAAGACCGTCATCATTCCTGTATTGCAGAACCAGCTGGAAAGCCTGCTTGCCATCCACCTGGGCCGGCTTGTTGCTCAGCACCTCCAGGCGCTCCAGTCCATTGCGTTTGCGCAGCTCGGACACATACAGGTCCGCGGCTTCAATCGGCAGCATGCTCGCAACGCTTTTTTTCTTGAGAGCAGGGAAGGCGTTGTCCGAATAACGGCGGGTAACCGTAATTGCATGGAGAGAGGTACCGTCACGCGTGACGGTCATCGACTCCAGCAGGATGGTACGCAGCTTGTCATCGATCTCGAGCTGCTCCCAGGTGTCCGGCTCGGTCGTTCGGACCCACCCTTCCGGAATACTCATCTGAAAACTTTTTGACTGGGCGACACGATTCAGATCATCGGTCATCGTCCAGTATGCCGTTGTGGCACAACCACTGGTCAGTACTGCCATGACAATCAGTGCGAGGATGTTTTTCATAGTCACTGCCCCTGTTCCCTCATAGTGAACTCAGATACTGCCGGACGTAGGCGCGATCATTGGCATCATTCGGCGCCAGGCTCATGTAACGTTTAAAATAGCGTCGCGCCTTGTCCTTGTTGCCTGTTTTCATGTGATGCATCCCCAGCCGCAGGTAGGTCGGAGAAAATTTCGGTGACAGCTTCTCTGCCTGTTTGTACGCCTTCAGCGCCTTTTCACTGTCACCCTTCTCATCGCGGCGGCTGTAGGCCTCGCCGAGATAGAAATAACCGGCCGGCGGGTAATGGCGACGCAGGTTACTGTCCTCCATCACGAGGATCACACTATTGAAACGGTCCTGGCCGATGTCCTTGTCCAGCACAGCCAGCCGTATTGGATTCACAACGCTGTTGTAGGACTTCGAACCGACACGCCCGGTATCCTCATGCCGGGCCGACAGACGCTTGAACTCATCGATGCGCTCTACCATCCTGGGGTGAGAGGAGAAGAAATAGGGCTCTTCCAGACCCAGGGTCCTGGACTCATCGGCAAGGTGTTGGAAGACCTTGTGGGCCTCGTGAGGGTTATATCCGGACTTGACCAGCCGCGCATAGCCCCTGCCGTCCGCTTCACGCTCCAGGTCGCGGGAAAACCCGGTGATCGAGGACACCGCCGCCAGGTTGGCAAACGGAATGCCGGACAGGGCGAAGGAGGCTGCGTTCTTGGACCTCACACGCTGCCTGAAACTGTGTTTCTCGATGAAGTGGGCCGCCTCGTGCGCCAGTACCGCAGCCAGTTGCGCCTCGTTCTCGATACGGGCCAGCAGACCGATATTGATATAGATGCTGCCATTGGGCAGCGCAAAGGCATTGAGATGTGTCGAGTCATAGATATTGACACGGATCTTGCCCTTGAACTCCGGGTACAGGCGATCCATGACACCCTGCAGGTAGGTCGTCGCCTGCTCGTTCTCGTAAAGCTGGCCACTGCGATCGATGGTCGTGTCATAACCATCGGCCTCGTGCCACAGGCGGGTTTCTTTTTCATGCAGGCTGCCTGTGTCCCCGGCATTACTGAATGAACTCACGCCTCCCGTTGTAGCACAGCCACCAAGCAAAAGGGACAGGAATACGGAATACAGGACGTTTCTCACGAGTAACCTGCTACTTTACGTAAACGTCGCGATACCTTTCGATACCGGGATACCAGTCGAAGATCGAGCCGATAATATTGTCGGTGTCCTCGGAATTGCGAAGACTTGTCGTACCCTTGCGGAAGTCGCTGTTCATCCACAACAGATCACCGGTCCTGAGATCAACCACACCGATGTGAATAAAGGAATGACCCAGCGTGGGCGCCGGCCCGCTAAAGATATTGACGATCGGAATATTCCCGACAACGGCCTTGGCCTTGCGCCCGGCAGTCGACACATAGTCCTCACCGTAAACCATCACGGCGGCGTCGGCTCCGGTCATGCGCTGCAATTCGACCAGTCCTGGGCCGATACCATAATCAAAACGCCTTATCTTGTGCTCCCAGCCAATATCCGAAGTGGTATTGACCACCAGCTTGTACAACGCCATGTGTTCATCCACGACTTCTGCGGTTTTATCTGACAGGTCGGGCACACTGACTTCTTCCAGGCTGGCATTCTCCCTGATGGCAGCCGATACGGATTCAAAAACGTTCCTGCTGGCCTCCTCGCTCCATTCCGGCACCTCTTCCATGACATCGCCGGCCGTGACTTCCTCCACCGAGATACTGACCGGCAACACCACCACCTTTTTCGGAAGTGCAGAGCTGCTCTTCAGCAGCTTATAGTGGACCC
>CBEULV010000217.1:0-2989 GCA_965544015.1 uncultured Gammaproteobacteria bacterium | reverse complement strand
GGGGACAGACCACGTTTATTTTCCAAAATAAACGTGGTCTGTCCCCGGTTTACGGTTTAATTTTTTATGCCGAAAGAATATCCCCGAACACGCCGCGTCGGCGAACAGATCCAGCGAGAACTCGCCGAACTCATTCGCAGTGAACTGAAAGATCCGCGCCTGGGTATGGTCAGCATTTCCGCAGTAACAGTGTCGCGTGACATGGGACATGCGAAGGTATTTGTCTCGGTGCTGGGCAGTGTGGAGCAGACCGAGGCGTCCATGGCGGTGCTCCGTCATGCGGGCGGATTCCTGCGCCACAGGTTGGGCAAGATTCTGCACATGCGAGTGATCCCCGAGCTGCATTTCTTTCACGACCGTTCTCTGGAAGAGGGCGCACGTATCGGTGCGCTGATCAACGAGGCGATTGCCAGTGACAGGGGCAATAATGAGAACGAATAGAATCTCTTTTAAAGGGGTAACCCCTTTTAGTGTTTCCCTGAGGAAGGGAATAAATCAGGGCTTCCCTGATATTTCAGGCTGAATATGGGCAGACATCGAAAACGAAACGCCAACCTGCGCACGGTCAACGGCATCCTGTTGCTGGACAAGCCGGCCGGGCTGACCTCCAACGCCGCCCTGCAGGTGGTGAAGAAACTCTACCGTGCGCGCAAGGCCGGCCATACCGGCAGCCTCGATCCGCTCGCCACCGGCCTGCTACCGATCTGTTTCGGCGAGGCGACCAAGATTTCCGGCTTCCTGCTGGATGCCGACAAGCACTACCGTGTCCAGTGCAGGCTGGGCGTGCGTACCAGCACTGGCGATTCCGAGGGTGAGGTCCTGGAGCAACGCCCGGTGGAGGGTATCACCGAGGCCGCGCTGCGCGAGGCCATGGACGGTTTCACGGGCGATATCGAGCAGATCCCGCCGATGTACTCGGCACTCAAGCACAAGGGGGAACGCCTCTACAACCTGGCGCGCAAGGGAATCGAGGTGGAGCGTAAACCGCGCACCGTCACCATTCATGCCCTGGAACTGCTGGGGTTCAGCGGTGACTGCGCCGAGCTGCGGGTGCACTGTTCCAAGGGCACCTATGTACGCACCCTGGTTGAGGATATTGGCGCGGCGCTGGGTTGCGGGGCGCATGTCTCCGGCCTGCGTCGCCTCGGGGTGGGGCCGTTTGACGACAGTGCCATGTATGACATGGAGGCCCTCGATGCGTTGGCCAGCGAGGGCTACCCGGCACTGGACCGGCTGCTTCTGCCGGTCGAGGCGGGCCTGGCCCAGTGGCCCGGCGTGAGCCTGTCCGGAGATGCCGCCTTCTACCTGCGCCAGGGCCAGCCGGTGCTGGTCCCGCAGGCCCCCACCGAGGGCTGGGTGCGCCTGTACGAGGGGGAGCGGCGGTTTATCGGCATGGGGGAGATCCTTGACGACGGGCGGGTGGCGCCGCGCCGGCTGATGGCCGGGGCAGGTTAGGTCAGGAATACCACTTTGGGGTGCTTGTGGCTGGCCGAATCGGCGGTTAGAATACGCAGCTCTCTCAATTTAGAAGAAATTTTAGCACTAACGTGGAGTTTGATAGATGGCTTTAAGTGCCGAACAGAAAGAACAGATCGTCAAGGCGCACCAGCGCGGCGATGCCGACACGGGGTCACCGGAAGTACAGGTTGCGCTGCTGACGGCTAACATCACCGGCCTGACCGATCATTTCAGCAAACACAAGGGTGACCATCATTCGCGCCAGGGTCTGCTGCGCATGGTCAACAAGCGTCGCAAGCTGCTTGATTACCTGAAGGGCAAGGACAGTAATCGTTACCAGGGCCTGATCAAGAGCCTGGGTCTGCGCCGCTAGTCGTTGCAGTGCCGTCGCACTGCGCCTGAACGAAACCCTTTTCCAACAAAGGAACCAAATTCGTGAGCTCAATTAAAAAATCTTTCCAGTTCGGTGACCAGACAGTCACACTGGAAACCGGGGAGATCGCCCGTCAGTGCAGCGCGGTCATTGTCAGCATGGGTGATACGCAGGTGCTCGCAACCGTAGTCGGTGACAGGAAGGCCGCTGAAGGCCGCGACTTTTTCCCGCTCACCGTGGATTACCAGGAAAAGGGTTATGCCGCCGGCCAGATTCCCGGCAACTTCTTCCGCCGCGAAGGCCGTCCGAGTGAAGCCGAAACGTTGATGTGCCGACTCGTTGACCGTCCGCTGCGGCCGCTGTTTCCGAAAGGTTTCTACCATGAAGTCCAGGTCATACTGACCGTCATCTCCTACGACCCGCTGGTCCCGCCGGATATCCCGGCCATGATTGGCGCCTCTGCCGCCATGTCGATTTCCGGCCTGCCGTTTGCCGGCCCGATCGGTGCTGCCCGCGTCGCTTATATTGATGGTAACTACGTGCTTAACCCGACTACCGAGCAGATGGAGGCTTCCGAACTCGACCTCGTGGTGTCCGGTACCGAGAGCGCGGTGCTGATGGTGGAGTCCGAGGCAAAACAGTTGTCGGAAGAAATCATGCTTGGTTCGGTAGTGTATGGCCACGATCAGCAGCAGGCCGTCATCAAGGCCATTAACGAACTTGCCGCGGAAGTGAATACCCCGGCCATGGAATGGAACGCACCGGAAGAGAACACCGCGCTGGCAGATGCCGTGGCCGCGGCCGGTACCGACCGCATCACCGAGGCCTACAAGATCGCCGACAAGCTGGAGCGTTACGGCGCCATGGGTGATGTGCGTTCCGCGCTGGTTGAAGAGCTGGCCAGCGAAGACGGCTACAGCGTCGATGAGGTGAAGGGTGCCATTGGTAAGCTGGAGAAAAAGACCGTGCGTGGACGTATCCTGTCCGGTGAGCCCCGCATCGACGGCCGCGATACCTCTACGGTACGCCCGATCACGATTCGTACCGGTGTGTTACCGCGTGCACACGGTTCCGCACTGTTTACCCGTGGCGAGACCCAGGCACTGGTGGTGACCACGCTGGGTACCGAGCGCGACGCGCAGCTGGTCGATGCACTGT
>CBEULV010000216.1:0-2999 GCA_965544015.1 uncultured Gammaproteobacteria bacterium | reverse complement strand
AGGAATCCGTGCGCATTAGTCGTATGCCACAGGGCGGAGCCGCAGCGCCGGCCTTCTATCCGCCGCCACAGGTCTTGGCTGCGCCTGCGCCGGCCGTTGCATCGCCTGCGCCGGAACCTGCTGCCGAACCCGCCGCACCGAGTGGTCACCAGGTGACTTCACCCATGGTCGGCACCTTCTACGAGGCCCCGTCACCGGGGGCCAAGTCGTTTGTCGAAGTGGGCCAGCAGGTGAGTGCAGGTGACACGCTGTGCATCATCGAGGCCATGAAGATGCTCAACCAGATCGAGGCCGACAAGGCCGGCAAGGTCACCGCGAAGCTGGTTGAGAACGGGCAGCCCGTCGAGTTCGGGCAGCCGCTGTTTGTGATCAGCTAATGCTGGAGAAAGTTGTTATCGCCAACCGGGGCGAGATCGCCCTGCGTATCCTGCGTTCCTGTCACGAGCTGGGGATCAGTACGGTCGCGGTACATTCCGAGGCGGACCGTGACCTGAAGCACGTCCTGCTTGCCGACGAGAGTGTTTGTATCGGTCCCGCGTCCTCGACGGAGAGCTACCTGAATATACCTGCCATTATCAGTGCGGCCGAGGTGACCGATGCCAGTGCCATCCATCCCGGCTATGGTTTCCTGTCCGAGAATGACGACTTTGCCGAGCAGGTCGAGCGCAGCGGCTTTATCTTCATAGGTCCGCGTCCGGAGACCATTCGCACCATGGGTGACAAGATCGCCGCCATCCGCGCCATGCAGGAGACCGGCGTACCCTGCGTGCCGGGCTCGAACGGCCCGCTGGGTGACGATGACAATGAGAACCTGGAGTTTGGCCGGTCGATCGGCTATCCGATCATTATCAAGGCAGCCGGCGGTGGCGGTGGGCGTGGCATGCGCGTGGTGCACGCAGAGGCCGCGTTGCTGGGCGCCATATCCCTGACCCGCACCGAGGCGAGGAATGCCTTCAACAACGATATCGTCTACATGGAGAAATTCCTGCAGACGCCCCGGCATATCGAATTCCAGGTGCTGGGTGACGGCGAGGGCAACGCCATTCACCTGGGTGAGCGTGACTGTTCCATGCAGCGTCGCCACCAGAAGGTCGTCGAGGAGGGGCCTGCGCCCGGCATCAGCGAAGAGCAGCGCCAGGCCATGGGGCAACGCTGCGCGGATGCCTGCAAAAAACTGAAATATCGTGGCGCAGGCACCTTCGAGTTCCTTTATGAGAACGGTGAATTCTATTTTATCGAGATGAATACCCGCGTGCAGGTCGAGCACCCGGTCACCGAGATGGTGACCGGTATCGATATCGTCAAGGAGCAGCTGAATATCGCCGCCGGCAACGGGCTTTCCTACCGGCAGGAAGATATCCGGCTGCGCGGACATGCGATTGAATGCCGCATCAACGCGGAAGACCCGGAAAATTTCATGCCCTCGCCGGGTACCATCACCAACTACCATGCGCCCGGTGGCCCGGGTATCCGTATGGAAACCCATATCTACAACGGTTATCGCGTTCCGCCTTACTACGACTCCATGATCGGCAAGCTGGTCGCGCACGGCGAGACGCGTGCATCGGCACTGGCGCGTATGCGCGTTGCACTGAACGAGATCGTGATCGAGGGTATCAAGTCCAACGTGCCCCTGCAGCGTGACATCATCACCGATGCTGCATTTATGGAAGGCGGAACTGATATTCACTACCTGGAAAAGAAACTGGGTCTTTGATCAATCCATTGATTCCGTGTTGTCCTGCACCTGCAGGCATCGCAGATCAAATGTCACGCTGCTGTTAATTACCTGATGTTCTGGAACCAAGTCTCCGTTGATGTTGCGGACGCACAGTCCGAAGTAGCAACGGCCGTACTGGAATCCGCCGGCGCCTTGTCGGTGACACTGCAGGATGCCGGGGATGAGTTACTGATCGAGCCGGACCCGGACGCCTCGCCACTGTGGAAAACGGTCCGCCTCATCGCCCTGTTTGCGCCGGATGCCGAGCTTGCCGGGGTGCAGCAACAGCTGCGTGCGTGCCTCGCTGACAGCCAGCTGGAGGTCCGTGTCGAGGTCCTTGCCGATCGTGACTGGTCCACGACTTGGCGCGAGGGTTTGCATCCCATGTGTTTCGGCAAGCGCCTGTGGGTATGTCCCACCGATGTTGCCTGTCCGCAGGATGATGCCGTCGTGGTGCGGCTGGATCCCGGCAACGCCTTTGGAAGCGGTACCCATGCCACCACGGCCATGTGCCTGGAGTGGCTGGATTCTCATCCACCGCGAGGCCGGACCGTCATCGACTACGGTTGCGGTTCCGGGATTCTCGCCATTGCCGCGGCGAAGCTTGGCGCGGTATCCGTGCATGCGGTTGATATCGATGCACAGGCCATTACGGTATGTCGTGACAATGCACGACTGAATGGCATCCATTCCGGCTTTAACGTGCAGCTGCCGGTTGATTTCGCCCCGCCTCAGGCGGACCTGGTCATTGCCAATATCCTGGCCAATCCCCTGCAGGAGCTGGCCGGCGAACTGGCCGCCATGCTGAATCCGGGGGGGACGATCCTGCTCACCGGCATCCTGGCGGATCAGTCGGATGCCGTCGTGGTCGCCTACCAGTCCTGGATCGATTTCGATACGCCGCTTGTGCGTGATGAATGGGTGTTGCTGGCGGGGACAAAAAAACTTCCTGCTAGCCCGTGATGGACAACCGCATGACCGAGTGCTACAGGGAAATTAATCCCGTGCTTCCCGCGCAGACGGGAACTCAGTTGTGAATCGAGCGACAGCTCCGTCATACCTGTACCTTGATTCAGGCTGGGTTCCCGCCTCCGCGGGAACGACGGTGTGTTGATTCGCGATTTAGGTTCGCCCCTGATGCCACATTGTAGAAAATAACTCGTCATCCCCGCGAAGGCGGGGATCCAGCCCGAAAACGGTTAAATCAGAAAATACCGTCGTCCCCGCGAAGGAGGGAACCCAGCCCGAAAACGGGTAAATCAGAAAATACCGTCGTCCC
>CBEULV010000215.1:0-3014 GCA_965544015.1 uncultured Gammaproteobacteria bacterium | reverse complement strand
CCCTTGGGCACCGGCGACAGTGCGGGATCGAAGGTAATGACCCGCGGGTCCCTGAGGTCGAGCCTGGCAATCAGTGCCGTGCCGTAGGAAAGCCCCAGCCCGTCTGCGTGCGCGCCGTGTACAGACCGGCTGTAGGCGCCGTTGTGCGCGAGATAGTCGATGTGACTGAAATTGCCGCTCCAGAAGGAGGGGCCGTCCGCTTCCTGCAGGGCGACCACGTGTGCGCCGTAGTCTTTCAGCAGGGTTGCGATGTTGTCCAGGTTGGCAAGGGTCGTGGCAGAGCCCTGCAGCAACTGGTGAAAACTGTCGCCGCGTCCGTGTGCGATATTCAGCGTCATGATCCTGAGCCTGCCGTCCTGCCGGTCAACGACCTCGGCAACCGCGCCGGCAGCAGCCGGGTAAGACTGGACCGTCGGCGTTGCATCGAGGTGGACGGTTGCGCAGCCGATTAGTGCCAGGCAGGCGAGCGGCAGGCCCCGGGATAACCACCGCACAGGCCTGAGCAGTCGCTTCACTGGCTGCGCACCTGCCAGGCGGCCAGCTCGGCCCTGAGCCAGTCGCTGGTCCGCAGCGCGTTACCCTGACTGTCGATCACCAGGTAAGGTTTGCCGCTCAGCAGGCTCTTGCTCGCGCACAGTTCGATAAAATCCCCGGGTGTTTCGATGTCGTCCCTGAAGTGGCGGTATTTCTTCAGCATATGTTCGGCGGCTTCGCCTGGTGTGTACTCGCTGGCGTTACGAACAAACGTCAGGTCTGATCCGGATACATAGCCGAGCAGGTGCTGGATCGTTTGCTCGGTTGCCTCGGTCGGCGCACTGCTGACCGGGCCGGTGGCCAGCAACAGGGCTGCTGCCAGCGCGATCCAGGCTGCGAACGTCATGTGTTTGTGGTGAGGTTTCATCGGTAACTACCATCCGTATTGCCGGGGCATGAGCCCTTGCAGGATTCTAGTGATCATTGGATACCATGTCACTGGGGTAAGGGCACAGTTTCTCCTTATTCGCAGCATATGCCTCAAGGTTAGCAGTAGTTCTCTTTTTGGGGCTGGGTCCCCGCCTCCGCGGGGATGACGGTAGAGAGTGCGGGGACGATGGTAGAAAGCGGACGGAAGAACCGGGGTCAGATCTTGGTTTCAACTAATATTAGGGAAAACTGGTATCTGACCCGGGTTTTCGAGTCTGACCCTATTGATTCTTATTCTGACAAGCCGGATGCCAGCCGGTGGGCGTGTCGCGTGGTTTCGGGCAGGCGGTAACGGGTAGTGCAGCGCAAGGTGTAGTCGATCGTCGTATCCAGATTTACACGATGGCCAATCGATACATAGACTGGGCTGACACGGGTCCGTGTGCGCAAGACAGCGCCGATCGTTTCACCCTTATCCCGCAGTGGTACCCACTGGCCTTTGTCGGGCGGCAACTCATCATGGCTGCCGACCAGTCGTGACTTGGCAACCCCGATACATGGAATATCAGTCAATACGCCCAGATGGCAGGCCAGCCCGAAGCGGCGTGGGTGGGCCAGGCCCTGACCGTCACACAGAATAAGGTCCGGTATTTCGGCAAGCTGGTCCAGTGCCTCCAGCACCGCAGGCAGCTCACGAAACGACAGATAACCGGGGACGTAGGGAAAGCGTGTCGGGCTGCGGCTGATGGCTTGCGCTACAGGTTCCAGGCCGGGGAAAGTGAGCACTGCGACTGCGGCACGGGTGGTTCTGCCCCGGTCCTCGAAGCCGACATCGACACCGGCCACGGTGTTGACCGGCCCAAGGCGGTCCGCGCGCACAACCTGTGATCGCAACGCCTCCTGAATTGCGCGGGCCGAGTCGACATCGCTCGGCCACTCGATCTCACTGCTTGCTGCACTTCGCATTCCCCCATTGTACGCGGGAAATGCTGACGCGGAGTTACTGGGGTCAGAAAAGTTCAAAGGGTCAGAGCACTTGAATGTAGCACCTTTATCACTAATATAAGTGGTAGTCTGCTCCGACAGCATTTCTTTGTGTCTAATAGTCGTGGTTGTATGGTGGCTGGATCCCTGCCTACGCGGGGATGACTATCGAAGAGGCCACTGGGCCACCGGTCAAGGCGCAACCCCTCCTGGCACTGCCGGGTTAGAATAAGAGTTGTGATGTATAGAATGACTGGATGGTGTGTGCTCTTGCGAGCACCGCTGAATTCTGGAGTGTGAAGGTAAGTCCGATGGCAAATTCGTTTGGTGATCAGTTTCTCAAGGCGGGCCTGGTGAGCAAGACCCAGCTCAACAAGGCGAACAAGTCGAAGAGCAAGCGGCAGAAACAGAAGAACAAGCAGAAGATCGAGGTGGTCGATGAGGCTGCGGTGGCTGCCCGGCAGGCAGCAGCAGAGAAGGCGGCTCGCGATCGCGAACTCAATCGCCTGCATAAGGAAGAGGTCGAGCGCAAGGCTGTTCATGCGCAGGTTCGTCAGTTGGTCGAATTGAACCGGTTGCCACGGGATGATGGCGAGGTGGGTTATAACTTTCAGGATGGTACAGCGATCAAGAAGATCTTTGTCACTGAAGAGGTCCACGATAAGCTGGGGCGCGGTCTTCTCGCCATCGCCAGATTTGATGATCGGTACGAGGTGATTCCGTCGGTGGTGGCAGAGAAAATCATGCTGCGCGAGGAATCCTGCATTGTCAGTAATGCAACGACTCAACTGGAGAGTGGGGAAGATGATCCCTATGCAGATTACCAGGTTCCTGATGATTTGATGTGGTAGGGAGTGAAAGGGTCGGCCTTTGACGCCTGGCAATAGAGGTGCTTGTGGGGCGGGTCGTGTGTGGGAATTACTTGCAGCCGAGGTAATCGCGCTTGCAAAGCGCTCCTACAACAATAGATGCACCTGTGGGGCGGGTCGTGTGCGGGATTATTATACGGTCGTAGGAGCGGAGCTTGCTCCGCGAGTTCCGCGGATATATTCGCGCTGCGAGCAGCGCTCCTCCAGCAATAGGTGCACCAGTGGGATGGAAGGTGGCGGCTGTGAAGTTTAACGCAG
>CBEULV010000214.1:0-3055 GCA_965544015.1 uncultured Gammaproteobacteria bacterium | reverse complement strand
AAGGCAGGGTGCTGGTCGGCTTCAGGGAGAAGCGTGCACCGTATATTGCCGACCTGTCGCGTTGTGAGGTGCTGCACCCTTCGGTTGGCGAGCACCTTGAGGAACTGGATGGGCTCGTCGGGCAACTGGATGCGCGTGCACGCATCCCGCAGATCGAGGTGGCGGTCAGTGAACAGGCCACGGCGCTGGTATTCCGCAATCTTGATGCACTGAGCGAGGCCGACATGACGCGCCTGCGCCAGTTTGCGACGGAGAGCGGCATGCATATTTACCTGCAGCCTGGCGGCCCCGACAGCGTACAAGCACTCATGCCGGCCGATTCCATGCTTAGCTATCACCTGCCGGAGCAGGAGATCGAAATACGCTTCCGGCCCAATGACTTCACACAGGTTAATGCTGAAATTAACCGGCAGATGGTTGCCCGTGTGCTCGGGTTGCTGGAGCTGGATCAAACCGACAGCGTGCTGGACCTGTTTTGCGGGCTGGGCAATTTTACACTGCCTATGGCGCGGCTGGCCGGCAACGTGGTTGGGGTGGAAGGCGAGCCTGGCCTGGTCAACCGGGCGCGTGATAACGCAGCCCTGAATGGTCTCGAGAATGTTGCCTTTCACGTGGCAAACCTTGCCGAGGACCAGCGACATGCAAGCTGGGCCGGGGGTGCTTACAACAAGATCCTGTTTGACCCGCCACGCAGCGGTGCGGCGGAGATCATGGATGTGGTGGGAAACATTTCCCCACAACGCATCGTGTACGTCTCCTGCCATCCTGGTTCGCTGGCGCGTGATGCCGGCGCGTTGGTCAATGAGAAAGGCTACTGCCTGCGGGCCGCCGGCGTCATGGACATGTTTCCGCACACAGCGCACGTAGAGTCGATTGCGCTGTTCGAGCGACGTTAGACAGTGCACTGACTCCGTCTGGTCGTGCGTCAGTCGTTGATAACCGTGATGACAGATGTGGCCAGATCAACTCCGGCCAATAAAGCGTGGGTGATGACGTTCCCTACTGCTGGTACCAGGTTGTGCGCAGTGCCTTGAAGACCCGTTGCGGGTACCAGTGCTTGCCAACACTGCCGTTGTAGCGCGCCAGTGCCTTGTGTACATTGCCTTTCTCGCGCTTCAGATAGAGATTGAGAATGGTGCAGCCGAAGCGCAGGTTGGTCGCGATATCGAACAGATTGTCTCCGGCGCGGCCAATTTCATCCAGCCAGAAGGGCATGATCTGCATTAGCCCGCGGGCGCCGGCGCTGGAGATTGCGAAGCGGTCGAAATTGCTCTCCACGTTGATCAGCGCCAGTACCAGTTCCGGCTCCAGGTTGGCACGTCGCGCCTCATAGTGCACCAGCTTGAGGATGCGCATGCGTTCCTCGGGGTTCTTGACGCGCCTGACCATGCGGCTGGACATGTCGGTCAGCCAGACCTCTGCATCGAAGCGGTCCTGGAAACTGTCGCTGGAGTTGATGGCTTCCAGCAGCGTCTGGCGCATCTCGGCGTCCGGACGCTCCTGGGTGGCCGACCAGGCCGGGCTGGCAAGCAGTAACAGTGCGGCGGCCAGTACGGTCCGGGACAGGCGCTGGGTGACAGGCTGCTTATTCGGGTTCATACCTCTTGTATCGGCCTAGTTTGCTGTCAATTTACCCTTCAGGAAGGCCACGATCCCGGCCTGTGGCACATTCTGACTGTCTTTATCCCGGCGGGATTTGTATTCCAGCAGACCGGCGTCGAGGTTTTTTTCGCCGACCACGACGCGATGCGGAATGCCGATCAGTTCCATGTCGGAGAACATTACGCCGGGACGGACCGGGCGGTCGTCCAGCAGGACCTCAAGGCCAGCGGCCTGCAATTCGGCATAAAGGGCCTCGGTGGCCTCGCGCACGCGCTGCGATTTCTTCATGTTCATCGGCAGCAGGGCGACCTGGAACGGGGCAATGGCGGTGGGCCAGATGATGCCCCTGTCATCATGATTCTGTTCAATCGCTGCGGCCACGATGCGTGATACGCCGATGCCGTAGCAGCCCATCACCATGGGGATTTCCTTGCCCTGTTCGTCCAGCACGGTGGCCTTCATAGCCTCGCTGTATCCGGTGCCGAGCTGGAAGATGTGGCCGACCTCGATGCCGCGTGCGATGGTCAGTGTGCCGTTGCCGTCCGGGCTGGGATCTCCGTCCACCACATTGCGCAGGTCGGCGGTTTCCGGTTCCGGCAGGTCGCGGCCCCAGTTTACCCCGCGCAGGTGCCTGCCATCCTCGTTGGCCCCGCAGACAAAGTCGGCCAGTTGTGCGGCTGCAAGGTCGACAATGACAGGGATTTCCAGCCCGACCGGTCCCAGTGATCCGACCGGGCAACCGGTGGCCTTGAGTACCTGTGCATCGGAGGCAAAGCTCAGCGGTGACTGGACGGCCGGGTGTTTTTCGGCCTTGACGGCATTCAGTTCATGGTCGCCACGCAGTACCAGCGCAACCACCTCGGTATCGGTGCCATGCACCACCAGTGTCTTGATGCATTGCCCGGGGGTGGTGTCCATACAGGTGCAGACATCTTCGATGCTGTGCTGGCCCGGCGTCGCCACGCTTTCCAGCTCGACTGTGGCGGACGGGCGTGCAGCGGCCGGCGCGGGAGCCGGAATGGCCTCGACGTTGCCGGCGAACTCGCCATCGCTGGAAAACGCGATGGCATCCTCGCCAGAGTCCGCGAGTACGTGGAATTCCTGTGACACACTGCCGCCGATGGCGCCACTGTCTGCGCGTACCGCGCGGAACCCCAGTCCGGTACGGGTAAAGATGCGTGAGTAGGTCTCGTACATGACCTGGTAGGTCGCTTCCAGTGACGCCTGGTCGGCATGAAAGGAGTAGGCATCCTTCATCAGGAATTCGCGTGCCCGCATGACACCGAAACGCGGGCGAATCTCGTCGCGGAACTTGGTCTGGATCTGGTAATAGGTGACCGGCAGCTGCTTGTAGCTGCGTAGCTCTCGCCGTGCAATATCGGTAATGATTTCCTCGTGCGTTGGGCCAACACAGACTTCACGCCGGTGACGATCGTGCAGGCGCAGCAGTTCC
>CBEULV010000213.1:0-3069 GCA_965544015.1 uncultured Gammaproteobacteria bacterium | reverse complement strand
GGTGGTGCTGGGTACCGTGTTCATGCTGGTAGGAGAAAACAGCCGGATAGTGGCACAGGCCGCTGCCGAACGGCTGGAGTCCATCAAGCCATCGCTGCCGGAAGGTGTGCAACTGAACGCGCTCTACGATCGTACGTCTCTGGTGGACAAGACCATCGCCACCGTGAAAAAGAACCTGGCCGAGGGCGCCCTGTTGGTGGTTGCCGTGCTGTTATTGCTGCTGGGGAACTGGCGCGCGGCACTGGTGACGGCGGCGGTCATTCCGGTCGCCATGCTGATCACCATCACCGGCATGGTGGAGTTCCGGGTTTCCGGAAACCTGATGAGCCTGGGTGCACTGGACTTTGGCCTGATCGTGGATGGCGCGGTGATTATCGTTGAGAACTGTTTACACCATCTTGGCGTTTACCAGCGCATGCACGGATCGCTGCCGGATATTACGCAGCGAATGCGTATCGTACGTGAAGCCACTGTCGAGGTGATTCGTCCCAGCGTGTTCGGTGTATTGATCATCCTGATCGTGTATATCCCGATCTTTGCCCTCACCGGCGTGGAAGGCAAGATGTTCCACCCCATGGCCTTTACGGTGGTCACCGCGCTGCTGGCCGCCTTGCTGCTGTCGGTGACAGCCGTACCTGCCGCAGTGGCACTGTTTGTTAGCGGGCGGGTGAAGGATGGTGAGAATTTCGTCATGGCAGGTCTGCGCAGGCTGTACGAACCGATGTTGTTGCGTATGTTAAGGCACCGCTGGCCTGCGGTAATCGCTGCGACAGTGCTGGTGGTGATTGCCGGCCTGTACGCTACCAGCATGGGTACCGAGTTTGTGCCGAACCTTGACGAAGGTGACATGGCGGTACATGCACTGCGTATTCCGGGTACCAGCCTGACCCAGGCGGTGGAGATGCAGGAGGTGCTGGAGAAGCGGTTTAGCGAATTCCCGGAAGTATCACACGTATTCGCAAAGCTCGGCACGGCTGAAGTGGCGACTGACCCCATGCCGCCAAACGTGGCCGATACCTTCGTTATCATGAAGCCACGCGCACAGTGGCCTGACCCCGACAAGCCGAAGGCGCAGCTGGTGGCAGAGATTGAGATCGCTGCACGTGCCATTCCCGGCAACAATTACGAGTTCACCCAACCGATTCAGATGCGCTTCAACGAGCTCATCGCCGGCGTGCGTGCCGACCTGGCGGTGAAAGTTTTCGGCGATGACTTCGACACGCTGGTGGAGCTGGCGGAACGGGTCGAGGCCGTGGTATCCGGGGTGCCGGGTGCGGCGGACGTAGGCATTGAACAGGCTACCGGCCTTCCCATGCTGAGCGTGATACCGGACCGCGAGCGGCTGTCCTACTATGGCCTCGATGTGGCAAGCGTGCAGGAGACACTGCGCATCGCGATGGGCGGAGAAACCGTTGGCCAGGTATTCGAGGGTGACCGCCGCTTCGACATCGTGGTGCGGCTGCCGGAGCATCTGCGCACCGACCTCGAAGCCCTGGCGCGACTGCCTGTCAGTCTGCCGCCGGATGCGGTGCGGGAAGTGGCGGGAGATGCGGATGCCCTGGGTGTTGCACGCACTGTGCCGGACAGTATTCCGCTGGGCGAGGTGGCCGAGCTTGTGATCGAGGATGGTCCCAACCAGATCAGCCGCGAAAACGGCAAGCGCCGGGTCGTGGTAACCGCCAATGTGCGTGATCGTGACCTGGGCAGTTTTGTTGCCGATGTGCAGGATGCAGTACGTGAGCAGCTTGATATGCCGGCAGGTTACTGGGTCGATTACGGCGGCACCTTTGAGCAGCTGATATCCGCGGCAAAACGCCTTTCGGTGGTCGTGCCATTCACCCTGTTGATCATCTTTGGCATGCTGTTCATGGCCTTCAGCTCGGCCAGGGATGCCGCGCTGGTGTTCAGTGGGGTGCCGCTATCGCTTACCGGCGGTGTGGCAGCCCTTGCGCTGCGCGATCTGCCGCTGTCGATATCGGCGGGTGTGGGGTTTATCGCCCTGTCCGGTGTTGCCGTCCTCAACGGCGTGGTGATGCTGTCCTTCATCCGCGATCTCAGGCAAGGGGGCATGGCGGTGGAGCAGGCCATCGTCGAGGGTGCGCTGCGTCGATTGCGGCCAGTCCTTATGACGGCGCTGGTTGCCAGTCTCGGCTTTATACCCATGGCGCTGAATGTAGGCACGGGTGCCGAAGTGCAGCGCCCACTCGCCACCGTGGTGATCGGTGGAATTATTTCATCGACCGTGCTTACCCTGCTGGTGTTGCCAGCCCTGTATCGCCTGGCCTACCGGGATGCCGTACAAAATTAACGACTCTGCATATCGCAGAGAGAGCAGGCAAACCTGATCCTGAGGGTTGGTTGCGTTGCATCAGGGGTTGCCGGAATAACCGCTCCGGCCGCTTGCGCCTGGCTGGAAGGGCGCTCGGAAGGCCAAACTCAACTCGCTGTAAATGATCACATAGGGGAGGAACACGCATGAAACATCTGACACTCATTATTCACACCAATGTTCAGCAGGATGTGGCTGATCAGCTGCGTAGCCTGGAGCAGGTTTCGGGCTTTACCTTTAGTCACGCGGAAGGGCACGGGGTAGAGGTCGAGAGCGATCCTTTCCTCTCGGCGCGGGACAAGGTAGTGGGTTACACACCGCGGATACGGGTGGATATTTTGCTTGAAGACAGCGATGTGGATTTGGTGCTTGAGTCGCTACGCAAAACAACCTGCGGCGTCGAAGGCCAGGGTATCTACTGGGTCACCGCCGTCGAACAAAGCGGCCACTTGTAACCATTAAGGAGAATGACAAAGTGCTATTCAAAACAAATTTATTCGCTCGTATTTTTGCCATAGGCACATGCCTGCTGATAGTTGGCCTGTTATCACAAGTTGTCTACGCGCACGGCATGTCCGAGTCCGATAAACTGGCCATTATCGAAGGCGGTAATCTGCGTTATATGTGGCTCGGGGCCACGCATATGTTGTCCGGCTACGATCACCTGGCGTTTGTGTTCGGGATCATCTTTTTCCTTACCAGTTTCCGCGATATCGCCAAATACGTCACCGCGTTCACGC
>CBEULV010000212.1:0-3090 GCA_965544015.1 uncultured Gammaproteobacteria bacterium | reverse complement strand
TGGTCAGGATCGAGCAGTAATACATTCTTCAGCTGGATAACCGTGGCATTGTATTCGCCCTTGTCGAAAAGGGTCCGTGCATCCTCGAGGTAGTCCTGCGCTGTGGCAACAGCGCTGAAAACCGGTCCGGGTACAAGCAGGCCGACAATCAGGGCCATCCGGTAATACCAATGATTTGCAAACATCTTCCCGTCCCCCCGGGACATCGTTTCCTGCATCCGTGTGCTCTCGTCGTCTGACATCAGGTTCCGGCCTGACTGATATCCAGCTTGTATTTCTTGGCCATCGCATAGAATGTCGGGCGTGTAATACCAAGCAACTGTGCTGCCTGCGATACGTTACCCCCGGAATGATTCAAGGCCCGCAGCATGGCGTTACATTCAGCCTTCTCTCTCACCTCCCGCAGGTTCAGTGGCAGCGACTCCGCCTCCCCGGTCGTTGAGAATTCAAGATCCTGCGCCGTGACCTGCTTTCCGTCCGTCATAATGACAGCGCGCTTGATACGATTGGCAAGCTCGCGCACGTTGCCCGGCCAGGCGTATGCATCAATGGCATCACGCGCGTCTTTACCCAGCGAAAGATAGCCCTTGTTCTGCTTCTTTGCCTCCTTGCCAAGGAAGTAATTTGCCAGTACGCCGGCCTCCCCTTCCCGCTCCCTCAGGGCCGGGATCCGGATGGTAATTTCGCTAATCCGGTAATACAGGTCTTCCCTGAATTCCCCTTCCCCGATCAATTTGTCCAGGTCCTGGTGGGTTGCCGATATAATCCGCACATCCACCGGTATCTCCTTGCGGCCACCGACACGAACGACAACCCTTTCCTGCAGGAACCGAAGCAGCTTCGCCTGCATGGCCGGCGGCAGATCACCAACCTCATCCAGAAACAGGGTGCCTCCATCGGCATATTCGATATTGCCCTGGGTCTGCCTGGCAGCACCGGTGAAGGCCCCTTTTTCATAACCGAACAACTCGCTTTCCAGCAGGGCGTCCGGTATGGCGGCACAATTGATAGCGACGAAACGCTGTTTCGCCCGTGGACTGAGGTCATGCAGTGCGCGCGCCAGTAATTCCTTGCCGGTCCCGCTTTCCCCCAGCAGCAGCGTGGTTGCATCCGTGGGTGCGACCTTCTCGATGGTCTGGCAGACCTGCAGCATCTGCGGGCTCGTCGCGATGATCCCGGACATCGGTTCCTTGATGTCCTGGCGGGACAGCTCCCTGTTCTCCTGCTCCAGTTCGTGCAGATTGTAGGCGCGTTCCGCGATCACCCCCAGCAGTTCGGGATCCACGGGCTTCTGGAAAAACAGCCAGGCCCCCAGCCCGATGGCACGCACGGCATTTTCCCGGTCATTGTTCCCGGTCACCACGATCACCTTGGTATCTGGCGCCAGGCTGAGTAGTTCCTGCAGGGTTGCCAGGCCTTCGCTGGCGCCACCCGGGTCCGGCGGCAGCCCCAGATCCAGTGTGACGACCTGTGGTTCGTGGCGCCGCAGTTGTGCAATGGCGCTCTTGCGATCCTCGGCCGTCACTACTTCGAAATCAGTAAAGGCCCAGCGCAGTGCCTTCTGCAGGCCAGGATCGTCCTCGACTATCAGAATCGTTTTGTTTTGGCCGTTCAACCCTGTGACTCCATATTCGGCAAGACGCCCTCTTCTGAAGCCATGGCTGCAACCACAGGCAGGACAATCCGTACAGATGTCCCTTTCCCTGGCTCGCTTTCTATCTGTAATTCACCGTTAAGGGAATGTACAAACTCGCGGCACTCATAGGCGCCGATACCCATACCGGTATCTCCCTTGGTTGTGTCAAAGGGACGGAACAGGCGCTCGCGGATGAACGCCGCATCCATTCCGCAACCGTTATCCGAGATCATGACAACAAGCCGGTCATCATCCCGGGCCAGACTGACAGTAACAATACCATCCTCCGGGGTCGCATCCTGCGCATTCTGGATCAGGTTTTCAATTACGGATGTCATCCGGTCACGGTCCAGTGTCAGCCAGATTTCATCAACATCACATTCATAACGTGGGACCGGTCGCCCGGCCGCGCAGTTTTCGACCGCATCACGCACCACCGCGACCAGGTTGGTCCGAACGGACTTGCCACTGGGCACCCCCGTGCGCAGTAGCTGCATGAGGCGCTGCATCTTCGCCACGGAATGCTCCATGATCTCGATCGCATCATCAATAAATTCAGGCTTGTGCTTGTGACGTGCGGCCGTGCCAACCAGCAGCGACTGCTGGGCTATCAGATTCTTGATATCGTGCAGCACAAAAGCCGACAGGCGGTGAAAACCCTCGAACTGGCGGGCCTCGGCCAGCGCCTCCACGGCCTCCAGTTGCGCCAGGTGGCTGGCTGCCTGGGAGGCCGCGGTTCTCAGCAGATCCCGCAGTTCCCAGTTAAACGGCACACTTGCGCGCGGTTGCGTGAGGACAACAAGGCCGAGCAAACGGCCCTGGTCCAGCAACGGCACAAGCAGCCAGGCACGCGGCAGCTCAACTACCCAGTCCGGCAATACAAGCGGCGAATACAACTCCGGATTTGCCTGGTACTCATCCAGATTGATTACCCAGGCACGTTCCTCCAGGTACCGGACCAGCACATTGTCACCCTCAATGACCTCGCTTTCTCCGCCCGAGACACCCCAGTGTGAGACCTGTTCCAGGCACCCGTCCTTGCGGTGCAGCCACAACAGGCCTCCGGAGCTGTCCACCACGTCCGCAATTGCACGCACCACACACTCGTGCGGCAAGGCATCCTGCTTGCAGGATGACAGGGCACTTGTGAAATTCAGCCACTGCTCACGGTAGTCATAACGATGCTGGAAGAAGTGCTTGCCAAGGAATACCCTAAACCGGGCACGCACTTGCCCGGAAAACAACAGGGCAAGCAGCACCACGGCAGCACCGAACAGGAAGACAACCTGTAAAACACCGCCCCATGCCCCCCCGTATGTCTTGATGTAGTAACCGGCGGCGGCCATCAGTAACAGGTAAGCACCAGCCGCGAGCAGGGTCGCCGTATGAAAGACAAGATTTCGGGAAATGAATACGCTTAACGACCACTGCGGGTTACGGGCAGCGGATATGCC
>CBEULV010000211.1:0-3151 GCA_965544015.1 uncultured Gammaproteobacteria bacterium | reverse complement strand
GCAAGCCGTCGCTGGAAGTCGACGAGAAAAAGTGCATCTGCTGCGGCGCCTGCTACCCGCCCTGCCCGCCGATGCAGATCAACGACGCCGAACACTCCAAGCTGGCTATCTGGGTTGGAGGCAACCACTCCAACGCCCGTAGCAAGCCGACCTTCCAGAAGCTGGTTGCCTCCGGCATCCCGAACAACCCGCCACGCTGGCCGGAAGCCACCGCCGTGGTCAAGAAGATTCTCAAGACCTACAAGGACGACGCCAAGGACTGGGAACGCATGAATGACTGGATCGAGCGTATCGGCTGGCCGCGTTTCTTCGAGAAGACCGGGCTGCCGTTCACCAAGTACCACATTGATAACTGGCGTGGCGCCCGTGCCAGCCTGAATGCCTCCACGCATATCCGTTTCTAAAGGGATTTTACAGTGAAGCTTACGATTCAGGTCAACGAGGGTCCGTACCAGCACCAGTCCGCTGACACGGCCTATCACTTTGCCAAGGCGGCCCTTGATAAGGGACACGAAATCTTTCGTATCTTTTTTTACCATGACGGCGTCAATAACGGCACACGCCTGACCACCCCGCCGCAGGACGATCGCAACATCGTCAAGCGCTGGAGTGAACTGGCAGAGGCACACAACATCGACATGGTGCTGTGTGTTGCCGCCGCCCAGCGCCGCGGTATCGTCGATGACGGCGAGGCCGAGCGTAACGGCAAGGATGCGACCAACATGGCGCCCGGCTTCCGCATTTCCGGACTGGGTCAGCTGGTCGAGGGCGGTATCGAGAGCGATCGCCTGATCGTGTTTGGCGACTGAGCGGGAGAACGAAATGTCTGGTACAAAAAAATTCATGTACATCAACCGCAAGGCGCCGTACGGGACGATCTATGCGTTGGAATCACTGGAAGTCGTACTGATCGCTGCAGCCTTCGAGCAGGACGTCAGCATGGCATTCATGGACGATGGCGTTTACCAGCTGACCAAGGGGCAGGACACCACCGGCATCGGCATGAAGAACTTCTCGCCGACCTACTCCGCACTGGGCGACTATGAAGTCACCAAGATCTATGTCGAGAAGGAATCCCTCGAAGAGCGCGGCCTGACGCTGGATGATCTGCAACCCCTGGTCTGGGAAGATGAGGACGAGGACTATGCAGAAAAGGATTCCATCCACCTGGTCAGCCGCGCCGAACTGGCAGACGTGCTTGCCGGGCAAGACGTGCTGTTTAACTTCTAGTCGCAGGAGCTGAATTCAATGGCAATGTTACATCTGGTAAACAAGTCGCCCTACGACACCTGCAACCTGAGCACCGCATCCAGCATCATGAAGGAAGGTGACCGGTTGTTGCTGATCGAAGATGGTATCTACGGCGCAATGAAAAATGGCAAGGCCGCGAGCCTTCTGAATGGTCTGAAGGTTTCCGTACTGGGGCCGGACCTGGCTGCACGCGGCATTTCGCAAGACAAACTGGCCGATGGCATCGACGTCATCGACTATGCCGGTTTTGTCGATCTGGTTGAGGCCAACGACAAGGTACAGTCCTGGCTCTGATTTTGTTTTCAATTAACTAGCGTCATCCAACGAGGAGACCTGACATGGGTAGTATCGAAGCAAACGGCAAGACTTATGAAACAGACGAAGAAGGTTACCTGGCTGACCTGAATACATGGGACAAGGACGTAGCGGCCGTAATGGCCAAGATCGACGACTGCGAACTGACCGATAGCCACTGGGAAGTGATCAACTTCCTGCGTGAGTACTACGAGGAATACCAGATCGCTCCTGCAGTTCGCGTGCTCACCAAGGCAATCGGCAAGAAGCTGGGCAAGGACAAGGGCAACAGCAAGTACCTGTATGAACTGTTCCCGTACGGCCCGGCCAAGCAAGCCTGCAAGTACGCCGGCCTGCCAAAGCCGACGGGTTGCGTCTGACGCCAGACTGACACTGCAGGGGGAGCCATCTCCCTGCAGTTCAACTGTCCATTCTGAAATTACCTGGAGCCGGGAAGCATGTCGTTCTGGACCATTGTGTATGCATTGCTGTTCTATGTCGCCACGGCCCTGCTGGTCGGGGGGCTGACGTACAAGATCAGGAAATATGCAAAAACACCCGCGCCACTGAAAATACCGACCACGCCGGCACCGGTAACCCGTCAGGGCGTGGTGCTGCGCATGTTCCGCGAAGTCGCTTTCTTTGAAAGCCTGTTCCGCTCCAACAAGTGGATCTGGATCTTCGGCTACCTGTTTCACTTTGGCATGTTCCTGGTGCTGGCGCGGCACCTGCGCTATTTCACCAACCCGGTGTGGACCTGGGTGGAACTGGTACAGCCATTCGGACTGTATGCCGCTTTCGCCATGGCAGCCGGGCTGGCCGGGCTATGGGCACGCCGCGTGCTGGTCGACCGGGTGCGTTACATCTCCGCCCTTTCCGATCACCTGATGCTGGCACTGCTGATGGCGATTGCCCTGACCGGCATGGCCATGGACTACATTACGCATACCGATATCGTCGCCCTGAAGGCCTTTTTCCTTGGCCTGATGTATTTCAACTGGCAGCCTATCCCGGAGGACCCGCTGCTGCTGGTCCATCTCGCACTGGTTGCCACACTGATGATCATTTTCCCGATCAGCAAGCTGCTGCATGCACCGGGCGTGTTCTTCAGTCCGACCCGTAACCAGGTGGACAACCCGCGCGAACAGCGTCATCTGGCTCCGTGGGCCGCGGAACTTGAAAAATAATCCAGGAGCAGAGCGTGGCTGATTACGAAATACCGGAGATGAAAGAATACCCCGTCATCCCTCATATCCATGAGGGTGCGATGGCGCACAGCAAGCCGTTCGTTGCCAAGGAAGAATTCCAGGAGGCACTGGGTTTCCCGGGTGAACTGGTCGACAACTGGCAGCAGGTCGCCTATGACAAGATGGAAGAACTGACCGGGAAATACCGCTCCCTGCAGGTGTTCCTGGATGCCTGCGTCAAGTGCGGCGCCTGTACGGACAAATGCCATTACTACCTTGGCACGAGCGACCCGAAAAACATGCCGGTGGCGCGCCAGGACCTGTTCCGCAAGGTGTATCGCCGCAAGTTCACCTTTGCCGGGAAATATTTCCCCAAGCTGGTCGGCGCCGTCGACCTGACGAAAGAGGTACTGGACGAC
>CBEULV010000210.1:0-3158 GCA_965544015.1 uncultured Gammaproteobacteria bacterium | reverse complement strand
ACCGACCGCTTCAAGGCGGAATTCAGGGACAAGGAGATCGTCGGCACCTGCATCCTGTGTCCCTACATGAAGCAGATCCAGCTTGATGACGTGCTCAAGGCATTGAAGGATCCGGCGCCGGACCAGTACATCGAGATTCCGCCGGACATTGCGGACCGCGCAAAGCGGAGCCTGGACAGGATGTTCGAACTGGAGAAGGAAGGAAAAGCGCTGCTGGAGAAACAGGGCAGGCACGCCCTGCCCTGGACGGCCTGAACCCCTATGTGGAGCCACTTTCATCATGAGGCCGACATCGGGGTGCGTGGCACAGGTCGCACAAGGGAAGAAGCCTTCGAGGAAGCGGCCGTGGCCCTGACGGCCGTCATTACCGACCCGGAATCAGTGGCCTGCAGTGATACGGTGACCGTAGACTGCGAGGCCCCCGACCCGGAACTGCTGTTCGTTGACTGGCTCAATGCCCTGGTGTTCGAGATGGCGACCCGCAAGATGTTATTCAGCCGCTTTCATGTCGAATTCGACGGACCGCGTCTCCATGCCACCGCCTGCGGTGAACCCGTCGACGTGGCTCGCCACCAGCCTGCAGCGGAAGTCAAGGGTGCAACCTATACCGAGCTGGAACTGCGTGAAGACGAGTCGGGAAAATGGCGCGCCCAATGTGTCGTGGACGTCTAGTATTCTTTCGACCGGATAACAACGGATGCCGAACCAACTCAAGCTGAGCGCCAGTTTTTTATTAGCCACGGAAGCACACGGAAATAATTCCAGTAAGGCATTTATTTTTCCGTGGATTCCGTGGCAATAATATCTATCGTTATAAGGTTGAATCAGTACTAGTATTAATAACGGAGATATCCTGCATGGTTATATTTGGAGCAATCGATGGACACATCAACACTGACACGCGTCTCTGAATTCGAATGGCACATCGAGCCGGAAGGCGACATGCGTGTCCCGGGCATCATCTTCGCCAGCGAAGACCTCGTCCAGGCCATGGATCACAAGGTGTACGAGCAGGTCACCAATGTCGCCTGCCTGCCTGGCATCGTCAAGGCCTCCTATGCCATGCCCGATGCGCACTGGGGCTATGGTTTTCCGATTGGCGGGGTCGCCGCCTTCGACGCGGAGGCAGGCGGTGTGATCTCGGCCGGCGGAGTGGGCTTTGACATCTCCTGTGGTGTGCGCGCACTGCATACCGGGCTGCAACGCGCGGACATCGAAGCGGTCAAGGAACGCCTGGCCGATGCCCTGTATCAGACAGTTCCGGTCGGCCTCGGCAGCCACGGGAACATTCACCTCGACGAACCCGGGATGGACGCCATGCTGACAGGCGGCGCCAAATGGGCCGTGCAGCGCGGCTGGGGTGAGAATGCCGACCTGGAACGCATCGAGGAGCAGGGCTGCATGGCGGGTGCCCGACCCGCAGCGGTGTCCGCACATGCCAAAAAGCGTCAGCGTAACGAGATGGGCACGCTGGGTTCCGGCAATCATTACCTGGAGGTGCAGGAGGTCAGCGAGATTTACGATCCGGCTACCGCCAAAATATTCGGCATCACTGCCGGAGACGTGATCGTCAGCATCCATTGCGGTTCCCGTGGCCTGGGGCACCAGATCGGTACGGAATTTCTTAAAACAATGGTAACCCGCGCGCCACAGTACGGTATCAAGCTTCCTGACCGTGAACTGGCTTGCGCCCCGATCGAATCGGAGACCGGACAGACCTATCTCGGCGCGATGCGAGCTGCCATCAACTGCGCATTCGCCAACCGGCAAATCATCACTCACCTCACCCGGCAGGTGTTTGCGGAAGTCCTTCCCAGGGCAACACTGACACTGCTCTATGACGTATCACACAATACCTGCAAGGTAGAGGAACATGTCATCGACGGTCAGCCGCGGCGGTTGTATGTACACCGCAAGGGGGCAACGCGTGCCTTTGGTCCCGGACACCCGGATCTGCCTGTGGCCTTTCACAAATCCGGCCAGCCCGTGCTGATCGGCGGCTCGATGGGGACCGCCTCCCATATACTTGCCGGCAAAACGGAAGCTGAAGCCCTGGCGTTCTCCTCGGCATGTCATGGCGCCGGGCGTGCCATGAGCCGCCACAAGGCGCACAAGATCTGGAGCGGACGCCAGGTCATCGACCGTCTCCACGAACAAGGAATCATCATTCGCAGCCCCTCCTATCGCGGCGTGGCCGAGGAGGCGCCTGGCGCCTACAAGGATGTAAATGCCGTGGTCGACGCGGCGGATAAAGCAGGCCTGGCGCGCAAGGTCGCCCTGCTGAAGCCCGTCGTCTGCATCAAGGGATAACGCCAACTGATCGACGCATCCTGTTGTCTTTTCCGGCACTTATCCATGAGAAAACAGGACAGGCATATCCATATCGGCACCTCGGGCTGGTCCTATGATCACTGGAAAGGACCGTTCTACCCGGGGGACCTGCCCGGCAAGCGGATGCTGGAATACTATGCTCAGCATTTTCGGAGCGTGGAGATCAACGGTTCTTTTTATCGCCTCCCGGAGAAGAAGACCTTGCAGCACTGGTACGCATGCACCCCGGATGACTTCCTGTTCACTGCCAAGGCCAGCCGCTACATCACCCACATGAAAAAGCTCATGGAGCCACAAAAAACCGTGCCCCCCTTCCTGAACAGAATCAGCATGCTGGAAGACAAGCTCGGCCCCATCCTGTTCCAGCTGCCGCCGCACTGGCGCTTCAACGAGGCACGACTGCGTGACTTTCTTGATTCCCTGAGTCAGGAGTTCCGTTACACCTTCGAGTTCCGGGACCATAGCTGGCTGAACAGGAAAACCTTCGAATTGCTTGCACAGCATAATATGTCGTTCTGCATCTACGAACTGGATGACTTCACCACTGCAAAGGAAGTCACTGCCGATTACATCTATGTGCGCCTGCACGGGCCTGGTGAGGCATACCAGGGCAGTTACTCTGACAAGGCCCTGTCCAGCTGGGCCGCGACCTTTACGGACTGGGCACAGCGGGGAAACACGGTTTATTGTTACTTCGACAATGACCAGCTTGGTTATGCGGCAAGAAATGCCGGGCAGCTACAGAAAATCCTGTCGAAGTAACCACCATGGGGAACTCGCCCGGTACCTGCCCGCGACTACTGATCCATGGATGTGAAAATATCACT
>CBEULV010000209.1:0-3171 GCA_965544015.1 uncultured Gammaproteobacteria bacterium | reverse complement strand
TCGACAGGTATTTGACGTTCCGGGAGGTGCCTGAAGCGGAGATCGAGGCCTGGAAGCAGGCCTTCACCGGGTTCGTTCGCAAGCTCAGCCTGAAATACGGCCGGCCGGTGATCCTCAAATCCCCCCCGCACACCTGCCGTATCCGGCTCATCCTCGAGCTGTTCCCGGACGCGCGCTTCATCCATATCCACCGGAACCCCTATGCCGTGTTTCTGTCCTACAAGCGGTCGACGCAGATCATGAACAAGCTGATC
Organism: uncultured Gammaproteobacteria bacterium; assembly: GCA_965544015.1. Taxonomy (GTDB): domain Bacteria; phylum Pseudomonadota; class Gammaproteobacteria; order UBA9214; family UBA9214; genus UBA9214. The sequence continues at coordinate 2,917 of CBEULV010000209.1, read as the reverse complement.
CAGTTGCAACTGCCGAACCTGGAACACCTCGATGAACGGATCATCAACCAGTACCGTGCCATGCACGATGCCTACTTCGAGGAGGTCGACCTGATACCGGCCGGGCGTTTTCACGAACTGGCCTTTGAAGCACTCGAGCAGGACCCGCTGGGCGAGTTGCGGTCGATTTACAGTTCGCTGGGTATCGAGGGTTTCAGCATGGTCGAGCCGCTGCTGAATGAATATCTCGGTACACTCAGGGACTACCGGAAAAGTGAACTGCCAGGGATTGAACCGGCCCTGAAACAGCGGATCTCGACAGTCTGGGCACAGTGTTTCGATGCCTGGGGCTACCCGCAATGAGAAATACAGGACAAACCGTGACCCGGTTCGCGACCGGCATGCAAACAGGGCCGTAACCTGCTGGTTAATGCAACCCGTTGAGCCTTGATTCAATCAAGAACACATCAAGGCACAGGGTGCATGACAAGCTGTTCATGGTTATCAAACGCCAATAATTCAGATAGGGTTTTTCCATGCTACAAACAACCGCCATCCCGTTCCTGATCATTGGCCTGCTGGCAGCGCCGCTGGTGCAGGCCGCCCTGGACGACCGGGAGGCCGTGGATACCGTGGATGCCGAGGCCATCGTCGCGCGTGCCGACCGGATCCGCTTTCCCGAGCAACCCTTCCAGGTCGATATCGACGTCGTCACCACCGCGCCGGACTCAGAGCCCGATGTTCGCGCCTACCGGACCCTGACAAAGGGTAACGAAAATACCGTAGTGCAGATCACCGCTCCGGCCATCGACCGTGGTCAGATTCTCTTGATGAAGGGGCATGACCTGTGGGTGTTCATGCCGCGGATCTCGCAGCCTATCCGGTTGCCCCTGTCGCAGCGCCTGACCGGCCAGGTGGCCAACGGCGACCTGGCCCGTGCCAACTTTACCGGCGACTACGCGCCCACCTTCCTGCGCATGGAAGATATCGACGGTATCCCGCATTACGTGCTTGAACTGGACGCCGTCGACCGCTTCGTGACTTATCACCGGGTCCTCTACTGGGTCAACCACGACAATGACCGGCCGCACAAGGCCGAGTTCTACACCCGCTCGGGAAAACTGCTGAAGACTGCCTATTACTCGGATTTCAGGAAAATGCAGGGCGCCATCCGGCCGACCAAGCTCGTGATGGTCGACGCCCTTCGTGAAGGCGAGCAGTCCGTGCTCAAGTACAGCAACATGGTGTTGCGCAAGCTGCCGGACAAGTTGTTTACCAAGAATTACCTGAAGAAGCTGCGCTAGCCCGATCCTGTTTTACCAGTCAGTTTTCCCGCAAGGCCGTGGCTACCGTGATCCGTGAGACCCGGCGTGCCGGCAGCAACGCCGCCAGCACGGTGGCAAACAGGCCGACGGCAAAGGACAGCAGGGCGATGCCGGGGGTGACCCGGATCAGTGCGGTGTAACCCGTGTTGGTGTTCGGCGGTGGCGGCATGGGAATGCCGACCGACGATATTGCCCAGGCCAGCAGCATGCCGATGCCGATACCGGCCAGTGCGCCGATCACCCCGAGCATGAGATTTTCGATCACCACCAGGCGGAAGATGTGACGATGGTTGTCACCCAGCGCCATCAGCGTGCCGAATTCACCGATGCGCTCGAACACCGCCATGTTGACACTGTTGGCAACACTGAGCAGCACCATCACCAGCACAATCAGTTGCAACACCTTGAACTGGCGGTCGTACAGGTCAACCGTCTTGGTGTAGAAATCCGCCAGCTCCAGCCAGGTCCGGATCTCGAATTCGGCCGCCGGCAACTGCGCGCGCAGCCGGGCCGCCACCCGGTCGGTCGATGCCGTATTATCCAGTGCCAGCACCACGGCATGCACACCCTCGGTCCCGGTCAGCTCCCGGGCCGCCTCGAGGTTGATCCGCACGGCATTGTCATCGTAATCCTTGGAAATGCTCTGGAAGATACCGGTCACCGTGAAGTCCATGCTGTTCAGACCCCACTCCGGTGTGTTCATCAGCAGCGTCACCCCGTCACCCGGAACGACATTCAGCCGGGCAGCGACACCCTGCCCCAGCATCATGCCGCTATAATCACTGCTGGTGAGTGTCCGACCGGCCGTCAGCGTGATGAATCGGCCAAGGCGCGCCTCGCGGTCGGCATCGCCGCCCTCGCTGACCACCGGCATATCCGCCTTGCCGGTGCTCAGCAGGCCAGACAGCGTCAGCCGCGGCAGCACGTCCTCGATTTCGGCATAGGCTGCGAGTTCTCCGGCGAGCCCCGCCGGATCCTCGACCAGGTAGCCAAACGGGTCCCGGCGCCCTTCGCTGGAATAGCCGCTGCGGTAGACCTGGATATGCCCGAGGTGCGAATGGATGGTCGCCTCGCGCAACTGGTAGAACACGTCCTCGACAAACCCCCCGCTCAGCAACAGCCCCGTCACACCGAGTACGATGGCCACCAGTGTCATCAGGCTGCGCGCCTTCTGGCGGAAGATATTCCGGAATGCCAGCTTGAACACGGATTATCCCCGCTTACCTGTTATGCCGCAGGGCATCGACGATCTGCAACCGCGATGCCTTGCCGGCCGGGTACAGACTGGCCAGCGCCGCCGTGCCGAAGGCGATCAGGAACACACTGCCGACCAGCGGGACATTCACCAGGATGCGGCCGGTATAACCGTGTTCCATCCCCGGTGGCGGCGGCATGGGAATACCCACCGCCGAAATGACATGGGCCAGCAGCACACCGATCAGCACACCGCTCAGGCCGCCGACCAGCCCGAGCAGCACCCCCTCGGTGAAGAACAGCCGTTTGATCTGCCGGCGGCGGGTGCCCATGGCCAGCAGGGTGCCGATCTCGCCGGTGCGCTCCATGACGCTCATGCTGAGGGTGTTGGTAATGCTGAATATAATGATGAGCCCGAT
>CBEULV010000208.1:0-3186 GCA_965544015.1 uncultured Gammaproteobacteria bacterium | reverse complement strand
GAGCACGGCCGCGCCATGTTGATCGATGTTGGTGGCCGGGAGATCAGTGTGCGTGCCGGGCGCAGGGTATTCGACAGTCCGGTGTTTGACCGCTTCGAATTTTCCGCACAATGAAATCGTTTCCCTGCGCGGTTGAGACATGGGTGCAGCGAGCATGTTAGGCTTCTCTGTTACCGGAAACATAAGGAATACGAGGAAGCGCAGGGCATGAAAGCTGGCAAGAATATTCCGCTGGGTGTGAAAATTACCACTGAGAACAAGTGCGGGTTTTGTACCAACTCCAAGTGTTGTACCTATATCACCGAGGAACTGGTAACGCCACGTTCCATGCATGACTTCGACCACATGCTTTGGCAACTGTCGCACAGGGATATCCAGGCCTACAAGGATGAAGATGGCTGGTATCTCCTGATCAACAATGCCTGCACCCACCTGGAAAGTGACGGTCGTTGCGGGATCTATGATGACCGACCCACGATCTGCAGGGAATATACCAACGACTATTGCGAGTTTGACGAAACGTCAGAGGATGGCTTCGAGCTGTTCTTCGAGAATTACGATGCCTTGCTGAAATATGTGAAGCGGCGTTTCAAGACCTGGAGCAGGTACGCCAGTACCCGGGATGAGCGACTCAGCGATTCCTGAGGCTTGCCGTGTCCGGCATGATTTCGTGAAAACCATCGATTGCCGGGAATTCCTCGATCTCGCGTGCCGGTGAGCGGCTGTCCGGCCTGCGTATGGCAAGGATGTGACGAATGCCGAATTCGCGCGCGGTGCGCAATACCGGCAGGCTGTCATCGACGAACAGCGTGGATTCGTTACGGAATTCTTCCTTGTTCCCGAGTCCGGTCCAGAAACGCCGGTCCTCCTTGGGGTAGCCAATGTCGTGCGAGCAGATCAGCGCATCGAATGCATCGGTCAGGCCGGTGACTTCCATCTTCAGCGCCAGGCTGTGTGCGTGTGCATTGGTGACCATCACGACTCGCTTGCCGGCCTGGCGGATGCGCTGCAGGAATTCGGGCACATGGTCGTGTACTGCGATCAGGTGATCGATTTCACGCTTGAGCTCCACGATGTCAAGGCCAAGCTCGTGACTCCAGTATTCCACACAATACCAGTCGAGCGTGCCCTCCTTGAGGCGGAAGCGCGGGACCAGTTCTGACCTGGCGGCATCGATATCCAGCCGGTGCCGTTCGGCATAGCGCAACGGCACGTGTTCGCGCCAGAAATGGTTGTCAAAATGCAGATCGAGCAGCGTGCCGTCCATATCCAGAAACACACTCTCGATTTCATTCCATGGGATCAAGGTAAACCTGCCGTGCAGTGGTAACTGCGGTAATGGTAGCAGATCGTCTGCCGGGATTTACCCGCGCAAGTGAAGGTTAACTGCCGGCATCCGCGGACCGGGCCTTTCCAGAACAGGTATACTTCCGGGATACGATGAATTAAAAGGAAAAATAATGAGTACAGAGAGCGACCGGGCGGAGTTGCCCGCATTGCTGGAGTCCATGGTGGCGCTGGCACACGCTGCAGGGGAACAAATTCTCAAGGTCTACAACCGAGATGATTTCTCTGTGGAGTCGAAGCAGGACAATTCACCGCTGACTGCAGCAGACCTGGCATCGCACCACGAAATTGTCGCGGGTCTCGAACAACTGACCCCGGACATCCCGGTCCTGTCCGAGGAAGCTGCCAGCCTGCCGTATTCCGACCGGTCCGCCTGGTCGCGTTACTGGCTGGTCGATCCCCTCGATGGCACCCGTGAGTTCATCAAGCGGAACGGCGAATTTACTGTCAACATTGCCCTGGTCGAGGACGGCATGGCGGTGCTGGGTGTGGTGTATGTGCCGGTGACCGGGGTCTGTTACAGCGCCTGTCGCGGGCACGGTGCTTTCAAGCAGACAGGCACTGGCGCCCCGACACCGATCCGCGTGCGGCGCCTGGGTGACGGCCCGGTCATGGTGGTCGGCAGCCGCTCGCACCGCGGCGATTCCCTGAACAGTTTTCTCGAGAAACTGGGTGAGCACAACATGGTCGGGATGGGCAGTTCGCTCAAGCTTTGCCTGGTCGCCGAGGGCGCTGCCGATATCTATCCGCGCCTGGGACCGACCTCCGAGTGGGATACCGCCGCGGCACAGTGCGTGGTGGAGCAGGCCGGGGGATTTGTCACGTCTGTCGATATGCAGCCATTGCGCTACAACACCAAGGATTCCCTGCTGAATCCGTTCTTCCTGGTGTTCGGAGACGACAGCCGCGACTGGTCGCAGTATCTGGATGATTGAGGCCGGGGGTGATCTGAGCAGTTTGGTCTGCAATACAGGACGAGCGATCTCGCGCAAAGCCGCAAAGGCGCAAAGAAAATAACCTCACGCAGAGGTGTAGAGAAGGACAATAAATGATTGCCACAGAGGACACAGAGGCAATAACAAATACGTCGTTCCCGCGAAGGCGGGAATCCAGCCCTAAACCAGCGTCGGATACAAATCATCCCACTCCGGGTTAATTCTCTCAATGAGCCTTAACTTCCATTGCCGATTCCACTTCTTCAGCTGCTTTTCTCGCCGGATAGCACTCAGGATATCCGGGCAGACTTCATAATAAACCAGGCGGTGGACACGATATTGCTTTGTGAAACCATCGACGCATCCAAGTCGGTGTTCATATACCCGCTTTATCAGATCACTGGTTACACCAATATAGAGTGTCCCGTTTCTCTGGCTGGCGAGGATGTAAACACAGGCCTGTTTCATCTTTCTGGACTGGATTCCCGCCTGCGCGGGAACGACGGGGAAGAAGAAACGGATTATCAGCCTAGGCAGGCTTAGTATGTATCAGAAAACCTGGCATGACCCTGTAAGAATAGACCATGCATCGCAGGATGCTCCTGCGACAATGAGATCACCATGCTGGAGCACCTTGCAATTAGTAGTGATTTTCTCTGTGTCCTCTGTGGCAAGGATTTTATGTTTTCTTGGCGCCTTTGCGGCTTTGCGCGAGACAGGTTTTCCTGACAGTAAAAAACAACACCCCGGCGCCAAGCAGGCCGCCGCTGGCATCGGCAAGTACATCGAATACATCGGCGTCGCGGCCGGGGACAAAGGACTGGTGAAACTCGTCCAGTACGCCGTAGAGTGCGGTAAGCGCAGTGATCTTCCAGTAATCCTGGACCCGATAACCGGATGCACG
>CBEULV010000207.1:0-3210 GCA_965544015.1 uncultured Gammaproteobacteria bacterium | reverse complement strand
GCCGGTTGATTGCCTCAACCTCGAAACCGTTGACCTGCAAGTGACGCACCCAGTTGCTGCAACAGCCACAAGTGGGCGACTTGTATACGGTGATGGGTTCCAGATCCACGGAGCTTGCAGGATCGGAGCAGGAAACTCCGGAAACCAGACTGGCTATTACGGTAAAAGCGGCCAGAATCCAGAGAAAATATCTTCCTTTACGCATGTAACAGTACTCCTGTTATGTAATATTTTTCAAAACAGCTGTCTCCGCCAAAGGCAGGATCCGGCTGATCGGATATCTCGCCACGTCCATTCAACAGCTGTACTGCTTTCAACATCAGGTGTGCACCCGTCGAGAACGAGATGAAGCAATAGCGGAGTTGTGTGTCACTTCCCGATTCTTGCTTGTACTGGTCGCTGCATAGCTGACCACCCCATGCCCGAATGCAGAGAATATCGGTAAAGTATTCAATGGTGACGTCATACAGGGCTTCCATTACTCAGTCGAGGTTGCTGCCGGCTTGCAACCCCGCTGCTTCCAGATCAGGAAGACGGCGGGTATGACCACCAATGTCAGTAATGTGGCACTGACCATCCCACCCACCATGGGTGCGGCAATGCGGCGCATGACCTCCGAGCCGGTGCCGCCACCGAGCATGATCGGCAGCAGACCGGCAATAATGGCCGCGACGGTCATCATGATCGGACGTATCCGCATCAGGGCACCGTTGATGACGGCGGTACGGACATCGGCAGCGGTCAGTTTGCGTTGTGCCTGTTCAGCAGCCTCCCGCTGGCGTTCCAGCGCCTGGTTCAGGTACACCAGCATCACCACGCCGATCTCAACAGCGACACCGGATAGTGCGATAAAGCCGACGCCGACGGCGACGGAGATGTTGTATCCCAGCAGATATAACAGCCAGAAGCCGCCTGTCAGCGCCAGTGGCAGGGTGCCCATGATGATGAGTACCTCAGTCAAGTTGCGGAAGTTCAGATACAGCAGCAGCACGATGATGACCAGGGTGACCGGGACAACCAGGGCGAGTCGCTCCTTGGCGCGCACCATGTACTCATACTGGCCGGACCAGGCAATCGAATAGCCGGCCGGCAGTTCCACCTGTTCACTGACCACGCGCTGCGCCTCAACGACATAGGAACCGATGTCGCGGCCTTCGATGTCGATATAGATCCAGCCATTGAGGCGGGCATTTTCTGTCTTGATCAACCCGGGGCCGGGATCAATGCGGATATCGGCCACTTCAGCCAGCGGGATGCGGGCACCGGTCGGTGTAACGATGGGCAGGTTACGCAATTTCTCCAGCGAGTCACGTACGTCACGCGGGTAGCGGATATTGATCGGGTAACGCTCCAGTCCCTCCACGGTCTGGGCCACGCGCATACCGCCCAGCGCGGTACGCACGACCTCTTGCACGTCCGCGATATTGAGGGCAAAACGTGCGGCGGCCTGGCGGTCAATATCCACGGTCACGTAGCGCCCGCCTGCGACCCGTTCGGAATACACGGACACGGTTCCGGGAACCGGTTTGAGGACTTCCTCGATACGCTTGCCGATGGCCTGGATTTCATTCAGGTCCGGACCGGCAACCTTGACACCGACCGGTGTCTTGATGCCGGTGGCCTGCATGTCAATGCGGTTCTTGATCGGCATGACCCAGGCGTTGGTCAGGCCGGGAAACTGAACCAGGCTGTTCAGTTCCTGTTTCAGTGTCTCCATGGTGACACCCGGACGCCATTCCTCGCGCGGCTTTAACTGGATCGTGGTCTCGACCATGGTGAGCGGTGCCGGGTCAGTGGCCGTTTCAGCGCGGCCAATCTTGCCAAATACGCGTTTGACCTCCGGTACGGTGCGAATCAGCTTGTCCGTTTGTTGCAGCAGTTCCTGGGCCTTGCCAATCGAGATTGCCGGGAAGGTGCTCGGCATGTAGAGCAGGTCGCCTTCATCCAGGTCCGGCATGAACTCCGAGCCCAGCTGTGACAATGGCCACAGGCCAACCAATACCAGCAACAGCGCAATGGCCAATACGGCTTTGGGTGCTTTCATTACCATGTTGATGAAAGGGCGGTACCCGGCTACCAGGATGCGGTTGATCGGGTTCTTTCCTTCGGGCGTGACATGACCGCGAATGAAATAGCCCATCAGTACCGGCACCAGGGTAATTGACAGGATGGCGGCACCGGCCATGGCAAAGGTCTTGGTGAATGCCAGTGGTGCGAACAACCGGCCTTCCTGGGCTTCCAGGGTGAACACCGGCAGAAAGCTCAGGGTGATAATCAGCAGTGAGAAGAACAGTGGCGGGCCGACCTCCATCGACGCCTGACGTATGATCTGCCAACGATTGTCTTCGGTGACCTCGGTCTTCTCCATGTGTTTGTGTACGTTCTCGATCATGACAATGGCCGCATCTACCATGGCGCCGATGGCGATGGCGATACCGCCCAGTGACATGATGTTGGCATTGAGACCCATGCGCTCCATGATGATAAAGGCAATGAGTATGCCGACGGGCAGTGACAGGAGAATCACCAGAGCCGAGCGCAGGTGAAACAGAAAAATGGCGCAGACCAGCGCCACCACGATAAATTCTTCCAGCAACTTGCCATTGAGCGTATCCACGGCACGTTCAATCAAGGCCGAACGGTCATAGGTCTCAATAATTTCCACGCCATCGGGCAGACCGCGCGCCAGTTCCACCAGTTTTTCCTTCACACCATCAATGGTTTGCAAGGCATTTTCACCAAAGCGCATGATGATTACGCCGCCGACGACTTCGCCTTCGCCATCCAGTTCGGCGATGCCGCGGCGCAGCTGCGGACCCAGGCGTATTTCAGCGACATCATCCAGCAAAATGGGGGTGCCGCGTTCGTTCACACCGAGTGGGATGTGTCGCAGATCGTCCAGTTCATCGATGTAACCGGTCGCACGGACCATGTATTCGGCTTCCGCCATTTCGATGACCGAGCCACCGGCTTCCTGGTTACCGCGCTGGATCGCTCGCTTGATCTTTGACAGCGGCAGACCGTAAGCCCGTAACTTATTGGGATCGAGTACCACTTGATATTGCTTGACCATACCGCCGATAGTGGCGACTTCGGATACGCCATGAACGGTCTGCAATTCATATTTCAAAAACCAGTCCTGCAAACTGCGCAATTGCGAAAGATCATGCTGACCGGTCCGGTCGACCAGTGCATATTCATAGACCCAGC
>CBEULV010000206.1:0-3244 GCA_965544015.1 uncultured Gammaproteobacteria bacterium | reverse complement strand
AGGAGCGGACGCTGTCCGCGAAACAGTCAGCCACCAGCGTATGGGCTGGCTGTAGGAGCGCCTTGCAGGCGCGATTTCCTTTTGTCGTTCCTGTCCCCGCCTTCGCGGGGACAGGCTTCGGCGGGGACCCAGCCAGCAACAGGGCGCCGATTCTATCGCGCCTGCAGGGCGCTCCTACCCCAATCGACGTTGCTGTGGCAAGATTCCTCCATATGCCGAACCGAATTAGCCCGAGGAGCCCCGCGTGACCGTCCGTGCCATCAAACCGGAAGAGTATTTCATCGAGCAGGAGCCCTACTACGAACCCGTCGGTGACGAGCTCACCGTGTTCGAGGCCGCTTACCGCAACCAGTTGCCGGTGTTGCTCAAGGGCCCGACCGGTTGTGGCAAGACGCGCTTCATGGAACACATGGCCTGGCGCCTGAAGCTGCCGCTGATCACGGTGTCCTGCCACGATGACCTGACCGCTTCCGACCTGGTTGGTCGCTACCTCATTACCGGCGGCGAAACCGTCTGGGTCGACGGCCCACTGGCGCGCGCGGTGCGCAACGGTGCCATCTGCTACCTCGACGAAATCGTAGAGGCACGCAAGGACACCACCGTGGTGATTCACCCGCTGGCCGACGACCGCCGCGTACTGCCAATGGAAAAACTCGGCGAGGTGATCGAGGCCGGCCCCGAGTTCTGCATGGCGATCTCCTACAACCCCGGCTACCAGAGCGTGCTGAAAGACCTCAAGCAATCCACCCGCCAGCGCTTCGTCGCGCTCGAGTTCGACTACCCGTCCGCACAACTCGAATCAAAAATCCTGGTGAAAGAAACTGGTATCGGCCAGGCTACCGCCGAGCAACTCATCAAGTTCGCGCAGATGACCCGCAACCTGAAAGGCAGCGGCCTGGAAGAGGGCGCCAGTACACGCCTGCTGGTGCATGCCGCGAAACTGATTGCCGATGGTGTGAACCCTGTTGTTGCGTGTCGGAGTTGTATTTCCGAGGCGTTAACCGATGATGCGGAAATGCTGATTGCGGTGCATGAGTTGAGTGCGTCGGTTTTTTGATTTCTCGTATGGCTAAATCACCACGTCATGATTAAGCCTTGCCAGTACCTTCATTAGTTTGCAGCCCCCATGGATTATTGATCCCTAAAGCGTGATAGTAGTCTCGGAACGGGTCAGGCAGGTAACTAGACTTGCCCTATGTTGCGAGCATTTACCGTTTCGAACCCGGTATGGAAAAACCTTTTCATACCTGCGGGTGCCTGGAGAAAGGCCTTCCTCGGGATGGTCTGTACGCACTGCCAGTCCCTGTCGGAATCCCGTCCGCGTGTTTACCTGCTGCTTGCTACCGCTTTCGCACTTGCCGGTTATGCCTATCTCCTGCTGTTCCCGTGGCTCGTGCTTGCAAGCGCCTTGGAAATCCACCATGCAGTCTTCAGTGGCGAGGGTATAGCCTGGGTTCAGCTGTTGACTTGGCTGGTCGTGGGTGCACTCGCCGCACTGGTCAGCTACCGCCTGTTCATGTTCAGGCCGGCGCTTCCCGCAGGCAGCGTGCTTGATAGCCCAGCATGCCGGGCACTGTTTCAGCTGGTCGCAGACCAGTCCAGGCACTATCACAGTCCCCATATCGACCGCATGGTGCTGTCCGGTGACTTTGAACTGAGTCTCCTGAAGACTCCTCGATTTGTACTGCCCGTGTGGTCAACGAATACCCTCGTGATCGGCTTGCCACTGATACAGAGCCTGTCAGAAACCCAGTTTCAGTGCGCCCTGGCGCGACGGCTGGGCCAGTTCTCGAAGCGCTACAATCGGTTTGAAAACTGGCTGTATCAACTGCGTGAAATATGGCCGCAGTACTGCGGACAGGCGCGCGTGCAGGGCCCCGGGTACCAGCCGGTTGCGTGGTTCTTCTGTGCCTATGCACCCTTCTACAGGATGATTACCGTGCCGGCTGCGCGCCATGACGAACTGGACGCAGACACCTATGCGATGGAGCTGTTCAGCGACGAGCAAGTGCTGGACATGATCACCACCCAGATGGTGTGCCAGCAGTATCTCAAGGAGAAATACTGGCCTGTCGTCAGAAAATTTTCAGCAAGCAATCATCCGGTGCTGGACAAATTACATTCAGGCATGGCCTCTGTGTTGCGCGCCGGTTTGCAGGCTGACACGGTCAACGAATGGCTTGCGAAAACCCTGTCTGCCGAGGGCCATTGTGGTGATGCCATCCCATCGCTGGCAAGGCGTATAGACAATATCGGGTTTGGGGCCGCACATATGGATGCGCTCACAACCGGGCCTGCTGCCGGCGTATATCTTGTTGAAGAAAACAGGGGGCAGATCCCAAAGTCTCCTGATACTGGAAGAGAGCAGGAGTAAATGGGTGTTAGAGCACATTTTCTCCTTATATTCCTTGGGAGCTATCGGAGTCAGACCTCTGTTACTCCGCTACCGCCGCATATCGTGAATTTCCTTATACCGGAAACAGCTCGTCACGTGGTCGTTCACGAGTCCTGCCGCCTGCATGTAGGCATAACAAATGGTCGAACCGACGAACTTGAATCCGCGCTCCTTGAGTGCCTTGCTCATTGCATTTGACTGAGCGGTACTGGCTGGTAACTGCTTCAGGCCTCACCAGCGGTTGTGCCGGGTCTTTCCATTGACGAACTGCCAAATGAAGGAATCGAATGAGCCCTCATGATCCTGTAGCTCCAGGAACATGCGTGCATTGTTGATCGTGGATTCCACCTTCAACCGGTTGCGGATGATGCCGGGGTTGCCCAACAGTGTATTGATCTTGCGTCGGGTGTAACGTGCGACCCGTACCGGGTCGAAATTGTCGAATGCCGCGCGAAAGTTCTCGCGCTTGTTCAACACCGTCGACCAGCTGAGGCCCGCCTGGAAGGCATCCAGAACCAGGTGCTCGTAATGCTTTCGATCATCATGCACAGGGACGCTCCACTCGGTATCGTGATATTCAACCATCAGGGTGTCCGTCTCGGCCTTGCCGGGCCACTGACAGCGCGGGAGTGTGGGGTCAAACGACATGCGTGAATTATTTACTCCAAAATCAGAGCGGCATAAAGGGCGTCAGCAGATTTTCCCCCGATACATACATTGGTCCACGGTTATGACCGGCTGCGCCTGCGGATGAAATGTGACCTGTGTCACACAAATTGCTTTAAAGAAAGTGGTCACACGGCAGATAAAATAGTGAAGAACTAGCGCTATTAAATCAGGGGGATAAGA
>CBEULV010000205.1:0-3247 GCA_965544015.1 uncultured Gammaproteobacteria bacterium | reverse complement strand
GCCGGGTGGGATTTGCACCCACTGAGAAACGCCGCCTTTGCACGGCGCACGCCAACTACGGACGTTCGCCAGCCGTCTGGCTATGAACACGTGATTGCATCTGTACTTCTGGGTTCGGCCAAGTCTTGCCGCTCGGATTACTCAGCGACTCATTTTATTGAACTCGCAGCCCACCCTCGCGGTCGAATTGCTGAGTTTTGTTCACTCAACTCGTGAAGATATCCACCGTTAACGCTGCGAGGTTATTGTGACAGCTCGAAAATTGCTCCGCTCGCTCCCAACGCTGTGTCTGTCGATCGCCCTGCTGCCCGCCGCGCTCAGCGCCCAGGAGGACGTACCTCCGGTGCCTAGCTACGCGGATGCGGTCGTCGAGTTAGAAGCGAGCCGCAAACCGGGCAAGCTAAGTGCGGAGGACCGCGTAGTGATGCAGCGCAGTGCTACCGAGTTGGCCGAGCGGCTGCCGGACCCCGGTCTCAAGGTGGGTGAGCACGCGCCGGACTTCACCCTGCCCAATGCCTTCGGTAAGCCAGTATCACTCTCCAAGCAGCTTGCCAAGGGACCGGTGGTGCTCACCTTTTATCGCGGTGCGTGGTGCCCCTACTGCAACCTGGAACTCAATGCCCTGCGCGGCGCACTACACCGCTTGGAGCGCCTTGGCGCCCGCCTGGTCGCGGTCACACCGCAGCAGCCGGACAAATCCCTGGAGCAGGTGAAGAAGGACGGCTACATGTTTGAGATCCTCAGCGATCTGGACAGCGCCGTGATGCGCGACTACCGTCTATACTTCGCGGTTCCCAGGGAACTGAGCGATCTCTACCGTGACCGCTTCGGACTGGACCTGGCTGCCTACAACGGCCCAGGCCGCTATGAGCTGCCGGTGCCCGGCACCTTCGTGATCGATCGCCACGGCGTCGTGCGTGCCGCCTTTGCTGACACCGACTACAAGCGCCGTATGGAACCCGCAGACATCATCGACGCTCTGAGCACGCTGGCAAACCAGGTTGCCGACAGTGCGGATGACGCGGTGCACATCAGGTAACGCAAGCCATGCAGCATCTCACCGGACAGCCGTACCAAGCAACAAAGCAACCGCGACGCAGCAAGGCACGCAGTATTTACGCATTGATACATTGCATACCTTGGCGTGCCTGGCGCCTTGGCGCCTTGGTTATTGGCTTGGGTCTGTGTTTCCCGCTGCTAACTGCCATGGCTGCGGAGCCGCTGGTCAACGAGCTGGGCATGGCCTTCGTCGAGATCCCGGCTGGCGAGTTCGTCATGGGCACCCACGACCTGGAAGCGGCGGCGATAGAGCGCTCCGACGGCGAACTCGCTCAGATCCGCGACGAGACTCCGCCGCACAAGGTTAGCTTCCCGAAGCCGCTCTGGCTCGGTCGCACCGAGGTCACACAGGGCCAGTGGCTGAAGGTGATGGGCGACCGGCCCGGCCCGGAGTCACACTGGCAGCGAGATGATTGGCGCGCTCTGCCAGTGGTCTCGGTGACCTGGGTCGACGTGCAGCGGTTCATCGCAGAGCTTGAGAAACGCACACCGGGCGTCACCTACCGCCTGCCCACCGAGGCCGAATGGGAATATGCGGCGCGCACCGGCACGCAGGGGCTGCGCCCGATGCCGGCCGACAAGCTGCCCGACTATACCTGGTACATCGAGAACTCCGGCGACCTGGTGCAGCCGGTGGCCACACGCATGGCAAATACCTGGGGCCTGCATGACATGTTCGGCAACGTCTGGGAGTGGACCGCAGACTGGTACGCCCCCGACTACTACGTGAACGCTCCCGTCGTAACTCCGCAAGGGCCAGCCGACGGCAACAAGAAGGTGCGCCGAGGTGGCTCATACCACTGCGCCGTCCACCTGGTCCGCCCCGGCTACCGCTCCGCCGACGACCCCACCAAGACCTACTCGGTGGTCGGCTTCCGCCTCATCGCGGAACCAAACCACTGATCTTCTGAAGTTGAAAAAATGTGAATGGCTTCCCAGGATCGATTCTTACCATTTTTAGACTGTTTCCAATCCAATAATGCTGAATGTCCTAAATGTGTCGGTTCCTGTCGTTAAGTGACTGTTTATATTAGCCGCGACTAAACGACCGAGACCGGACAAAACACGACATTTGGCACCAACAATTTTTTCGCGCTCAGGAAAATCTGCAATATTGTTCCTGCCGCGCAAGATACGCGCCATATCCGCTCGTTTCTTCGACAAGAAGTTTATTGATAACGAATCCTGTGCTGACGCCGGCAAAATAAGTTGCCGCGCGACTGAAACACGTTAACCTCTCGATGCTCCAGTCTACAAACCAGCCCGGACATAAGACAGCATCCACCCCATAAAACGGACATTTGGCATCCGGCGGGTACGCTGCCTGGTATATCCTGTTGTGATCCTTGCGTTGATTGTCGTTACAGACCTTTAGCACAGTCAATAATGGCGACTCAAAGGACGGGGCTCAGTTAATCACGGCATCATCAATCCGTCCGGCTTGTATGTGCTTATGCGCCGATCTGGAATCTTTCTGCGACAGAGCTCTATTGTTGCCCCGTTACTGTCCTTGAATGGAACTCTGGGCATTTCTTTATTCTGCCGCCTGTTGCTAAACTCAGATCTCTTGTTTCTCATCTGTTTCCGCTCTTCGGCTTTAATGCGCTCATAGATTTCTTCCCGATGCACGGCAATCTCTTTGGGTGCATTCACACCGATTCTTACTTGATTTCCCTTGATGCCGAGCACGGTCGCCGTCACTTCATCACCGATCATCAGTGTCTCACCTACTCTTCTCGAAAGTATCAACATGCTCCATCTCCTTGGTTGAGTTCGTGTTCTCTCTAGGGAGCCTTTTAATTGGTGTAGAAAATTCAACTCAGGATGCGTTCCTGGAATGTCCGGAGTGGGTCGACTCCGGGCCTTCCCTACAAATAACAGCAGCTTGTGGGCTAAATGCGTACTCTCGGCCAAAACCGTTCGTTGCGTTGTCCCCGCAACGCGGGAACCGCCCGCCGCCCCCCCCGCAGAGAACGGCTTCTTACGCCATCATGGCTACTGGGTTAATTCTCTAATTGCAAGCTCTTCTTCTATCATTTTTCTGAGCTTGTCTCTGCAATCAATTACCTTGCAGTGGCCGGCATGCCTGCAGGAGAGTTCGAGATCCCGGATCTTGTTATCTGCTACATCCAGCAGGCAGACCAATGCAATCTCTTCTTTTTCGCACTCTGATTCGGCCTGCCCCAGT
>CBEULV010000204.1:0-3269 GCA_965544015.1 uncultured Gammaproteobacteria bacterium | reverse complement strand
CTGTTCCATCTCCTTCAGTGATCCTGCTTTTAATGAGGCCCACTACGCCGCCATGGTGGCGGAGCAATTTGGTACAGACCACCAGGTGGAAGAGGTCGATCCAAACGATTATGCACTGATTGATCGGTTGGCCGGGCTGTACGATGAACCCTATGCCGATAGTTCTGCCATGCCGACCTACCGGGTGTGTGAGTTGGCGCGGAAGCGCGTGACCGTGGCGCTTTCCGGTGACGGCGGAGACGAGAACCTTGCCGGCTACCGGCGCTATCGCTGGCACATGCATGAGGAGCGTCTGCGCAATTTGATGCCGCGTGGTCTGCGCAAGCCGCTGTTCGGCGCACTGGGCAGCCTGTACCCCAAGATTGACTGGGCGCCGCGTATGTTCCGTGCCAAGTCAACCTTCCAGGCATTGGCACGGGATGCGGTAGAAGGCTATTTCCATAACTTCTCGATCCTGCCCGATACCCTGCGGCAGCAACTCTACACGACCGGGTTCCGGAAACAGCTTGACGGGTATCATGGTATCGAAGTGTTTAACCGCTACCTGGAGAGGGCGCCGGAGCATCCGCTGTCGATGGTGCAGTATCTGGATATGAAGACCTACCTGGCAGGCGATATCCTCACCAAGGTGGACCGGGCCAGCATGGCACATGCCCTGGAGGTGCGGGTACCGATTCTGGATCACAAGTTTGTGGAGTGGGTATCAGGACTTCCCCCCACAATGAAACTGTCCGGTGGTGAGGGTAAATACATTTTCAAGCGTGCACTTGAGCCGCATCTGAGCAAGGAAATTCTGTACCGTCGCAAGATGGGCTTTGCCGTTCCCCTGGCCAGCTGGTTCCGGGGGCCGTTGCGTCAGCGTATCCGTGACGCCCTGTTGGGCCCCGCGTTAGCTGATATGGGGATATTTGATACAGATTTCCTGGAGGTCCTGCTGGACCAGCACCAGTCGGGGCGCCGGGACCACAGTGCCGCGCTGTGGGCTCTGCTCATGTTTGAAGCCTTTGTGCGTAACAGCCTGGGCGGTGAGTCTGCTTCTGGCGGTGCTTCGAGAGTCTGACCCGATGCGCATCCTCCATATTCTGGATCACTCGATCCCCCTGCACAGCGGCTACACTTTTCGTACCCGCAATATATTGAAGGAACAGCGTGCCCTGGGCTGGGAAACTGCGCATGTCACCAGCAGTAAACACCTGAATCCCGAGGGGCAGGAAGAAGACGTTGAAGGATTCCATTTCTACCGTACGCAGGCTTCAGAAGGATTTCTTGACAGATTGCCGGTACTGAACCAGTTGGCAGTGGTCAATTCACTGTCTGCCAGGCTGGATGAGGTTGTGACAAAAGAAAGACCCGATATCCTGCATGCACATTCTCCAGCTCTGAATGGCCTGGCGGCGCTCAGGGCCGGGCGCAGGTACGGGATTCCTGTGGTCTATGAATGTCGTGCATTCTGGGAAGACGCGGCTGTGGATCACGGTACCAGCAGCGAGTGGGGGCTGCGTTATCGATTGACACGTGCACTGGAGACGCGCGTATTTAAGCAGGCCAATGCAGTGACCACGATTTGTGAGGGTCTGCGTCGCGATATCCTGGCGCGGGGGGTCCCCCCCGATAGGGTGACTGTCATTCCAAATGCTGTCGACATCGAGTGTTTTAATACGGACCGGCACGTGGATCCTGAACTGGTTCAGCGCCTGGGGCTGGAAGGTGCGCAGGTGCTTGGGTTTATCGGCTCATTCTATGCCTATGAGGGTTTGTCGCTGTTAATCGAGGTAATGCCCCGGGTTCTGGCTCAGATACCTGATGTGCGGCTGCTGTTGGTCGGCGGCGGGCCCCGGGAAAGCGTCTTGCGTCAGCAGGCAGACGAGCTTGGAGTCAGTGACAGGGTCGTGTTCACCGGCCGGGTGCCGCATGATCAGGTACAAAAATATTATGACCTGGTGGATATCCTTGTATACCCGCGTCTGCCCATGCGCCTTACCGAACTGGTTACCCCGCTGAAGCCGCTGGAGGCGATGGCGCGGGGCCGAATGATCCTCGCATCGGACGTGGGTGGCCACAAGGAACTGATACGTGATGGCGATAACGGAAACCTGTTCCGCGCAGGAGATCCGGAATCACTGGTGAAATCCATTCTGATGCTGTTGCAGCATCCGGACGAATGGCCGCGCATACAATCGGCTGGAAGAAAATTCGTGGAACGTGAGCGCAACTGGCCAGCAAGCGTGGCTGGCTATAAAGCCGTTTATGAGCGCCTGGTATAGACCCTGGATATCTCCAACCCAGGAAGCCGCTCAAGGGTATTTCTACAGCCGATGCATTACTTCCTCGTAGCCTGAAAGTTAAGAAATATGAACCACGAAATACTTGATCAGATTGTACGCGAGGGAAACCGGATTTTTGCCGCTGACGGTAAACTCACGGTCGGAAAAATTGATGAGTTCATCAATCCCGGATCAACAACATACCGGGTAGAGCTGTTCCTTGGCGAGGAAAGGCATGCAATCTATGTGAAAATACTGATTCCCGGGCGCGGTGCAACAGAAAAGATTAAGGAAGATGTGGTTAAGGAATACGAAGTGCTCAGCAGCCTTTACGATGGTTTTTCGGGCATGCCGCATATTTCTGTGGTTCGACCCATTGCTGTTTTTCCGGAATACAGGGCAATTGCGACCGAGGAGGCGCCCGGACCGACGCTGCAACATCGACTGGCCAGGGCAACAAGGCCCTGGGCATCCGGCCATGATTCAGACAAGGCCGGCAGGTGCTGCTATCTTGCGGGGAAATGGCTGAACAAATTCCAGCAATTGACATACAAGGGGGATAGTCCCTTCTCGGCGGGTGACATACTGGATTATTGCAATGTACGGATGAATGATCTTGGTACAAGACCTGAAAGTGGTGTCGATGACAGCTTGCGACAAAAGATATCCGGTTATATAGAGGAGTTGTCCAGACAGGCAACTCAGCAGGAGAACACGGTCGCTGGTTGTCATAATGACTATGCGCCGCATAATATGATTGCGCAGGATAATCACTTGTGTGTGCTGGACCTGGGGTTTTTCAATTATGATTCGACGATTTACGACGTATGCCGTTTTTGGCATCGTCTGGAAACATTCAAGGCAGATCCCCTGGTTTCCAGCAGTCGAATATCAGACTATCAGGAGAACTTTCTGCTGGGTTATGAGCACAGGGTAGACAGGAACGCCAGTGCGTTCAGGCTTGCCGAGTGCCGCTTCATCCTTTCAAGTATGTGTACCCTTTTG
>CBEULV010000203.1:0-3332 GCA_965544015.1 uncultured Gammaproteobacteria bacterium | reverse complement strand
TTCTGCATGCATGCCATCCATACCACAGGGCGAACCCTCCTCGTGCTCGTCCGCATCACCCGTGGCGCGCTCCGGTGGATGACGAACATGATCTATTGCTACGGCAATGATTGCCAGGAATATGGCTACCAGCATGATCCAGCGATTTTTATTCTTCATGGGCGCCTCGCTGGAGGTGGGTCCATACCGAATAAAACACGCAGCCGCACGCCCCACAGTGTTCCGATGAAACCGGCGATCAGCCACAACCAGCCATGCAGGCTGCCAGAGGCAATGCCGGCCAGCATGCCGCCAATATTGCAACCAAAGGCCAGGCGCGCGCCATAGCCCAGCAGCAGCCCACCAAGAATTGCAGTCACGACGCCATTCACCTTTAGCCTTGACGGTGGTGCAAACCGGCCGGCCAGTCCCGCCGCGAGCACGGCGCCCAGGATGATGCCGAAATCCATCAACGAGGTGGTATCTGCCAGTACGCTACGGTTCAGCGCCGCTGCAGGGTAGCCACTGCTCCAGTAAGACCAGCCACTGATATCCCCGCCCAGTGCCGACCAGATTTTCGTACCCCACAGGCCGAAGGCAAAGGTGATAGACCATGGATGCCCCGCGACCAGCAGGGTAACGAGGCCGAGCAATGCCAGACCGGCTATACCCCAGCCTAATGGCCAGGGGCCGAACACCAGCCGCCGGCCGAGGCTGCGTTCCTGCCGGGCACCCCCCAGGCTGTCAAGCCGGCCATGATGCCGACGCTCCATGCGAACAACAACCAGGTAGAGCACGCCAAGGACCAGCGCCTGAAGCACCAGCGCCGGCAGCCAGCCGAAGGTTTCGATCAGTGACACCTTGCCCATGTTCGGAAGCGCCAGCCACCACGGCAGGTGTGCGCTTCCCACAACCGTGCCAACCACGAAAAAGGAAAGCGTAATCAGCATACGAACATGCCCGCCACCCACGGTAAACAACGTACCCGAACCACAGCCGCCACCCAGTTGCATGCCAATCCCGAACATAAATGCCCCGACCAGCACCGACACGCTTACCGGCCCGAATGCGCCACTGACATGGATCTGTGGAAACACAGATCCCAGCACAGGAAAGAACAACAGCGAGGTACACGCAAGCAACAGCAATTGTGCGCGGATGGGTGCGCCATGCCGTTTGCGAACATACTGGCGCCAGCCACCCGCAAAACCGAAACTGGCATGAAACAGGGTGATTCCGATCCCGGCCCCGGTAAGAAACAGGATCGTGTTACGGAGGGCAAACGCGTGGTTCAGGAACAGGCTGACCAGCAACAGCCCCAGCACCGTCATCACCACCAGGGAAATATCAGGTTTTGTATCCGTACTATCCATCCAGGCAGGCCCTGTTCAATATGCATTGGCCACCATAATAAGCGGCAGTGGATGGGGTTCAAGGCTTGCATCAGCCGCTGCCCGACAAACCGGCGCCGGCAGCACCAGGCCCGAAATACTTTGCAGGGTAGTTTATTCCCATTCTAATTCATACGCCATGTGACTGTATCTGGGTAGCTTTTTGATTGTGTATGGCTTTCCCGCCCGCCTCCATGCTGGTGGTCCGGACCGGCAACAGGGCGCCTCGACAGCACTAAGCGGCTGAATTTAAAGGTTCTCTCTGAAACGTCGATAGGAATAAGGATCACGGGTCACTGCATCCCACGGGTATGGGGGGGGACACAGAACAACCGACAGAATCATTGCAAGGCTGCCTGACATGGCGGCTGCAGTGGCCCATGCGTTACGACTACAGGGCAGTGGAAACAATAAACAGACAACAACAGCAGCAGTACCGGTAATCGGGGCACAGCGGGAAACCAGATATGCAATCAGCAGTGGAAAATCAGGATTCCAGACTTGAGATGGTCACCACCAGTGATCTCAAGGTTGGTATGTTCGTGCAGGAACTGGACCGGCCCTGGCTGGAAACCCCGTTCATGTTCCAGGGGTTCCGCATCAAGAATACAAAGGAAATCGAGACCCTCAGCAAATACTGTGATTTTGTTTATATCAACAAAAAACAGGGAACCATTGACCCGAGAATTATTCACGCAAACATAAGCAGTGAGTGCCCGCAGAGATCCAGAGTGATGGCGATCTCGCGCTCGCAGAATGCCAGCACCAGGTACACCGACACCGTCATCGTCGAGAAGGAACTGGAAACCGCCAGGGTCATTTATGAACAAAGCAACAGCGCCATTGAGGGCATCTTCAACACGGCACTGAGCGATGGCACTGTCAACCTGGGTGCAGCCAACAAGACCACCAAGGGAATTGTAGACAGTATCCTGCGCAACCCGGATGCCTTCATGCTGTTGCAACGCATCAGGGAGAGAGACGTCTACCGGTATAACCATGCCATCAATAGCTGCGCACTCGCGGCCACATTCTGTCGCCATATGGGTTTCAGCAGGGATGAAATACACGATATCTCCCTGGGCGCCCTGATGCTGGATATCGGCATTATCAAACTTCCCGATTCCCTGGTTAACTCGAAAGATACACTCAGCCCGGAATCACTTGACCTGATCCGCAGTCATGTCAATCTTGGCATTGAACTGATCACCAACACGCCAGACATACCCGCCATCGTCCGCGACATGATCATGACACATCATGAGCGCGTGAATGGCAAAGGCTACCCGAACAAGCTGAAAGGTGACCGGATTCCGATCTGCGGAAGAATTGCCGCAATTGTCGATTGCTACGACGCAATGATAACCAATCGCCCCTACATGAAAAGAATTCCGCCGACAGAAGCCCTTTGCACCATGTATAAATGGCGCAATACCGACTTTCACGAAGACCTGATCGAGCAGTTCATCCAGTGCATCGGCACCTACCCGACCGGCTGCATGGTAGAGCTCAGTTCCGGCCAGGTCGGCATTGTCATGTCACAGAACCGGGTGCGACGGCTTTACCCGAAGATCCTCGCCATTCTGAATGCCGACAAGGTCAAGTATAAGGAACCGCACATCATTGACCTGTGGGAGTATTCGCAGAAATCAAAGGGGGAAGTGCTGGATATCAAGAGAGTGATCGATGCCGAAGAGTTGGGCATCGATGCTTCGGACTACTACCTCTTGTAAGCAGCGCAGGAACCAGACAATGGCTGGCCCAACACCCCCGGAACACCCTGAGCATGGCGCCCGCACGTCGGACTACAGCAGTCTGCTGGACAAGCTGGAAAGGGTACTGGAAGACTGCAAGGCCATGGCATCCCCATTTGCCTTGCTGGTAGTCGATCTGTCCCGGATCACTACACTGATTCCCGTTCTTGGCTACAGAAAGACTGAACAGGTACTTTCAGCAATTGAA
>CBEULV010000202.1:0-3357 GCA_965544015.1 uncultured Gammaproteobacteria bacterium | reverse complement strand
TGGGCCGTCATGGCTGACCTTCATAGGACACACGAAGGACAGCCTCTGGAGTATTCAGACTGAATTGCCTTCGTCAGTCGGCGGTTCGAGCCCGTCCCGGGGAGGCTTACAACTCATCGTCCGGTGCGGACGCGCATAGAGGGTGGGCACAGAGATCGTAAGTCACCGGGTCGGCTGTGTGAGTCACGGCGGGCCCGCCATCCTGCCCTAAGTGCTGATGGGCATGCAAAGAACTAGTGCTGAATGTCAGTTTCATATTGCATCCTCCATGCCGCGGGAATAAGGAATATAAACCGCCCGTCCAGTTAGCGCGTCTGACCATCCCGAACACGACGCCGCCTCATACCAGGAAAGCAGCGCGCATGAAATAATAATCATGGGATCGAGCAACCTTCAGGTATATTGTCATCTTTCTACCACTTGGCTTTTGACGGCCACCATGAACCACGCCAACCGGATAATCCCCAGTAAACCAGACCGGGCACATCATTGATGCCGATATTGATGTAGTAGTTGTCGCCAGCAAACTCGTCAGCAAAGCTTAGTGTACCGACAGTGAGCCTTATCTTGTCTTCGACGAACCCCAGATACATGGCTGCGCCATAATTCAACTGCTCCGAATCCGGCCATTGCTTCCAGGTCCAGCTCGCCGAGGGACCTGCACCAACAGCGCTGAAAATACCGTGAGTCTTGTAAGAAACGAGAAAATCCACCTGGGAAAACCACAACCTTTCCCCACCAGACCGGACTGAATCATTCACCTGCACCGGTGTGAGCTTCACATCCCAGCGCCAGCCTTTATTGCCGACCTTGAGTCCCTGGTACCACGACAGATCCAGCCCGCCATTGCGCGCATCGACCGCGACCTCGTCAGGCAGCCAGGCTTGCCAGGAGAAGTCCGGCGCCGTGGAAACATTGAACGTGACCTCCTCCTCCTGCATGTAGGAGTGCAAGAAGAATGCACCTAGCGCAAGACCCGTGGTATACATATACCCGTCCTCCTTGACCTCGCTCTCTTGCCGCTCCAGGAACAACAGGCGATTGCTGGCACGCAACGTGAGCGGGTAATACCAGGTCAGTTCATCCTCGTCCCTGAGTTTGAATATCCGCTGCAGGAATGCACTCGATTCGCTCGCATCATACTGTTCGTTGATGAGGCTGGTGATGAATGCGGTCATGCTAGGCGCCTGGTATGAGGTCTCGCCGCTCCCGGCATGCTCGACAAACAGGCTTTTGGCAATAGCGAGCATATTCCTGTCTGCAGCAAGGCTGTTGTAGGTAGCAACCCATGCAAAACCGTCATCCCAGCCGGATTCATCCGCGAATTCGCGCCGCAGCAGGTAGAGAAAGACGGTGTTCGCCCGTGGACTTTCCTGAATACGCAGTGCCAGGTAAATTTCATGAATTTGCGCGGGCATGCATGCCGCCTGATTGAAGTGGCGTTCACAGACAAAGTTGGCTATGCCCCACACAGCGTCATAGATGCCCGCGTAATAATCATATTCGCGGAAGGAACGGTCAACAAAGGCACCGAAGGCCTCCATCATTTCGCCAATTACCGGAGATAACCGGCTTGACAGAAGAATCCGTCTATCTCCCAGCTTGTCGTCCCGCGCCCGTTCAGCGGCCAGCGCCAGCCTGTCTTCCCCGACATAACCCGCAAGCTTGACTACCCGGTCGATCAGGATATTTCGCTGTCGGGTTATTTCCCCTGAGGTCTTCAACTGGTGATCAAACGGGACTCCCCGGTACTGCAGTTCCAGAAGGTACGTGCCTGCATCGATGCAGTGGTTCGCCGTTACGATGATGTCGAGATCAGGCGGATTAGTCTTTCCCCATTTGCGCTCGAACAGCTGTTTGCATTCCTGCACCATCAATGTGCGTTTCCCGGGCTGTGGTTTTTCCAGAACAAGGCCCGGGAAACGCACGTTGATTGCATGCGCAAGTTTCTCGGCATGGGCAAACACCTGGTTGGTCCAGTCGCCCCCGTTGAGCTGATTGTAGAGTTCGTAGTCCCGCCCTGAACGTATCGCTCCACCAAGAAATTTCAGCTGGCTGCGTATACCATACGTCACCTTGTCCAGTTCCGGGACAGCGGCATCTTTTCCCGTCTTGCTGCCTTTCCGTTCCTGTCCGGCTTCCTGTCGCACGGAGCGTCGTATCGTCGGGTCCAGATAAATGTAGTTGAAGCGTCTGCCTGTCTTTTCCCATACCGAGCCCGGCATACGATCCTGTTCCCGCGGCTCCGCAAGCGCCATGGCAGTGCCCAAGGGGATATTGTCAAACAGGCCGCCATCGATGAACTCCTTTACCACGGGCCGCATGCCTTCCGGACAACTCCCGCCCCCGGTATCGGCCGAGTCTGCAACTTCCGCTGCAGGTTCACAGTACCTGAGATGCTTGCGACCAAAGGCGATCGGAAATGCACTTGAGGCCTCGATCGCATCGATAATGTCATTCGTGTCATGTGCTACTGGACATTCCGGATCAGCTGTCCGCGTGCCTTGCAGATACATGACATTGCCGAACTCCGGGGCCTCGCTATCCACCAGGCAGGTCACAAACCTGGCATGCCCCGAACGGTCTGCGCGCAACCGCAGCGGAATCACGGAGCGCTGGCTGTGAACCTGTATGCCGGCAATATCCTTTTCGATGGGCTCAACCCGGGTGACCAGAATCCCAAACGGGACTTCACATCCGGGACGGAAAACATTCGAATCCAGCAGACGCTCTATCCTGGTGATCGTCTTCAGAAAGGCATTGCGAGTAAACACACCATCATCAGCACGGTAATACTGAAGGGATTCGACCTTCTGGGGGAGTAATTCCTCAAACCCTATATCCAGCCAAGTATCGCGCAGTAGGTTGTCTGACACACTGTCGGGGAACAGCTCGCCTGCCCGGGTTTTACTGTCATCGACGCACCAGGATATTGTTGATATGAGTGCATTGATGGAACCCGCCGAAGCCCCACTCGTCGCCTTCAGCTCAATATAGTTCCCGTTACGGCCCCTGTTCTCGGCCCAGTGCCTTTTCATATACTGGAGTAATACCCAGTTGAATCCCGACTCATAGGAACCGAGACTCACACCTCCACGGATGGCCAGCGCAAACGGAACCTGCCGGTCGAGGTCGCTGAGTCCCGTCCCGGCTGCTGCCATAGCCTCACGCGAACCTGCGAAGGCACCTGCCAGATAAAGGACTGCCAGACAAAGGATTAAATGTGCGGAAAGCCTGGATTTCATGAGTCTCTCCTCATTATTCTGGTCCTTCTTATTGCAGGAACTTCTGCGTTTGTACAAACGCGATCAGAACCCTGCCGGTTACGGTGATGATTTATCGACAGGACCCTGAACC
>CBEULV010000201.1:0-3365 GCA_965544015.1 uncultured Gammaproteobacteria bacterium | reverse complement strand
CCAGCGGCAACCCCGGGAACGGCTCGGCCAGGATCACCGTGGGGCGGGCGCCGTTCATCACCTGCGGCGCGAGCGTGGCCACCAGGCCGAACAGCAGGGTTGCAGCGATCAGGGTCACCGATTCGCGCAGGTTCGGCCGGCGTCTGGCGAGCACCACCAGCGGAGCCGCCGCCAGCGGCACGGTGAGTGCGAGCAGCATGGTGAGCACCGGGTTCACGGGGGAATCCCCAGCAACAATGCAGCTGCCTGACGGGCAACCCCCACCGTCAGGCTGGTATCAATGCCGAAGTACAGGTTGGCGAGGATCAAGGTCCAGATGGGTAGCAACAGTGATAGCGGAGCCTCGCGCACTTCCTTATCGTCTTCGGGAGGTGCATGGAAGTAGGCCGTCTCGACCAACCGCCCTATGTAGACCATCGCCAGTAGCGAACCGAGTAACACCAGCACCGCTACCGGCCACCAGCCGCTTTCCAGCGCCGCAAGAATCAGATACCACTTGCTGATAAAACCCACTGTGAGCGGTACACCGACAAGACTCAGACCGCCGATGACAATCGCCGCCATCGTCCAGGGCATGCGTCGGCCGAGGCCGCGCAACTGCGTCAGCTGCACCGTCCCGAGTTGATAGAAAACAGCGCCCAGCGCGAGAAACAGCGCCCCTTTCATCAGGGCGTGGTTAAACAGGTGCAGGATACCGGCGGTCAAGCCGGTGAGGGACGCAAAACTGATTCCCAACACCATGTAGCCGATCTGGGCAACGCTTGAATAGGCCAGCATGCGTTTGAGGTTGTCCTGGAAGATGGCCACTGTAGAGGCGCTGAATATCGCCAGCAGCGCCAATACCAGCAGGATCGGGCCAAGCGACATGACCTGAAAAGCAAAAGCAGCGCCGAAGATCGTAAACACGAAGCGCAGCAGTACGTACACTCCCACCTTGGTGGCGGTGGCGGCGAGAAAAGCGGTGACCACTGAGGGCGCATAGGTGTAGGCATTGGGTAGCCACAGGTGCAGCGGGAACAGTGCCAGCTTAAGGCTGATGCCGACGATGAGAAAGGCAAACGCCGTGCGCACGGTGCGGGTATCGGTGACGGCCGGCAGGCGCGCGGCGAGGTCCTGCATGTTTAGTGTACCGGTCATCATATAGAGCAGACCGACACCAATGAGGATGAATGTAGCGCCGATGGTGCCCAGGATCAGATAGTGATAGGAAGCCGTAAGGGCACGCCGATCCCTGCCCTGACTTATCAGGGCGTAGGAGGACAATGCCGAAATCTCGAGAAATACGAACAGATTGAAGGCGTCACCGGTGATGACGATGCCGAGCAGCCCCGTGAGGCACAACAGGTACAGGGTGTAGAACAGGGACACGCGATCCGCGGGGATCTCCCGGGCCACGCTTTTACCGGCGAACGGCAGAACCACGGCGCTGATTCCGGAGACGATCAGCAGCACGAACGCGCTGACGTGGTCGAGGTGATATTCGATCCCCCAGGGCGCCGGCCAGGTGCCAAGCGCATAGGAAACGGTGCCGTGCGCAAGCACCTGCAACAACAGCCAGACGGCGCCGGCCAGCACCAGCCAACTCACTGTCAGGGTGAACATCCAGGCAAGGCGCCCGTTGCGCAGCAGCAGGCACAGCGGGGCGGACAGCAGGGGGATCACAACCTGGAGTACAGGCAGATGTTGGCCAATCTGCATTTTTTATTCAGGCTCGTCTTGAGAGTGGATATCGTCTTCTTCGACCGTTCCGTAGGCCTCATTGATGCGTATCACCAGGGCCAGGCCGAGGGCGGTGGTGGCCACCCCCACGACGATGGCGGTAAGAATCAACACGTGCGGCAATGGATTGGAGTAGGAAGTTACCCCTGCGGCCAGGATGGGGGCGCTACCGCCCTGCACCTTGCCCATACTGATGTACAAGATGAACACCGAGACCTGAAAGATATTGAGACCAACGATCTTCTTGACCAGGTTGCCATGGGCGATGACGACATAGAAGCCCGTCATCATCAGGAAGATGGCGATCCAGTAGTTGTAGAGTCCGAGTACCGTCGCCATCAACGCGTACGCCCGGTAAACAGATAGAAGATCATGATCATGACCGCAGCCACGGTGGCGCCCACACCGAGTTCAATAAGCAAAATGCCCAGGTGTTGCCCCGCGACCGGATGGCTCGCCAGTACGCCGTAGTCGAGAAAGTTACCACCCGCGAATATGCCCGCGAGCCCGACACCGGCAAATAACAATACCCCCAGAGCGCTCAAGACGTGCAATACACGGGGCGAGGCCACGGCACGGGCGGCATCAAGTCCGAAGATCAGGGTATAAAGGATAAATGCGGCGGCGAAGATCACCCCCGCCTGGAAGCCGCCACCGGGTCCGAAGTCACCGTGGAACTGCACGTACAGGGCGAACAGCAGGACAAAGGGGATCAATATCTTGGCCACGACTCGAAGCACGAGATCGTGGTTCACCGCGCTCCCCCTTTTGTCCGTATCATCATCACGACGTGCGGTGCGACGCCGACTGGCACCGAGCAACATCAGCACACCGGCGCCCGCCGTGAAAATGACCGTTACTTCCCCGAGGGTGTCGTAGCCGCGGTAACTCGCCAGGACCGAGGTTACAACATTAGGCAGCCCGATTTCGGCAGGCGAATCCTGGAGGTAGCGCGGTGCCACATGCTGGTGTATCGGCGCCTGCGGATCGCCGAAACGCGGCATATCCAGGGTGCCGTACACCAACGCGCCACCGGTAATGCATACCACCAGCAGGGGGAGCAGGTTGCCGTGCCTGGGAGGGGGTTCGGTGCGCGCCGTCAGCGCCAGGGTGCCCAGCATGAGCACCGTGGAGATCCCGGCACCCACCGCTGCCTCGGTGAAGGCCACGTCCACGGCGTCCAGGGTCACGAAAATGGCCGCCGACAGCAGGCTGAAAATGCCAAACAGCATGACCACGGCGAACAGGTCCCGCAAGCGCACCACGGCGATGGCGGCGATGGCGAGGAAACTCAGCAGCACGATATCGATCAGGATTTCGATGGATCCTCCTCCGCCCTGTGGAGCAGGGGCTTGAGTCCGCCATGCAGCGCTGCCCGCGCCAGGGCATGGGCCGCGACCGGACTGGTGAATGACAAAAACAGGATGATGAATAACAGTTTCACCGTGACCAGATCCCAGCCGGCCTGCATCATCAGACCGAGCAGGATGAGGGCGGCGCACAGGGTGTCGGTGACACCGGCGGCGTGCAGGCGGGTGAAGAAATCCGGGAAGCGGAGAATACCGAAGCCGCCGCTAATGCCGAGAAAGCTGCCGGTGAGCAGGAAAACCCAGCTTAGTGCATCGACGATCATGGCCATCAGCCGT
>CBEULV010000200.1:0-3409 GCA_965544015.1 uncultured Gammaproteobacteria bacterium | reverse complement strand
ATTCGCGATTGATGTTCTCCCCTGATGCCACATTGTAGTAATTAACTCGTCATACCCGCGAAGGCGGGTATCCTGCCCTGAAAAATGCTGAAGAATCCGTGTCAGGCCTCAGGGTAAAACAATTTTATCGCACAGAGCTGCAGAGCCTGTCCCCCTGCAGGCAGGGAGCGGGGGGCGATGGGGATGTTATCCACAGGTAGCAACCATTGTTTTATCCCCTCTCCCCAACCCTCTCCGCAACAGCGTCCTGCGTCGCCTAAAGCGCCTACTTTTGGTGCCCTACCTCCTCGGTAACTGCTCCTGCGTCGCCTACATGGATGTAGGTGAGGGGCGTGAGCAGGAGCGGAAGCTTTACTCTACCTCCTGCGGTCGCTCACGGCTGTTACTACAGGCATAGCCCGGGCCAGCCTCTCGACCGGTTCCCGGTCTCACCTTCTCCATGCCTGCCGCGACACTTGCACGTCCATGTGCATCGTCCATGCAGTCGTCCCTGAGGGAGAGGGGGGTTTATAGGGAAGCAATGAAGTACACTCTCCCACCATGTATACCTGTTGCCCACATTGCGCTGCCGTGTTCCGGGTATCCGCGGCCCTGTTGGGTCAGGCGGGAGGCCGGGCGCGCTGTGGTGAATGCCGCGAGGTGTTCAGCGTGGTGGACGTGCTTTACGAAGACCTGGCGAGCGTAAGCAAAGCCGCGGCGGTTGCCAGCCAGCCGCAACCGGAACCTTCGCTGCCCGATGTAACGGCGGAGCAGGGCGTAACCGGCGCGGATGCAGGTCGCGAGGCAGTGCCGGCCATTCCCGCCTATTATCAGGATGACTGGCAGCCACGTGCATTTTCCGGCCGTGACGTCCTGAGTCTCATCAGCATCCTGCTACTGGTGACGATGCTGGGACTGCAGTGGGCGTGGTTCAACAGAACCACCGTGGCGGCAAATCCCGACTGGCGCCCGATTCTGGAGGAAGTCTGCGCCGTGGTGCACTGTACATTGCCAATGCGTGCCGATGTGTCGCAACTGGCGATTATCAATCGTGATGTACGCCAGCATCCCACTGTCAGCGAGGCCCTGTTGATCAATGCCGCGTTTGAGAACCGCGCCGACTTTACCCAGCCATACCCGTTCTTCGAGGTCAGTTTCATTGACAGCACCGGCAACCCGGTCGCCATGCGCCGTTTCAGCCCGGTGGAATACCTGGCCGAGGGCGTGGATATCACGCAGGGAATGGCAGCGCAGGGACCGGTTCAGGTGGTGCTGGAAGTCATGGACCCCGGCGAGGCGGCCGTGTCCTTCCAGTTCGACTTTCTCTGAGTACCGAAAACTCGCAGTCCTGGCGGGTCCGCTTTCACATCACCTGAGAAGCGGGTATTATCTCCCGTCCTTCACTTCCGGCATTATAACGATTCGTAACAACAACCGGTGAAAATAGGGCCCTACACACTTCCGAACCCACTGATACTGGCGCCCATGGCCGGTGTCACCGACCGTCCCTTCCGGCAGCTGTGCCGTGCACAGGGGGCCGGTCTTGCCGTGTCTGAAATGGTCTCATCCAATGCACTGTTGTGGGGTAGCAAAAAGACCCGCCACCGTATCGATCATGCAGGTGAGGCCGAGCCAATCTCGGTGCAGATCGCCGGCGCCGAACCCGTCATGATGGCGGATGCAGCACGCTTCAATGTGGACCATGGCGCACAAATTATTGATATCAATATGGGTTGCCCGGCCAAAAAGGTCTGCAACGTCATGGCCGGGTCGGCCCTGTTGCAGGACGAGCGGCTGGTGGGCCGCATACTGGACGCGGTCGTCAACGCTGTCAGCGTGCCGGTTACCCTGAAGATTCGTACCGGCTGGGACCCGGCTAACCGTAATGCCCTGACGATTGCGAAACTGGCCGAACAGGCCGGCATCCAGGCACTGGCAGTACACGGCCGTACCCGTGCCTGCGCCTACCGCGGCGAGGCCGAGCATGACACGGTGCGCACCATCAAGGCGGCCATCGGCATACCGGTGATTGCCAATGGTGATATCACGACACCGGAGCGTGCCGTGGAAGTGTTGCGTGAAACGGCGGCAGATGCAGTCATGATAGGTCGCGCGGCACAGGGGCGGCCGTGGGTTTTCCGCGAGATTACCCACTACATGCAGACCGGCCGGCACCTGCCGGAACCGTCGGCCGCGGACATCAGCCGCATACTGGTCGGCCACTTGGAGAACCTGTATGCATTCTATGGCGAGTACACCGGGGTCCGCACGGCCCGCAAGCACATCGCCTGGTACAGCAAGGGTCAGCGTGACGGCAATGCATTCCGTCAGCAGGTCAACCGGGTTGAATCGGCTGCCGCGCAACTGCAGTTTGTCAGGGACTATTTTGCGCGACTGTCGGAGCGCCAGGGGCTGGCAGCATGAACGTGCCGGCCAGGCGTGAACGCCGCAAGCAGCCGATTCGACGTGCCGTAACCTCGGCAATCGAACTCTATCTGGGCGACCTGAACGGACACGGGGTGAATGACCTTTATCATGTGGTGCTCAATGAGGTTGAACCTGCCATCCTGAATGTCGTCATGCAGCATGTTGCCGGGAACCAGAGCCAGGCCGCGACCATGCTCGGCATCAGTCGTGGCACTCTGCGCAAGAAACTCAAACAGTACAAGCTGGAACCGTAGCCGGTAAACGGGATGCCCGTTTGCTGGCCCTGCACCAGTTATTAACCAGCAGGATGAAGCAAACCATGATCAAGCGCGCACTTATCAGCGTTTCCGACAAGACCGGTATCGCCGACTTTGCACAGGCATTACACGGACTCGGCGTCGAGATCCTTTCCACAGGTGGAACCGCCAAATTACTCGCCGATGCAGGGATACCGGTCATCGAGGTATCCGATTTCACCGGTTTTCCGGAGATGATGGACGGCCGCGTCAAGACCCTGCACCCAAGGATTCATGGCGGCATCCTGGCGCGCCGTGGCACGGATGACGAGGTCATGGCCGACAACGACATCCTGCCAATCGACCTGGTGGCAGTGAACCTGTACCCGTTCGAGCAGACCGTCGAGCGCCCTGACTGTGACCTGCCGACAGCGATCGAGAATATCGATATCGGTGGCCCGACCCTGTTGCGCGCCGCTGCCAAGAACCATGCCGCGGTCACCGTACTGGTCGACAGCGCCGACTACCCGGCCGTGCTGGAGGAAATGCGTGCAAGCGGGAACCGGGTTGGCGATGCAACCCGCTATAGTCTGGCGGTCAAGACCTTTGAACACACCGCACGCTACGATGGCGCGATCGCCAACTACCTGGGCGCTATCGATCTCGATGGTGGGCACACGGATTTTCCGCGCACCCTGAACCTGCAGTACCGACAGGTGCAGACCATGCGTTATGGGGAGAATCCGCACCAGCGTGCAGCCTTTTTC
>CBEULV010000199.1:0-3436 GCA_965544015.1 uncultured Gammaproteobacteria bacterium | reverse complement strand
TGCAGCCTCGTTCCTGCCGATCGCGCAAAAGTCCGACGTCTGCCTGTTTATCTAGGGAAGCCCTGATTTGTTCGTCATTGCTACGGCCTGGCATCCATCTCGCCTGCCGTGTCGAGGCGCACCGAGGCCGGCAGGGTGATCTCCATCTCCAGCGGCAGGTGGTCAGACAGGGAGAAATTCAGCGCCCTGATTTGATCCACCTGCAGTGTTGGTGTCACCAGGATATGATCAATATTGTGTTGCGGTCGCCAGCTGGGAAAGGTGTCCACGCCATGGAAAGGCTCTTGCATCAGGGTTCGGTTGATCAGGTAGTCCATCTCGTCGCTGTCGGAGTAGCAGTTCATATCACCCATTAATATGACGTGACGATACTGGTTCACTATCTCGCTGATGTAATCAAGCTGCAGCATGCGGGTACGCTTGCCCAGCGCCAGGTGTACGATCAGCACAACCAGTGAATGCTCTTTGGTCCCGTAGCGTATAAACAGCACGCCACGCCCCGGGATCGGACCGGGCAAGCGGTGTTCGACGATCTCGGTCGGGGGAAACCGGCTCAACAGGCCGGTGCTGTGCTGCGCAATCCGGCCAATGCTCCGATTGGTCTGGTCAGACCAGAACGGCATACCGGCCTTTTCGCTGAGATACTCGGTCAGGTTGACATATCCACTGCGCAGGCTGCCTGCATCCAGTTCCTGCAGACCGACGATGTCATACCCCTTTACCAGCCTGGCAATACGGTCGAGGTTGTCGAAACGCTGCGCATGTGGCAGCACATGTTTCCAGCTGTGGGTAATGTAATGCCGGTAACGGCGCGTGCTGATGCCCGCCTGTATGTTGTAGCTCAACAGCCGGATTTTCTGTCCCATTTCCGGTTCAACACCAATGGATGTCCTGCCCGCAACTGCGCTTTGCAGGGTTGCTGTCAGGTCGGACATACCAGTGATCCCATTTGCTCCATCAGTTTGATGTTTTCCCGATAGTCGACCGGGCAATCGATGATACTCACCGTGTCGTTGGCAAGCGCCTCTTCCAGTATAGTCGGCAGATCCCCGGCGCTCTCCACCCGGTAGCCCTTTGCGCCGAATGCCTCGGCATATTTGACAAAATCCGGGTTGTCAAAGTGCACATTGGAGCTGCGTTTGAACTCGTTCATCTGTTTCCATTCTATCAGACCGTAACTGCTGTCGCTCCAGATCAGGATCACTACCGGCAAGCGGTAGCGGATCGCTGTCTCGATCTCCTGCGAGTTCATCATGAAACCGGCATCGCCCGTCACCGCCACCACGTTGCGCTCGGGATATGCCAGCTTGGCTGCAATGGCGCCGGGTACCGCGATCCCCATACTGGCAAAGCCGTTGGAAATGATGCAGGTGTTCGGGTATTCACAGCGAAACATGCGTGCCATCCACATCTTGTGCGCACCAACGTCGCACACCACGATGTCCTCCAGACCCATGGCGGTACGCAGATCCCAGATGATTTTCTGCGGCTTGACCGGAAAACCGGTGTCGTCGCGATGCTGGTTCATTTCTTCCACCAGGCGCTCGCGCAGCGGACGGATGTGATTTCCATCATGAGGCCTGGCCTGTTCCGCAATGCGCGCCAGGCTGTGACGGATATCGCCGGTCACGCCAACGGCTACCGGGTAATGTGCATCCACCTCGGCTGGCAGATTATCGATGTGAATGATTTTGCGATCGCGCGTCGGGTGCCACAGGTAAGGGTGGTACTCCACCACGTCATAGCCTACGCAGATGATGACATCGGCGCGGTCGAATCCACAGCTCGTGTAGTCGTTGGCCTGCAGGCCGGCACTGCCCAGTGCACAACGATGGCGAAACGGAATCACGCCCTTGGCCATAAAGGTATTGGCAACCGGGATATTCAGCTTCTCTGCAAAGTCGTTCAGCTGCGGCCATGCGTGCGCGCGCACCACGCCGTTACCGGCAAGAATCATTGGTTTGCTTGCCTCGCTGATGAGCAATGCCGCCTGCTCCACCTTGTCAGCCGGCGGCTCCGGATCCGGTGGAAGGGTAACCGGCAATGGTGTGGCGTCGATCTCCTCCGCCGCAATGTTTTCCGGGAACTCGATGAAAGCGGCACCCTGCTTGGGTGTAATCGATACCTTGAAGCTCTTGCGCACCACCTCGGGAATGATGTCGGGTTCCAGCAGGCTGGCGGAATACTTGGTTACCGGATCGAAGATGCGTGTCAGATCCAGCACCTGGTGGGATTCCTTGTGCAGGCGTGTGGTCGCTGCCTGCCCTGCAATGGCAACCAGCGGTGCACGATCAAGGTTGGCGTCGGCGACGCCGGTCAGCAGGTTGGTGGCACCGGGACCCAGCGTGGCAAGACAGACACCGGGCCGCCCTGTCAGCCGGCCGTATACGTCGGCCATGAAGGCCGCGCCCTGTTCGTGGTGAGTGGTAATGAAGTGAATCGGCGAATCCAGCAGCGCATCCATCACATCCAGGTTTTCCTCGCCGGGAATCCCGAAGATGTATTCAACGCCCTCGTTCTCGAGGCAGCGCACAAACAGCTCGGCAGCCTTCATGACAACCGGGCCGCAGTAACCAGGACAATCACGGTATGATTATTTCCCTGCGCTGCCGGCAGTCGGCGCAGCCGCCAGCGTACGCTCCTGGGTAACCAGGTGGTCAATGATACCGATCAGCTTCTCGTTGCTGCCGGCAAGGCTGGCGCTGGTGCTGTACTTGCCGTTGACAATGAGCGTCGGCACACCACTGATAGCGTAGCGCCGTGTCATCATGCGTGCATTGTTGACCTTGATGACCACTGCAAAGGAATTAAAGGTCTTGTCAAAATCCTCGGCCGACACACCCAGCCCGACAAAGAATTTGCGCAGCATTTTTTCATCTTTTATCTTGTTCTTCTTTTCATGGATAGTGGCAAACAGCTCTCCGTGTGCCTTGTCCAGCACGCCAAGCAGGTCGGCCGTGAAATAGGCTTTTGCCAGCAATTCCCAGCCCGCGCCCAGGATGGCCGGCATGCGCACAAAACTCACATCCTCAGGCTTGTTCTCCAGCCACCCGTGGATATATGGCTCAAGACTATAACAGTGCGAGCACCCGTACCAGAACAGTTCGACCACCTCGATGCTCTCACTGCTCGCGGTAGCTTGCGGTTTTTTGAGCTTTTGGTATTCCTTGCCCTCGGTAAAGGGCTCGGCAAATGCCGCGCCAAAGGCCACAAACGGGATCAGCACCAGCAGCAACCATCTTGATACAGTTTTCATTTAACAACTCCTGTAAATATTTTTCCGAAACAGCTTGCAGTTCACCGCAGGAATGCAGCCCTGACAGGAACATATTAACGCCGACGAAGGCAAACAGGGTGACACGGAGCCCACCCGCACGGCCAGCAAAACCCGTGTGCCCATCCTGCGAATCTATCCAGAACCACAGGCGGCTCGCAA
>CBEULV010000198.1:0-3465 GCA_965544015.1 uncultured Gammaproteobacteria bacterium | reverse complement strand
GCGCCATCTCGCGCCCGAGAAAGATATGTTCCTCGCCGCGCCGAAAGGCGACCGGCCCCAGCTTCTCGCTCATACCCCACTGGCTGATCATGCGCCGCGCCAGGATCGTTGCCTGCTTGAGGTCGTCCTCTGCACCACTACTGAGTTCACCGAACACAATCTTCTCTGCTGTACGGCCACCCAGCATGATAGTTATGCGGTCCCTGAGAAAACTTTCAGACAGGGTGTATCGTTCCTCTTCCGGCATTTGCTCGGTCGCGCCCAGTGACCGGCCGCGAGGAATGATTGTTACCTTGGCCAGAGGATCTGTATTGGGCAGCACGCAGGCCAGCAAGGCATGGCCGGACTCATGGTATGCCACGCGTTTCTTCACCTCCTCATCGAGCTCGGTTTCACTCTCGGCGCCGAGAACAATCTTGTCGTGTGCCACATCAATAATCCTTGCATCGACTTTATCCATGTTCTCGCGACCTGCAAGCAGTGCCGCTTCGTTCATCAGGTTCTCCAGGTCTGCCCCCGAGAACCCGACTGTACGGGCCGCCAGATTCCCCAGATCAACATCATCGGCAAGCGGGATATCGCGGGCATGCACTTCGAGTATCTTCTGCCGTGCCTCTCTGCGGGGCAATTCCAGCGTGATCTTGCGGTCAAAGCGGCCGGGTCGCAGTAGTGCCGGGTCGAGCACATCAGGACGGTTGGTCGCTGCCAGAACCACAACCGTCTGCTCCGGTTCGAAACCATCCATCTCGGCCAGGATCTGGTTCAGGGTCTGTTCACGCTCGTCATGGCCACCGCCCAGACCGCTGCCACGCATCCGTCCTACGGAATCTATCTCATCGATGAAGATGATAGCGGGCGCCTCTTTCTTGGCGCTATCGAACATGTCACGCACACGCGAAGCGCCCACACCCACAAACATCTCGATGAATTCGGAACCGCTGATACTGTAGAACGGCACATCGGCCTCGCCCGCAACCGCTTTAGCCAGCAGTGTCTTGCCGGTCCCGGGCGGCCCCATGAGCAGGATACCCTTGGGAATCTTGGCGCCCAGTTTCTTAAACCGTTCGGGTTCCTTGAGATAATCGATAATCTCGTGCAGGTCGCGTTTGGCGTTCTCCAGGCCGGCGACATCATCGAAACCGATTTCCATGCTGCCCTTGCGAAAACGCCTGGCCTTTGACTTACCGAAGCCGAATATTTCTCCCGGCCCGCCACCCAGCATACGCTCCTGCATCTTGCGGGAAGCGTAAAAAAACAGACCGATAATCAGCAGCCACGGCAGTATGCTGATCAATGCGCTCGCCCACCAGGACATCTGTTCCACCTCGGCGCGCACCTCGACACGGTGTTTTTCCAGCAACGGGATCAACTCGGGATCATCCACCGGCGGCAAGGTGGTTTTGAACATCACTGATGCTGCTGCTGACTCCTGCACACGCCCTCTCACCGGTGCAGCCGGCACCTGCCTGATCGCGCCGTGGAATTCACCCAGCACTATCTGCCCCTTGAAGACCACACTCGCCACCTGTTCCTCGCGAACACGATCCTTAAACTCGCTATACGCCAGTTCCTGGCGCTCCGGTGCCTGGCCAGTGCCAAACCAGAACCAGGAAAGGGCCAATAGCACCAGGATCCAGACGATATAGCGCCATAATGGCAGTGGCGTCTGCCACAGGTCTAAGGAGGGCCCGTCTTTATCGGGCATGGACTGTTTTGCCATTCGCTTCCTGCCTCGGCCACAGGGAATAAAATTATCATAACCCGCTGCTTTTTATGTTAACACTAGGCTCCCTTGCCTGTGCTTTACTTGATCATCGTCATATACACCTGCATTTATTACCCTAAAATCAAGAGATAAGGTTCTCATGTTACGAGTGATAGTGCTACGCAAGTCTGCAGGCGGAGGGTATGAATATGGATCTGCAAGCTGTTCCGGAAGCGGTTTTCGACCGTATGGTTGAGCTGCGGCGCGCCTTACACCGACATCCAGAACTGGCCTTTGAAGAGGAGCATACGGCTGAACTGATCATCAGGGAACTGCGTGCCCTCGGGATTCCATTCGAATACGGTGGCAAGGGCAGCGGTGTTATCGGAAAGCTGTACACGGGAAACGACAGGCCAACCATTGCCCTGCGCGCCGATATGGACGCATTACCCGGCGCTGAAAATACAGATCTGCCTTTTGCATCAACCATCAAGGGCAAGGTGCACGCGTGTGGGCATGATGCCCACATGTCGATGGTACTGGGCGCGGCACACTTGTTAACTGAATCGCCTCCGGACATCAACACCTGTTTTGTTTTCCAGCCTGCAGAAGAAAGGGGCGGCGGCGCACGAACGGTACTCGCTTCCGGTGCCCTTGATAATGTCACTGCAATCTTTGGCGGTCATGTAACACATCACTATCGGGTCGGCGAAATCATGGTTGCCGATGGCATCATCACGGCACAGTCCGATCGATTCGCCATTCAGATTCACGGCAAAGGGGGGCATGGTGCACGGCCCCACGAGGCAACGGATGCAGTGATAACTACCGGCCTGTT
This sequence comes from uncultured Gammaproteobacteria bacterium, assembly GCA_965544015.1. Classification (GTDB taxonomy): domain Bacteria; phylum Pseudomonadota; class Gammaproteobacteria; order UBA9214; family UBA9214; genus UBA9214. The sequence continues at coordinate 922 of CBEULV010000198.1, read as the reverse complement.
GATCACGGCATTGCAAACCCTGGTTTCCCGGGAAATAGATCCGGTGCATCCCTCTGTAGTCACCATCGGCAAGATTGAAGCTGGCACGGCAGCCAATGTAATCGCAGAAACCGCAACGCTGGAAGGCAGCATCCGCACCACACTGCCTGACGTTCGAAATCACATTCATAACGGGATCAGGCGGATGGCACGCGGCCTTGAGGAACTGCACAATGTATCGCTGGATGTTCAGATAGATGAGGGCTATCCACCCGTTGTCAATACCAGTCGCGAAGCTCAACTCGCCTATCGTGCCGCCCGCAGTGTGGTCGGTGAAAAAGGCCTGATGCAGCTGGACCATCCCAGCATGGGTGCCGAGGACTTTTCATATTACCTGGAGCGCATTCCCGGTTGCTATGTCCGGTTCGGTGCCCGGTCGGACAATATGAAGTACATCCCCCTGCACAGCCCGTCTTTTGATATCGACGAAGGCGTGCTTCGCATAGGGGCCGCCTTCTTCGACCAGGTTGTACGAGACGCCGTCCTCGAATACCCGGAGCCAGGGAAATGAGTATTGCATTCCACCCCTCCGACGGATTCACGGTTGGAATGGAGATGGAGTTTCAGCTGGTCGATAAACAGACCCTGGACCTGGTGGACGGCATTTTGCCGCTCATGAAGCTTTACCCGGGAAGTGTAAACGTCAAACCGGAGATGATTCAGAACACGGTCGAAGTCGCTTCCAGACCATGCAAGGACACCGCGGAACTGGAACACCACATGCAAACCCTGGTTTCAGAGCTTCTCGCCCGTTGTGAAGAACTTGGAATGCGACTGTGCGGGGCCGGCACACATCCCTTCTGCAAACGACTGGCCGCCATCACACCGCAGCCACGTTACCAGTCCATGGAAAGGACCGCCGGCCTGCTGATTCACAACCAGA
>CBEULV010000197.1:0-3540 GCA_965544015.1 uncultured Gammaproteobacteria bacterium | reverse complement strand
TGTGGCGAATCAGGGCAGCGCGCTCGTTGAGTACTCCTACGCGCACAGTTCCAGTAACCGGTGATAACTCTCCATGCGTCGTTTGCTGATTTCCCCCTGCTCGACAGCGGCTGCGACTGCGCAGCCGGGTTCGCCCTGATGCAGGCAGTCATTGAAGCGGCACTGCCCGAGCCAGTCATGGAATTCCCGGAAACCGCTGCCCAGCCTGACGGACTCAACGGTGCCGAGCTTGAAATCGCGCACCCCGGGCGAGTCGATCAGTGCCCCGCCATCGGGCAGGTGATAGAGCATGGTGGCTGTGGTGGTATGTTTGCCCTGGCCGGAGGCGGCGGAGAGCTTGCCGGTGGCAATGTCGAGGTCCGGCAGCAGACGTTTTACCAGTGAGGACTTGCCGACGCCGGACTGGCCGACCAGGATGCTGGTCTTGCCGGCCAATTGAGCACGGAATGCCTCGATGCCGGTATTTTCCAGTGCGCTGGTATACAGGCAGGGATAGCCGATGGCGCGGAATTCCTCCAGCAGTGTGTCGATAGCGTGACGATCCTGTGCTGACAGCAGGTCAGCCTTGTTGATGACGATCAGTGCGCTGCTATGGGCCAGCTCGGCGGCAACGGTGTATTTGTCGACCAGGAAACTATCCAGTGACGGCTCGGTAGCGGCTTCAATGACCAGTTGGTCGATGTTCGCTGCCAGCGGTCGTTGCGTGTGGCTGCCCGTGTCGCGCTGCAATACCGAATCGCGCGGCTGGACGGATACGATGACACCTGCATTTTCACCGGTTTCCTGCCAGCGCACCTGGTCGCCGCAGACGATCGGGCCAATGCTGCGCCGTGCTACGCAGTTGACCAGTATGCCGGCTTCGCTCTCGACCAGCATGTGCTTGCCGTAGTTGACGATGACCAGTCCCGGCAGGTCAGGTTTTCCGGCGTTGTTGGAGGGATCAGCTGTGTGTTCGTGTTTCGGCGGGACTTGTTGTGCACACATGCCGGAAAGGGTTATGTGGCTGCCGGGAGCAGGGCGTCAATTTTTGCGGCACAGATGAAATCGTTATTTGACAGGCCGCCGATCATGTGTGTGCTGTAGCGCACATGGCAGCGTTTATAGCTGACCTCGATGTCGGGGTGGTGGTCTTCGCTGTGCGCAACCCAGGCCAGCGCATTGACGAAGGCCATGGTCTGGTAATAGTTCCCGAATTCATACGTGCGGCTGATTTCCCTGCCGTTTGCCGACAGCGTCCAGTCACTGTGCAGCTGCTTCAGCAGGGCATTGGCCGGTTCCCGCTCCAGTGGCTCAGTATCACTTGCGCACGGCTGACAGTGCTTTTCAGACAGTGCATTAGCGGACATGAACTATTTGAACCTGTAGAAGCTGTCGTTGAGGTAGGCGGACACGGCGTCGATATCTTCGTCGAACCACTGCAGGTCAAGCGTCTGCTCACAGCGACGTACTTGCTTTTGCAGTCCGTCCGGCGTAGTGACCTTGCGATTCTCGCGGTTATACATACCGTCATCATGGCAGCTCATGCAGTTTGCCTGCTGCAGTTGCCTGCCGTGGCTTATATCTGCCGCAAAGACCGGATTTGTTCCAGCAGTCAGGGCCAGGGCAAGGAGGGTGACGTACTGTGCTTTCATTGACGGGTCTCCGAATTCAGGTGTTCATGTTAGCGTAAATGTGTGCAATCCGCACCGGCGCCGGGGGGTGCGAGTCATGGTATGCCGAGTACAGGGGGTCCGGCGTCAGCGTGCTGGCATTTTCACGGTACATCTTGACCAGTGCGTGCACCAGATCCGTGCCGCTGGACTGTTTCACTGCGTATGCATCGGCCTCGAACTCATGTTTGCGTGACAATCGCGACAGCAGCGGCTGCAGGAAGAAAGAAAACACCGGCAGCACCATCATGAACAGCAGCAGGGCCATCCAGTCAGAAGGCTGGCTTACGCCCAGGCCGTGGTAGAACCAGCTCTGATCGACCAGCCAGCCGAGCAGGGCGAGCGCGGCAAGACTCATTGCCATGGTCGAGAACAGGCGTTTCTGGATGTGTTTGAGGCGGAAATGACCGAGTTCGTGTGCCAGCACGGCCTCGATCTCGACCGGTTCCAGCGATTCGAGCAGGGTGTCGAAGAACACGATACGCTTGTTGTTACCGAAGCCGGTGAAGTAGGCATTGCCGTGACCAGAGCGCTTCGAACCGTCCATGACGAAGATGCCGCTGCTGCGGAAACCGCACTTGTCCATCAATGCCTGGATGCGCTGTTTCAGGGCTTCATCCTTCAATGGCGAGAACTTGTTGAACAGCGGCGCGATTACCGCAGGCCAGGCCCAGAACATCACCAGTGAGAACACCATCCACACGATCCAGACGTACAGCCACCACAGGCCGCCGGAGGCAGCCATGATCCACAGTGCCAGTGCGATCAGCGGAGCGCCGATCACTACCAGCAGTGCACCCTGCTTGAGGAGATCGGAAATAAACAGACCGGGTGTCGAGCGATTGAAGCCAAAACGCTCCTCTACCACAAAGGTGTGATAGAGACTGAACGGCAGGTCCAGCAGCGTCATCAGCACCATGGCGCTGAGCATGACCAGCGTACCGGTAAGCACCGGGCTGTAGTCGGCGGCGCCCCAGCTGCTGTCCAGCCAGTCCAGCCCGCCGCCCAGTGTCCAGCCCAGCAGCAGCAGTGCGTCATATCCCAGCGCCAGCATGCCTGTGTGTGTATTGGTGATTGTGTAGTCAGCGGCCTTGTGGTGATCTTCATGCGTGATCTGCCCGGCGAACGACTCCGGTACGCTGTCGCGGTGCTTGCGGACATGCGCGACATGCCGGTTGGCCAGCCACAGGCGCAGCAGTATCGAAGCGGCGAGAGCGGCAATGAAAAGCCAGGTAAACGAATTCATGGATGTCCTCTATTAATAACCAAACAGCAGATTAGCCTCTGCTACAATGCGGCTCAACCATTATATTTGAAAGGAAGAAGCATGGCCCAGGATGCAAGAAACCTGATCTGGATCGATCTGGAGATGACCGGCCTGGATACAGGCAACGACGCGATTATAGAGATTGCCACCATTGTTACCGACAGCCAGCTGAACATCCTGGCGGAAGGTCCGGTGCTGGCCATCCATCAGCCGGACGAGGCGCTGAATGCCATGGATGAATGGAATACCCGCCAGCACGGTGGTTCCGGCCTGACCGAGCGCGTGCGCAAGAGTACGCTGAACGAGCAGCAGGCCGAACAGCAGACTATCGCCTTCCTCAGTGAATACGTGCCGGCCAATGTCTCACCGATGTGTGGCAACAGCATTTGCCAGGATCGCCGCTTCATGGCGCGTTGTATGCCGGAGCTGGAGCGTTATTTCCATTACCGCAACCTGGATGTCAGTTCCATCAAGGAGCTGGCAATGCGCTGGTCACCGATGGTCGCAAAGGGCTTCAAGAAGGGCAGTACCCACCTTGCGCTGGATGACACGCGTGATTCCATCCGCGAACTGAAATATTACCGCGAATATTTATTCAAGTAGGAGCGGAGCTTGCTCCGCGAA
>CBEULV010000196.1:0-3549 GCA_965544015.1 uncultured Gammaproteobacteria bacterium | reverse complement strand
CAGTTGCACGTCTTCCGGGCTCAGCTTGCCGGCCAGCTCCAGTACTGTCTGCCGGTCGCCGCAACTGTCATCAATGGCATCCGGCAGGGTCTGTGCCACCGCTATACGCTGCAGCAGCGACACGGTATCCCCCAGCAATGCCGCATAATCCGGCGCAAAATCGTCCGCCGTGCCTATTTCCGCAAGTAACCGGGCTGCATCGTTTGCAGCCAGCGCATCCAGCAGGCGGTAGATGACGTCACGGTCGATAGTACCCAGCATGCTGCGCACTTCCGCCTCATCCAGGTCGCCCGCACAGAAGGCGATCGCCTGGTCCAGCAGACTGAGCGCATCGCGCATACTGCCATTGGCCGCCAGTGCCAGCTCGCGCAGCGCACCTGTATCGGCATGAATGCCTTCCCGGGCGAGAATCATTTCCAGCTGCCCGGTGATCTGCGCGATCGTCAGACTCTTGAGATTGAACTGCAGACAGCGCGACAGCACCGTGACCGGCAAGCGTTGCGGGTCAGTGGTCGCAAGCAGGAATTTCACGTGCGGCGGCGGCTCTTCCAGCGTCTTCAGCAATGCATTGAAGCTGTGCCCGGAGAGCATGTGCACCTCATCGATGAGGTAGACCTTGTAGCGTCCACGCGTTGGCGCGTACTGCACGTTCTCGAGCAGTTCGCGGGTATCCTCGACCTTGGTGCGTGAAGCGGCATCGACCTCGACCAGGTCGACGAAGCGACCCTCGCTGATCTCCTGGCAGGCAGAACATTGCCCGCACGGGCTGGAACTGACACCGGCCTCGCAGTTCAGTGACTTCGCAAAGATGCGCGCGATGGTGGTCTTGCCGACCCCGCGTGTACCGGTAAACAGGTAGGCGTGGTGCAGGCGGTCATTGTCCAGTGCGTTCACCAGGGCACGTTGCACATGCTCCTGGCCAACCAGCTCGGAAAAATTACGGGGACGCCACTTGCGTGCCAGGACCTGGTAACTCATTTATGGCCTTGTTTTGGTATTTTGCAAAATAATGGAGGCGACCTGTACCAGCCACACCCCGGCACCCGAGTCCACTGCTGCCGCTGCTCCCTTCCGGGCCTGACGGGGTTCACAGCTTATCGTCGCGGGGGGACCGGCACAAGCCACCATAACCAATGCCCATTATAGGGGGTGTCGCGCAGTTTTTTAAGCGGCTTGATTTCCCACATAATCGCTGTTATTCAGGGTGCACAATCAGCAGGGGGAGCGCCATGGACCAGCAGCACCAGGCCTACTGGAAGGCCAATATCAAACTCGTTATCAGCTGCCTGGTGGTTTGGGGGGCGGTTTCGTTCGGCGCCGGCATCCTGCTGGTCGACTTTTTCAACCAGTTCCACATCGGCGGATACCCGCTCGGTTTCTGGTTCGCGCAACAGGGCTCACTGCTCACCTTCCTGGTACTGATCTTTTACTACGCCATCCGCATGAACCGACTGGACCGCCACTACGGCGTAAACGAGGACTGATGGCATGGAACTGCAAACACTGACTTTCCTCACCGTGGGTCTGAGCTTTGCCCTGTATATCGCTATCGCCATCGGCTCACGCGCATCCAGCACCAGGGATTTCTATGTCGCAGGAAAACACGTACACCCGATTGCCAACGGCATGGCCACCGCGGCCGACTGGATGTCGGCGGCCTCGTTCATCTCCATGGCCGGACTGATCAGCTTCCTGGGTTACGAAGGCGGCATGTACCTGATGGGATGGACTGGCGGTTACGTGCTGCTGGCCATGCTGCTGGCACCTTATCTGCGCAAATTCGGCAAGTTCACCGTACCGGAATTCATCGGTGACCGCTATTACTCGCAACTGGCACGCGTGGTCGCGGTAATCTGCCTGATATTTATCTCATTCACCTATGTCGCTGGCCAGATGCGCGGCGTCGGCATCGTTTTCTCGCGCTTTCTCGAGGTCCCGGTCGAGACCGGTTTGTTTGTCGGGATGGGGGTCGTGTTCATCTACGCCGTGCTCGGCGGCATGAAGGGCATCACCTACACCCAGGTCGCCCAGTACTGCGTACTGATCTTCGCCTACACCGTGCCGGCAGTGTTCATTGCCATTAACGCCACCGGTAACCCGCTGCCGCAACTGGCGCTGGGCAGCGAACTTGTGGACGGCTCCGCCTCGCTGCTGGGCAAACTCGACCAGACCCTGGTTGACCTTGGCTTCGGCTCCTACACCGAACCATTCAATGACAAGTCGATGATCGATGTCTGCGCCATCACGCTGGCACTGATGGCAGGCACCGCCGGCCTGCCACACGTGATCGTGCGTTTCTTTACGGTCCCCCGGGTGCGCGATGCCCGTATATCAGCCGGCTGGGCGCTGCTGTTCATTACCATTCTATATACCACGGCGCCCGCCGTCGGGGCGCTGGCACGCATGAACCTGGTGGAAACCGTAAACGGCGCCGAGGGCAGCGGCACGCATTATGCCGCCATGCCCGGCTGGTTCAGGACCTGGGAAAACTCCGGACTGCTGGCCTGGTATGACCACAACCAGGACGGCAAGGTGCAGTATGCCGCCGGCAAGGCCTTTGCCGGAAACGGCAAGCCGGCCTTTGATGGCGACCGGCGCGGCAGCCTGGGCGAGCGCATCACCACCAACCCCGGTGACGGCGAGATCCAGGGCGGCGCACCGCATGCCAATGAAATCTACGTCGACCGCGACATCATGGTGCTGGCCAACCCGGAGATCGCCGGCCTGCCCAACTGGGTCATCGCGCTGGTTGCCGCCGGCGGGATTGCCGCCGCACTGTCCACCGCGGCCGGCCTGCTGCTGGTCATTTCCGCGAGCATCTCGCATGACCTGCTCAAGGGGACGTTCATGAAGAAGATCAGCGAGAAAAACGAACTAATGGCAGGACGCATGGCTGCGGCCGCCGCCATCGGCGTTGCCGGTTACCTGGGCCTGCATCCACCTGCCTTCGTTGCGCAGGTGGTGGCGTTTGCCTTCGGGCTCGCTGCCGCCTCGCTGTTTCCGGCCATCCTGATGGGCATCTTTAACAAGCGCATGAACAAGTGGGGCGCGATCAGCGGCATGCTGGCGGGTCTTGGCTTCACGCTGGGTTACATCATTTACTTCAAGGGCGTGTTTATCGAGCCAATGGCCGCCAACGTGCCGGAAAACTGGATCCTGGGCATTTCACCGGAAGGTGCCGGCGTGATAGGCATGGTAATCAATTTCGCCGTCGCCACCGCGGTGGCGCGCAATACGGCCCCACCCCCTGCGCATATCCAGCAACTGGTCGAACAGATCCGGATACCACGGCAGGCCTGATACCGGCGCTGTACAGCCAGACACAGGCATGACCGCTGTACCAAAGGCCAATATACAGTCCGGGGCGGGTTTCCTATCCTGTCTACAGGTGGCAACCATAACAAGAACAAGCCACTGCCTTTATCAAGCGCCCCGGCATGCAGGGAAGAGCCGTGGTTCTGCCAGAAGGAACTGTATAGTTGGAGTGAGCATCAACAGCATGGAAAAAAGAAACGCAAAAGAACGTCGTCAGCTTGGGAAACCCGCCTG
>CBEULV010000195.1:0-3558 GCA_965544015.1 uncultured Gammaproteobacteria bacterium | reverse complement strand
CACCGTCAGTTCCAGTCCGGGTGCTACCTTTTTCATTTCGTCCTGCAACTTGGGTCCGATGAACAGGCGCGTACTGAACACGCTACTCTCGCCAGCGGCGACGCTGCGCGGCGGTGCAATCATGCCAATCACGTAGCGGGTATTACTCAGCGTCTTGGTGTAGAAACGTTCCTCACTGCCACGCTCGGGGATCAGTGCACCGAGAAAATAGTGCTGCAACATGGCCACCCAGCCGTCGGTGACGCTGCGGTCGAGATCCTGTTCCTGCATCTCATCGAACTTGACCTTCTCGTATTTTTCTTCCGGGCTGTAAATTACGCCGCCCATGTAGGTATAGATGAAGGTGCTCTGACCGGTCTCGGCTACCTGGGTGCGCTGTAGTTGACGATAGTGCGACCCCGACCAGTCGGCGCCGCTGTTGTTGTTTACCGCGTGTTCGATATCCACCACGTAGCTGCCGCGGTGGAAGGTATAGCGCTTGACCACCTCGACACCGGCCGGGCTGCGCCATACCAACGGAATGGTCAGCGAATCCTGTGTATCCGTCATGCGGTAGTGTAACTGCTCGGCATGATAGTTAATTTTATGGTTAGGCGAAACACCTGCTCCCTTTGTAACAATCAGACCGGACTGCACAACAAACAGGTTCGGCAACTCGTCATTGAGCAGGCGAAACCGGGGGGAATCGGGTTCATTGGTAGCCGCGTACTCAACCAGGTCAGCACGACGCAGATCACCACCGGTGGTATCGATCAGCAGGTCAAACAGGTCAGTTTCGACGCGAACCTGCTGGCCGGTTTTCAACAAACCAGCCTCCGCAACCGGCGTGCCGGCGGGCAGGGCTTCCATAACCGGCGCGGGAATGTCTTCGCCCACATCACCAACGCTCGGCAGTGCCATCTCGTCCTGCACCGGCGGGGCCTCCGCTTGCGGGGCCGGCCCGTAATCTTCCATCCAGGCCTGCCACAGCAACATCACTACAAATACCACTGCCACGAACAGAAACAGGCGTTGATTATCCATGGCTATGCTCCCTGTCAGGCACCGGGTCAACCCCGCCGGCATGCCAGGGATGACAACGCAGCAGGCGCTGCACGGCCAGCCAGCTGCCACGTAGTGCGCCGAAGCGTTCCACGGCAGTCAGTGCATAGGCGGAACAACTGGGATAGAACCGGCAACGACTGCCCAGCCAGGGACTGAGCAGGTAACGATAGCCGCGTATTAATTGGATGATGAGCCAGCGCATTCTTCGATCAACTGTTTCCAGAGTTTTTCCAGTGCCGTGTTGAGCGTCCCGCTGGCCTGACTGGCAATGTCACCGCGACCCAGCACGACGATATCCAGAGGACAGATCTGATCCCGGTTGTGCCGGAAACTTTCCCGGACGAGTCGCTTGATGCGATTGCGCGCAACCGCGGTGCGTGCCACCTTCCGGGAGATTGCCAGGCCAAGACGCGCGGACCCAAGCGTATTGGGCGCTGCCAGCAAAGTCATCCAGCGACTGCCGACCCGAAACCGGCAATGCTTGAAAACGTGCTGGAATTCGGCCGGCTTGGTGAGTCGTACCCGGGCGGGAAAACGCTGCGAACCGGGGCACAAGGTTATGCAGTCAGACGGACAACCGGGCACGGCCCTTGGCACGACGGGCATTGATCACACGCCGGCCATTTTTGGTGCTCATGCGGGCACGGAAACCATGGGTCCGCTTGCGCTTCAGATTGCTGGGTTGAAAAGTTCTTTTCATGGCACGTTACGCCTTAATACAGTGTTTTCAAAAAATACACGCCCAAGCCAGCGTGAAAGGGCGCAAAGATTACTGTCAGCGGGGATGAAATGTCAACTGTTATACAGACTCAATGGCTTATGCTGAGGGTGTGGATAACTTCTTTCGACAGGTATAGACTCCCCGTCCTGCGCCATACAGAACCATAACAATCAGGGAGATTAACGTGGAAGGTACGCTCTGGCAAAAATGCCTCGTTCGTCTGGAACATGAACTGCCAGAGCAACAATTCAACACCTGGATACGCCCCCTGCACGCCATCGAGAGTGGTGAAAACCTGCGCCTGCTGGCACCCAACCAGTTTGTACTCGACTGGGTCAGGAAACACCACTTCGACACCATATCCCAGACCCTGCACGAGGTGGGACCGCACAGCGACGCCCACCTGCAACTCGATATCGGCAGTAACAAAAAACTGCCGGTGGTCGACAGCCCGTCACGCACGCCACCCACTGCAGCAATGGGTAGCGCATCGGCCCCCGCAGTAGCGCACAAAAGCAATCTGAACCCGGAGTTTACCTTCGAGACCTTTGTCGGCGGCAAGTCCAACCAGCTCGCACGTGCGGCCTCCATGCAGGTCGGGGAAAACCCGGGGGGCGCCTATAACCCGCTGTTCCTCTACGGCGACGTCGGTCTTGGCAAGACCCACCTCATGCACGCCGTTGGCAATCTGATTCTCAAGAACAAACCGGATGCGCGCGTGGTGTACCTGCATTCCGAGCGGTTCGTCGCGGACATGGTGCAAGCGTTACAGCACAATGCCATCAATGACTTCAAGCGCTTTTACCGGACCGTCGACGCCCTGCTCATTGACGATATCCAGTTTTTTGCCAGGAAAGAGCGTTCACAGGAAGAATTCTTCCATACTTTCAATGCCTTGCTTGAAGGTCAGCAACAGGTAATCCTGACCTGTGACCGTTATCCCAAGGAGGTCGACGGCCTGGAAGACCGCCTGAAATCCCGTTTTGGCTGGGGCCTGACCGCTGCCATCGAGCCGGCCGAACTGGAGACCCGGGTCGCCATCCTGATGAGCAAGGCTCAACAGAGCCAGGTCGATCTGCCCAGTGACGTGGCATTTTTCATCGCCAAACGCATCCAGTCCAATATTCGCGAACTGGAGGGGGCGCTGCGCCGCGTGATTGCCAGTGCCCGTTTCACCGGACAGGCAATTAGCCTGGAACTGGCCCGCGAGGCACTGCGTGATCTGCTTGCCCTGCAGGACAAACTGGTCACCATCAGCAATATCCAGAAAGTCGTGGTCGAGTACTACAAGATCCGCATCGCGGATCTGTCTTCGGCACGTCGTAGCCGGAGTATTACCCGGCCGCGACAGATTGCCATGGCGCTGGCGAAAGAACTCACGTCACACAGCCTGCCGGAAATCGGTGAGGCATTTGGCGGACGCGATCACACCACGGTGCTGCATGCCTGCCGCAAGGTACAGGAACTGCGCGACACAGACAGCCGCATCAGCGAGGACTATAACAACCTGTTGAGAACCCTGACGACATAATCGGGAAAAGCTGTGGATAAATAATAGCGGTGATTTTTGTCCCACCTTATCCACAGCTGATGCACAGGAGATCAGGCTATCCGACCCCCGTTTATTAGGCATATATAGTATTGATTTAATTGGATTAAAACAGGTTATCCACAGAAACCCCGGGCCTTAATAAACACAGTAGAAAATTTAACCTAAAAGATAGTTAATTATGAAATTCACTATTCAACGGGAAACCCTCCTCAAGCCACTGCAGCAGATCGTTGGTGTGGTG
>CBEULV010000194.1:0-3586 GCA_965544015.1 uncultured Gammaproteobacteria bacterium | reverse complement strand
GCTGCATTTATCCCTAACAACACAGTTCCGACTGCCCAGGATATGCCAAGTCCTGCCAGTGTTGGGGGGTATGTTAACCAGCCAGACAGTGGAGACCCTGGACGATCCCGGGCTTCAGGAGATGTGTCTGACCTGTAAGGATTTCCCTGGTCGCCAATCAGCTGATTACTCTCCCCATTGGTGATATTTCATTATCGAACGATCTGGATCTTTTTCTGGGCGACGTTAATGGAAACGTTATAGCCAGCTCGGAAGGTGTTGGTAATACAGAGACTATAGTTTCTCCTGTTACAGGCACTTTCATTGTTGAGGTCTTTGCATCTGGTGGGGCGTCTAATTATGTGTTGACGGTTGGTCAAGGCACATCTGCACCCGCAAGTACGTTAAGCGTGCTGGATGATTTCATCCCCGGTGAGATGGTGGTTCGATTCGATGACGCTTATCTTGCCAAGGCAAGCGCTACAACAAGCCTCTCTGTGCTGGCAAGCGCTGTTGGGCTGAGTAACAAGGCTGGAGCACCTGGCCGTGAAGTGCTGCTGGGCGCTGGCGATGCCGGACAAACTGGAAGTGCAGCCAGACGGGTAGTACAAAACCGTCCATGTTGCTGCTCACGGATGACGATGCGTACAAGTCTGTATACAGTCAGATAACAGCAGGCACTCCAGGCTATACGGACTCCCCTCCAGCTGTAGACTTTGCGCGCTTTAGTGTAGTTGCGGTTTATATGGGAAGCCGCCAAACGGCCGGTTATCAAGTAGGACTGGCTTCTCGATCAGCAAGCGTTGGAGAGAATAACAACCTGGACCTGTTGGTTTCATGGGGTGAGCCGCCTGACGGGGCGCTGCTGGCACAGGCAATGACCAGCCCATGCATGTTGGTAACAATACAGAAAGGCAGCTACTCCGCCATTCGAGTAATTGATGAACAAGGAAAGGTGCGTATCACTGGAGATCCAGGTCGAGAATGATGCCTGCTTACATGCCCTTGACGTGCGGCAGATACCCGGTAACGGGACAGGTGGCATCTACCCCGGCCTGAATGCTGGCACCAGCCGTGGCAAATCCTGCTGTAAAAAACGGGCATCTGTTGAAAACAGGTCATAGTCATCAAGCTCGTCCAGCGAGACCATGCGCATACGTGTAATCTCTGGAGAACTTCCGCTGGCCAGCCCCTCGCGCACGGCTGCAAATCCTGCTGCGGGCTTGCACATGAAATAGAAGGTCAGACGGTAGGGGCCGGGTTCCTCCTCCACGTAAGGGACGGCATCTATACGCAGCAGATGAACGTCGACGACCTCGATCCCGAGTTCCTCGCAGATTTCACGTCTCAAGGTTGCCTCCAGCACATCATCGGGTGATGCCTCGCTATTTGGCGTGGTGGGGTCGCCAGGAATGGAATCCATTGATCCGCCGGGCAGGCCCCATGCCCCCCGTCGACGGTAGCTGTGCTCAACCAGCAGGACCCGTGCGGGAGTTACAGCATCATCCACCATGACGGCAACTGCGCCGAGCACCCAACTGCGTGTCAGGAGCCCCTTTAGAAAGCCGGCAAGACGGGGCGGGAATCTCCGCCATAGAGCGAGTAATGCACGATGCAGGCCTGCCCGATGCTCGATGTACTGTACGATCCTTGTGAACACGTGTGCCCCGGCAAACCTGTCAGTGGATTATTTTCTATACTGAATTGAATGTAGCAGACTTTCCAGCAGACAACAGGTGAAGCACCATGAAATCGTCATTCGCAATCGCCATTATTACAACGTTCGCACTGTTATCCCTGGCCATGCCAGCGGTGGGTCAGCCCCAGGTGACGGACGGTACGCCAGCACCCGCATCCGGTTTTCCAGCCGGAGTTATTGTGATGTGGAGTGGTTCGCTCGATTCGATTCCTGCCGGATGGGCGCTTTGCGATGGCAGTGATGGCACGCCTGACCTGAGCAACCGTTTCGTACTCGGTGTGGGTGCTGCCGAGTACCTGGGTAACACCGGCGGTTCGCGCGCCCACCAGCACCGGACCCGGGACCACATCCACCAGATAGACCCGCCTGCCCTTCGGCTGCGCCCGGCCTATGGATATTCAGGTTATGGTGGCACGGCTATACGCGACCGCTACTACATGATACGGGAGCAGTCACTCGACATACGCCCGTTCAAATCGGGTTCGACAACTGTCATGCCGGATTCAGTGCCGCACCTGCCTCCCTATTACAAGATTGCCTTCATCATGAAACTATGAGCAGGATATCCATGTGCATCGTCCATGTAACCGTGTGTGAGACATTTATTGGCTGTTACGCAGCTGTAGATAAATCATCACGTGCGTGATGATGTACAGCGGCACGATCACGGTCGGTACCAGGCTGAGCGGCAACAGCGCCATGGCGTCTGTATTCACAGCGCCGCCCAGGTAGACGCTGCGCAGTGACGTCCCGATCACGATTGCGATAATAAAATCCAGCAGGCCGAAGCTGTTCCAGCTCCACAGGGTCTGGCGTGACACTTCTTTTCCTTTCAGCATAGCCGTACCTATGATCATGGCGCCGGTTGCTGCCAGCATGTCTCCCACGCCCGCCAGCCAGGCAAACAGACCCGGCAGTACGTCATGTGCATACAGGAACAGGAAGCCCAGTCCGACCATGCGCCAGCTGTGCAGGATGACCAAAACGCCAGTGTCTATGGAGAGCACCAGCGTACGGAACGCTTCACTGCTGCGCCAGGCAAGCGCAAACACCGCAACCGGCAGCAGGATCAATGCCGGCATCAGCAGGCGCAACCATCCATCACCATGCGCCAGCAAGCCACTGGCGCTGAGCACTACCACGCCAAGCAGCCAGGCGATAATCAGCAGGGAACCGCCACGCAGGCGGCATTCACAATGTTGCAGGGAGAGTGTTGTCATGTCTGTTCACCTCGCTTTTGCGGTTAAACGGGTTGCATGGCGCGCTGGTACGCAGGTCGCGTTATCACGCGTTCCACGTAGGCCTGCAATGTGTGCATGGATTCCAGCTGTTCGGGTAACCAGGTCAGGGTGGTGCCAAGCAGGATGTCAGCGCAGCTAAAATATTCACCGAGCAGATAACCGTCATGGTCGAGTTCCTTCGCAATTACGCGCAGCACGCGCTGGTATTGTTTCTCTGCAAAGCCAACGATACCGGGTACCCGGTGTTTTTCAGGCAGGATGTTTGTATGCATCAGGATCTCGAAGGCCGGTGGCTCGAGCGTACCGGGAGTGAAGAACATCCATTGCTCGTAGCGTGCGCGCTGCACGCTTTGCATGGACGGGGCCAGCTGTTTATCCGGGAACTGGTCGGCCAGCCAATGGCAGATGGCACCGGACTCAATCATCGTTTCCTTGTCGATACGAATTGCCGGCACGCTGCCAAGCGGGTGCACCGGGTTGCGTTCGCCGCCAAACAAGTCGACCGGCCGCAGGCTGTAGGGGATGTCCAGCTCTTCCAATAGCCAGCGCGGCCGGCTGGAGCGGGTTTGCGGGGTGTAAAACAGTTCGATTTCCATTGTCCGTCCTCTTTTTAGTTACTTTAAAAAAGCAAGCGACTAGAGCCTAGCCTAGTAACTTGCAATTTACA
>CBEULV010000193.1:0-3588 GCA_965544015.1 uncultured Gammaproteobacteria bacterium | reverse complement strand
CCGATACCCGGCAGCATCAGCGCCATCGCGCAGAAGAACAATGAAAATAAATATTCCGGACCTGACTACGGCCAGGGTACTGGTCGCCGGTGACGTCATGCTCGATCAGTACTGGTACGGCAACAGCCGACGCATCTCGCCGGAGGCGCCGGTGCCGGTCGTCCATGTGCGCTCCGACGAGCAGCGGGCCGGCGGTGCCAGTAATGTCGCACTGAATATCAAGGCGCTGGGTGCTACACCGGTGTTGCTCGGGCTGACCGGGGCCGATGACAATGCGCGCAAGCTGTCCGAAATGCTGGCGCAACACGAGGTGGAGTACTATTTTCAGGACTGTGCCGATCATGATACCTGTGTGAAGTTACGCATCATCGCCCAGCAGCAGCAGATGATCCGTCTGGACTTTGAGGACAATTTCTTCGACGTCGACAAGACCTGGCTGTTACAGACTTACACAGAGTTGCTGGAAAGCGTCGATGTGGTCATCCTGTCGGACTACAACAAGGGTACCCTCAGTCATATACCCGAACTGGTGGCAGCTGCACGCAGCCGCGGCAAGCCGGTTATCGTGGACCCGATCGGGAATGATTTTACGCGTTATGCAGGCGCCACGCTGATTACACCGAACCGGGTAGAGTTCGAGACCGTCGTCGGGCCATGCCGGAGCGGGCAGGACCTGGCCGAGCGGGGCAACCAGCTAAGGGATCAACTGCAACTGGACGCCTTGCTGATCACTCGCGGTGAGGAGGGCATGTCCCTGCTGCGCGACGGGCTGGAGCCCTTCCATTTGCCGACCTGCGCGCAGGAAGTGTTCGATGTGACCGGCGCCGGTGATACGGTGATTGCGGCGATGGCCACCGCCATGGCCGCCTCTGCAGGTATGGAAGATGCCGCGGCACTGGCCAACCTCGCCGCCGGGATTGTCGTAGGCAAGCTGGGTACCGCAACGGCATCGCTTGCCGAGATCCACGATATCCTGCATTCAGCCTCTGAAATAGTTGATGGTGTCCTCGACGAGGACAAGCTCGAGGAGGTCATTGGTATTGCGAGGCGTCGTGGTGAGCGGGTCATCATGACCAATGGCTGTTTCGATATCCTGCATGTCGGCCATGTACAGTACCTGCAGCAGGCACGGGCGCTGGGAGACCGCCTCATCGTAGCGGTGAACGCGGATGCCTCGGTACACCAACTCAAGGGCGAGGGCCGGCCGGTCAATTCATTGCAGCAGCGCATGACACTGCTGGCTGCGCTGGAGTGTGTGGACTGGGTGGTGCCGTTTGAGGAGGACACGCCTGAGCGGCTCTATTGCCGGTTATTGCCCGATGTCATCGTCAAGGGCGGTGATTATCGGCCCGATGAGGTGGCTGGTGGTGACTGCGTGAAGGCCAATGGCGGTGAAATCAGGATTATCGACTTCATCGAAGGCCACTCCACATCCGCTGTCATCAACAGCATCAGGGGCTGATCGTATATGTTTATCGTTACCGGCGGTGCGGGATTTATCGGCAGCAATATTGTCAAGGCGCTGAATGACAGGGGTATCGACGATATCCTGGTGGTCGATAATCTCACCAACGGCAGAAAGATGCTGAACATCGCCGACCTCGATATTGCCGACTACATGGACAAGGCAGAGTTTCTCGAGGTGGTCACGGGCAACCGGACCCTGGGCAGGGTCGAGGCCGTGTTTCATGAGGGGGCCTGTTCCGCGACGACGGAATGGGACGGTCGCTTCATCATGGAGAACAACTACACCTATTCAAAGGCGCTGCTGCACTGGTGTGACCGGCACAAGGCGCAGTACCTGTATGCCTCGTCTGCCTCGGTGTACGGCGCCGGTCAGGTGTTCAGGGAGGCGCGTGAAAATGAACACCCGATCAATATGTATGCCTACTCGAAGTTTCAGTTTGACCAGTACGTGCGCCGCTTCATGCCTGCAGCCGGTTCACAGGTTGTGGGATTCCGTTACTTCAACGTGTATGGTCCGCGCGAACAGCACAAGGGTGCCATGTCCAGCACCGCATTTCATTTTCACAACCAGATAACGGAAACCGGGGTCGCGAAACTATTCTCCGGGACCGATGGTTACGCCGACGGTGAACAGCGCAGGGATTTCGTCTATGTCGATGATGCGGTCGATGTGAATCTCTGGTTCCTCGACCGGCCGGAATTGTCCGGCATTTTCAATCTCGGCACCGGCCGTTCCGAGTCCTTCAATGACATGGCCAACGCGGTCATCAAATGGCATGACAGGGGCAGGATTGAATATATCCCGTTTCCCGACCACCTGCGGGGCGCCTACCAGAGTTTCACCCAGGCAGATATAAGCGCTCTGCGCGCGGCGGGTTATGACCGGGAATTCAGGTCGGTCGAGGCCGGCGTCAGGGCTTACCTGGACTGCCTGTCGAGCTGATGCTTCGGTAACAGGACAGGTGCTGCTGCAGCATTGCCGACTCGCTGAACCTTGCGGCAGTTGAACTGCTGCTATAATGCGCCACCATCATGGTTTACCGCCTGTTGTGACAGGCCAGCAGGAGATGACAATGCCAAACCCGCATACCGCCGAGCCAGCCACCGACATGGCGCTTATTGAACCCAATGCTAAAAACCACTATGAGGTCAGTCACAACGACTTGCCGCTGCATTGCCCGATGGACGGTATGAGCCTGTGGAACTCGCACCCGCGGGTGTACCTGTCCATCGAGGAAACCGGCAAGGCCAAGTGCCCGTATTGCGGCGCCGATTACACGCTGAAATAAACCTGTTCACTGCCGGTCAGCCATGCAGAACGACAGCCAACCACGCATTGCCTGGTGCTTTAGTGATGGCAAGGCCGGTCATGCCAGCCAGGTGCAGGGGTTACTGGCCGCATTGCACCTGTGTTGCCGTATCAATGCGCATGAACTTCCCGCAGGCCGTGCGCCGCGGGCCTGGCTGGAGCTGTTGACCGGCCGCTGCAGGGCTGGGCAAGGCCTGCCGGATCCGGACCTCATTATTGGCGCCGGTCATGCCACCCACCTGTCCATGCTGGCCGCACAGCGTGCCCGCGGCGGGCGTACCATCGTGCTGATGCGACCGAGCCTGCCAACCTCCTGGTTCGACCTGTGCGTGATCCCCGCGCATGACATGCCGCGCAGTGCGGACAATATCCTGGTAACGCAGGGTGTGCTGAACCGCATGCAACCTTCCGCCGACAAGAATGACAATAGCGGTCTGATCCTGATCGGCGGGCCATCAACACATGTCAACTGGTCCGATGATGTCGTGCTTGCTCAACTGCGCAGGGTGCTGGCACAGGACGACGGCGCGCACTGGACGCTGACTACCTCGCGGCGCACCCCGGACAGCTTCCTCCGTTCGCTCGCGGCCCTGCCGCAGGAGCGGTTGCGCGTCGTGCCGGTAACGGATACCGGCCCGGACTGGCTGGTGCAACAACTGGCTACCGTTGGCCGCGTGTGGGTGAGTGACGACAGTGTCTCCATGGTGTACGAGGCGCTGACCGCCGGTGCCGCGGTCGGTTTGCTGGAGGTCCCGTGCCGCAGCGCCAGCGACCGCCTGGCGAGTGGTATGGCGCAGCTGGCCGAACAGGGC
>CBEULV010000192.1:0-3600 GCA_965544015.1 uncultured Gammaproteobacteria bacterium | reverse complement strand
TAAAATTCCCGCTAGCCGGCCTACTGCTGGTCACAGCACTGTTTGTTTCTGCATCTGCCCATGCACAGGACACGAATGACTCTCCTGATATCTCCACCACCCGGATGAGCCAGCAGGGACACTACCGCGTCTCGTATCAAAGCAAAACAGAGCCGATCCCGCTCAACCGGATACATAGCTGGACACTGCACCTGGAAACAGCGGACGGTGATGCCGTGGATGATGCACAGATCGCGATCTACGGTGGCATGCCCGCTCACAAGCATGGCTTCCCGACTGCACCCCGGATCACTCAAAACCTTGGGAACGGCGATTACCTGGTTGAGGGGCTCAAGTTCAGCATGAGCGGTCACTGGGAATTGTGGTTGAACATCCGCGCCGGTGGACAGACCGACAAGGCAGTCATCCATGTAGAACTGCCCTGACACACCCGAACCCGTAAAGAAAACAACAAGCGACACTCTATGAAATCGATACCAAGTTGGCGGGCTTCCGGCCTGCTGTTGCTCATCGGCCTGACGAGCCTGTCCTGTTCAGATGAAGCACCGCAGGTAACACAGGAACCGGTAGCCATCGAGCAGCAAAATACGACGGCCTATCCGGAGTGGAGCGAGGCTGAAATCGCCGTCCTGAAGTCACAATGGCTCGGCAACCTGCCGCCCTTGCCACCGGATCCCTCCAACCGCTTCGCCGAAAATCCAGAAGCCGCGAAACTTGGTCAGAAGATTTTCTTCGATCCCCGCTTCAGCGCCAATGGCAAGGTCAGCTGCGCCAGCTGTCACCAGCCCGAGCTGGGATTTACCGACGGACTGGGGCGCGCTCAGGGCGTCGGGCAGACAACGCGTAGCGCCCCCGGCATTGCAGGCATCGCCTACAGCCCCTGGTTCTTCTGGGACGGACGTGCTGACAGCCAGTGGGCACAGGCGTTAGGCCCTCTGGAGGCCGGACGGGAGCACGGCGGTGACCGTACCTTCTACGCCCGTATGCTGCATGACGACCCCGCGTACCGAGCTGCCTACGCGGCAGTATTCGGCCCGCTGCCCGACCTGTCCGACCGCAGCCGCTTCCCCGACCAGGCTGGACCGCTATCATCCGAACGTGAAATACGGGATGCCTGGGACGACATGGCTGCCGAGGACCAGGAAATCATTAACCGGATTTTCGCCAACATGGGCAAGTCCATCGCGGCCTATGAACGCCTGCTTATGCCGGGCCCGGGCCGTTTCGACCGCTATGTGGACGCATTGCTGGCGGGAGATAATGCCGCCATGCAAGCGGCGATGACAGCGGTTGAGGCGGCGGGACTGCGCCTGTTCATCGGCGAGGCGCTGTGTGTCACCTGCCACCAGGGACCACTTTTCACCCACCACGGCTTTCACAACGCAAGCATCCCATTCGCAGAGGGACTGAAGCTGGACTGGGGTCGTTACAATGGAGTACGCAAGGCCCTTGAAAGCGAATTCAACTGCCTCGGCGAATACAGTGATGCCAGCGAGGATGACTGCGCCGAACTGCGCTTTGCCAAAACAATGCGGGATGAAACCATCGGCGCCTTCAAGGTGCCGAGCCTGCGCAACGTGGCCGAGACAGCCCCATACATGCATTCCGGCCAGTTCGCCACCCTGGCCGAGGCCCTGGAACACTACAACACCAGACCGAAGGCACCGATCGGGCACAGCGACCTCCTCCCGATCGATCTAGATAAACAGCAACTGCTCCAGTTGGAGGCCTTCCTGCACACCCTGAGCGGACCACCGGCCGTCAAGACGGAACTTCTTCAGGCGCCCCGCCCCTGAGAATCAAGGGGTCAGAGTACTTGATTCCGGGAACAGGGGCAGCGACGCTATTAATTCACTATGCTGCGACCCAGCAGATACTTGTCTGCGTCTGTTATGAAGCTGATAAATGCCTCATTATCCAGCGGTCTGCTGATGTAGTAACCCTGGGCCAGGTCGGCGCCGTGAGAGCAGAGGTACTCCCACTGATCCAGTGTCTCCACTCCCTCTGCCACAACCAGTAGATTCAGGCTGCTCGCCATCGCAGTAATCGCCTTGCACAGGGCCGCGTCCTCGGGATCCACTGTCACGCTCGATACAAATGCCCGATCAATCTTGAGCACATCGAACGGGAAGCGTTTGAGGTAGCTTAGCGATGAATACCCCTTGCCGAAATCATCCAGCGTGAGTCGAATCCCCATCCGCTTGAGGTCTTTCAGGATCCGGCTTGTGTTGGGATTGTCCTCAACCAGCACCCGTTCTGTGATTTCTAGCTCCAGCAACGACGCGGGCAAGCCGCTCACCTGGAGAGCACGGGAAACTGTAGCGACGAGATCACCGCCCCTGAACTGTATGGGTGAAATATTGACCGATACACGAACAGCAGCCCGGCCCTGCCAGGTCCTGGCCGCCTGACAGGCCTGCATCAATACCCACTCGCCAATATCATTGATAAGCCCGGTCTCTTCCGCAAGCGGGATGAAGTCATCGGGTGCAATATGGCCAAGCTCGGGGTTATGCCAGCGCAACAACGCTTCGGCACCGACCAGCTCGCCGCTTTTTATGTCAACCTGTGGTTGAAAATGGAGCGATAGTTCTTTCCTGTTTACGGCATAACGCAGGTGGGATTCCATTTCCAGTCGTTTGAGCAACTGAATATTCATCTCGGGGGTAAAGAAACGGTATGTATTTCGCCCGGCCTCCTTCGCCCGATACATGGCTGCGTCGGCATTGCGCAGCAGCACATCGAAGTCATCACCATCCTCGGGGTAACCGGTTATCCCTATGCTGGCGCCGAGGAAAAGCTCACGCCCGTCCAGGGCAAAGGGAATACTTAATGCTTCGAGCAATTTCTCTGCCACAGCCGTGGCAGAGGTGATTGTATCCAGCCCGGAAAGTATGATCAGGAACTCGTCACCACCCAGGCGGGCCACCGTATCTTCGGTACGCGCACAACGACTCAAACGATGTGCCACTTCTGTAAGCAGCTTGTCGCCGGCAGCATGTCCTAGCGTATCATTGACATTCTTGAAGTGATCAACATCGAGAAACATTACCGCCACACACTCCCGCGCCCTGCGGGCATGTGCCATTGCCTGCGACAGCCGGTCCGCCGCCAGTGACCGGTTGGGCAAGCCGGTCAAGGTGTCGAAATTGGCCTGCTGCATAAGGCGGGCTTCCGCCTGCTTGCGGTCCGTGATATCACGTATAACGCTGGCGACCAGCAGCCCCTCCCGCGTCTCTATCGGCGAAAGACTGATCTCGATTGGAATCTCCGACCCGTCCTTGTGCAACCCGTACTGATCATGCTCGTCTTCCATCGGCTGGGAATGCGGCTCATCAACCAATGCTTGCCACATGGACGCGCCCTCATGACGATGGCGCTTTGACATCAGCATCTCGACGGGCTTACCAATCAGCTCCGCGCTGTCATACCCGAACAACAGTTCGGCGCGCAGGTTGGCGAGAGTGATCTGGCCCCTGTGGTCGACAATCACAATAGCATCAGGCGCAGACTTCAGCAGCGCCTGGAACTTTTCCTCAGCCTGTCGCCGCTCATTGATATCTTCGACCAGGTCTTCAGTCATCTGGTTGAAAGCCTGCG
>CBEULV010000191.1:0-3636 GCA_965544015.1 uncultured Gammaproteobacteria bacterium | reverse complement strand
ACCAAGAAACACAATTTTCCACCCCGGCAAACTACGAAGCTCATTCACTCGGCATTGCAGGCAGAATAGCGCGCCTGTTCATCACCTCGCCGGTCACCCCGATGATACTGATCGTAGCATTACTGGTTGGGCTCATCGGGCTGTTTTTTACCCCCCGCCAGGAAGACCCGCAAATCTCGGTGCCGATGATCGATGTATTTGTCCAGTACCCTGGCGCCTCCGCAGACCAGGTGTCGAGCCTGGTTACCGAGCCGCTTGAACGGCTCATGCTGGAACTCACCGGTGTGCGGCATACCTACACGGCAACCGAGCGCGGGCGAGCGATGGTCACCGTCCGGTTCACGGTCGGCGAGGACATGGGTGAGTCCATCGTCAAGGTGCGCGACAAGATCCTGTCCAATATGGACATGATGCCTCCCAATGTAAAACCTCCGTTGATCAAACCGGTCAGTGTTGACGATGTGCCAATCGTGACGCTGACGCTCTGGTCGGATGATGTGGATGATGGTGCGTTGCGCCTGCTTTCACTTGATCTGCTGCAGCGTATCGGTGAGGTGGAAGGGGTCGGCAAGGGCTTTATTGTTGGTGGCCGCGAGGACCAGGTGCGTGTCGAGGTGATGCCGGAACGCCTGTCGGGCTACGGTATCAGTCTGCAGCAGGTTGCACAGACCATCAAGACGGCCAATGCAGAGCAGACTGCCGGCGATGTTGAGTCCGGCGGCCTGTCATTTTCTGTTCGTACCGGTTCCTTCCTGACCAGCGCCAAGGAAATCGGTCGCCTGGTAATCGGTATCCGGCAGGGCGCACCGGTTTACGTGCGTGACGTGGCGCGTGTCACGCAGGAGCCGGCCGATCCCAGCCGGATGGTGACCTTCTATACCGGTTCTGCCTATGCAGGGGACACCGGTGAAGCGCAAGGCTATCCGGCAGTAACCGTCGCGGTGGCCAAGAAAGAAGGCACCAATGGTGTCACCATTGCAAAAAGTATCCTCGAAAAAGTGGAAGCCCTGAAGGGCGACCTGATTCCCAGCAATGTGCATATCACGGTGACCCGTGACTATGGCAAGTCGGCTGATGACAAGGTCAACGAACTGCTCATGGCTATGGCGGAAGCGGCCATTATCGTAGCGATACTGTGCCTGGTCGGCCTTGGCGTACGTGCTGCTATCGTGGTTATCGCGGTTATCCCCGTGGTGGTCCTGCTCACCATCTGGTGGGCGATGATGGTGGACTACACCATCGACCGCGTCAGCCTGTTTGCACTGATTTTCTCGATCGGGATCCTGGTCGACGATGCGACGGTGGTGGTGGAGAATATTTTCCGGCACTGGCTGGAGAAGGGCAAAACCAGTATTGCGGTCGCCATCGACGCCGTGCGTGAGGTGGGCAATCCAACCATCCTTGCCACTTTCACCATTATATCCGCGCTGCTGCCGATGGGTTGGGTGAGCGGCCTGATGGGGCCGTATATGCGCCCGATCCCGGTGCTCGGTGCATCGGCCATGTTCTTTTCCCTGATAGCGGCCTTCATCTTTACCCCCTGGATGGCGGTCAAACTGGCGCCACGGCACGCGGCACTGAAGCGGGCCGAGGAAAAGGAGAAGAAGGCCCACCAGCGCATCCGCAAGTATTACCGACCGATCATCATGCCGCTGATCAACAATCGCAAGCTCGGTCTGTTGTTCCTGTACAGCATTATCGGCATCACAGCCGTACTGTGTGCGACCTTCTATACCCAGCACGTTGCAGTGAAGATGTTGCCGTTTGATAACAAGCCGGAATTTTCCGTCATTATCAACATGCCGGAAGGCACCGCCATGCCGGAGACAGCCAATGTAGCGATGGCGCTGGCGGAAGCCGTACGCAAGATGCCGGAAGTCACTGCAGTGACCACCTATGCCGGCACCGCCCAGCCGTTCAATTTCAATGGCATGGTCAGGCACTACTACCTGAGACAACGTCCATGGGAAGGTGACCTGCTGGTCATGCTCAAGGACAAGAACGACCGCAAACGCGGCAGCCATGAAATTGCCGTGGCTGCCCGTGCCATCCTCAAGCCGATTGCCGACCGGATGGGTGCACGTATTGCCGTGGTGGAAATGCCGCCCGGCCCGCCGGTATTGCAGACCGTGGTCGCGGAAATCTATGGTCCTGACGCCGAAACACGACGCCAGGTAGCCAGCGATGTTACCGCCATGTTCAGCGGGATAGAGGACGTGGTGGATGTCGACAACTATATGGCAGAACCGTATGAGTACTGGCGCTTTGAAGTAGACACCGAAAAGGCAGTGCGCCGCGGTATCTCGGTTGACACCATCAACGGCAGCCTTGCCATGGCGATGGGCAGTTTCAAGCTCGGCGATATCAAGCGCGGCACGGTGCTCGAGCCGACCTACATCGTGATGCAGATTCCGCTGGCCATTCGTTCCCAGGTCTCGCGACTGGGTGATCTGCCGATTCCGACACAAGACGGCAGGACCATCCCGCTGTCCGAACTGGGTCAATTCAAAAAAGGCTATGAAGACCCCATCCAGTACACCATTGACCTGCGTGGCGTGGAATACGTGACCGCTGAAATGCAGGGACGACTGGGTGCGCCGATCTACGGCATGCTCGGTATCGACGACAAGATCAAGGAATATACGACGCCGGATGGCGTGAAGATGGAAACCATGCCATGGACCTTGCTGGAACTGAACAAGGACGATTCCAGCTCCCACTATGAGTGGACCGGTGAGTGGACGGTGACCTACGAGACCTTCCGCGACATGGGCGGTGCATTTATGGCCGCAATGATCCTCATTTATGGCCTGATTGTCTGGGAGTTCAAGAACTTTGCCCTGGCCGGCATCATCATGTCACCGATTCCGGTAACCATGATGGGCATTATTCCCGGGCACTGGATCTACGGCGCGGAATTCACCGCGACTTCGATGATCGGCATGATTGCGCTGGGCGGCATTATTGTCCGGCAATCCATCCTGATTGTGGAATTTGTGAAGATCGAGGTGGCCAAGGGCAATGACGTTACCGAGGCCGCCATCAAGGGAGCCGAGATGCGTATGCGGCCCATCTTTATTACTTCACTGACCCTGATGGCCGGCGCGTTTGCCATTCTCGATGATCCGATTTTCAACGGTATGGCGATCAGCCTGCTGTTTGGTGCCGGTGTCGCAACGGTTATGGCGTTGCTGATTATCCCACTGGGTTGTATCAGTGCGAAGAAACAGTTCTACGTGGAAACGTCTGATGACGGGACGGTATCTGTCAGCCCGGCGTACCACAGGATTGAGCAGGTAGAGCCTGAATCTGCTGGCGGGTCATCCGGCACACCGCTGTTGATGCGCCTGTGGGGTGGCATCTTCTCGCTGTTCAGCTGGTTGTTTGTCATCATAAAGGCCGTGTTCACCCTGATTGGCATGGGCTTCAAGGGGATTACCGGTAAATTTGGCGGTGGTGGTGGAGGCGCACCGCCGCCACCGCGCGAGACACCACCGGGAGGGGGCACGCCGCCACCGCCGCGTGAGGCACCATCGGGTGGGGGCACGCCGCCGCCACCGCGCGAGACACCACCGGCAGGGGGCACGCCGCCACCGCCACGCGAGACGCCGCCGGCAGCAGGGGGCACGCCGCCAC
>CBEULV010000190.1:0-3641 GCA_965544015.1 uncultured Gammaproteobacteria bacterium | reverse complement strand
CATTCACCTTGCGCCGCGTAGCGTACCCGGATGCCGCCGGACAGCCTGGCGAGATCAAAGGCATGCATGGGCTGGCCGAGTTCCAGCAGGACATAGTTGGTGACATCCACCAGCGGCCCCAGGCTGCGTATACCACTGCGGCGCAGACGCTCCTGCATCCACAGCGGCGTGCTTGCTGTTGCATCCACTGCTCGTATGACACGACCAAGGTAACGCGGACAGGCGGCGGGGGCCTCCACGTCGACCGCAAAGGTATCCTTGTTGCTGTCCGGTACCGCCTGGATTTCAACCGGGGTGACCGGCGTGCGTGTCAGCGTACCCACCTCACGCGCCACGCCCTCGATACCAAGACAGTCGCCACGGTTGGGCGTCAGGTCGATTTCGATAACCGTGTCGTCCAGACCCAGTGCATCGACCAGTCCCTGCCCGGTGCCGGCTTCTGCCGGCAGTGCCATGAGTCCCTGGCTGTCATCGCTCAGTCCCAACTCCTTCGCCGAGCAGAGCATGCCAAACGACTCCACGCCACGCAGCTTGCTCTTCTTGATCTTCATGCCATCCGGCAACTTTGCGCCAACCGGCGCCAGCGGGTATTTGCCGCCGACCTCGACATTCGGTGCGCCGCACACCACCTGCAGCGGCTCATCTTCACCGATAGAGACACGACACACGCGCAGCTTGTCGGCATCGGGATGCGCCTCAAGCGCGAGCACTTCACCCACGCGCAGATCTTCAAGACCGGCACCCACCGGTTCGACCGAGCCGACCTC
The DNA here is from genome assembly GCA_965544015.1 of uncultured Gammaproteobacteria bacterium. Lineage (GTDB taxonomy): Bacteria > Pseudomonadota > Gammaproteobacteria > UBA9214 > UBA9214 > UBA9214. The sequence goes on along the minus strand of CBEULV010000190.1, from coordinate 2,874 downwards.
CAGGCCGGCCATGGTCAGTTGCTCCACCAGCTCGTCTGTCGAGACCTGCGGATCAACCCAACTGCGTAGCCATTGTTCGCTGAATTTCATTATTTATAAGACCTGAAAAAATCTCGCCACAGAGAACACAGAGAACAGAGAGAACAGAGAGGGAATAAATTCATACGGCTGTCGTATTACACTGCCACATAGGGTAATTCTCCGCCCCCGTTATTCCGGAAGTTATTTCTCTGTGCCCTCTGTGGCAATTCTTGTTAGTTAAACTGCTCCAGGAACGCCAGGTCGTTCTCGAAGAACAGCCGCAGGTCGTTCACGCCATAGCGCAGCATGGCGAGACGCTCGACACCCATGCCAAACGCGATGCCGGTGTAGCGTTCGTTATCGATACCGACATTCTCAAACACGCTCGGGTGCACCATGCCGCAGCCCAGCACCTCAAGCCAACCGGTCTGGCTGCACACGCGACAGCCATCGCCGGAACAGATCACACACTGGATATCGACCTCGGCGGACGGTTCGGTGAACGGAAAATAGGACGGCCGGAAGCGCACGGCAAGGTCGCTGCGTTCGAAGAACGCGCGCAGGAAATCATCGATCAGACCACGCAGGTTGGCGAAACTGACATTCTCGTCCACCAGCAGCCCCTCAACCTGGTGAAACATCGGCGTATGGGTCAGGTCGGAATCACAGCGGTACACACGGCCCGGCGCGATGACACGCAGCGGTGGCGTGCAGTCTTCCATCACGCGCACCTGCACCGGCGAGGTGTGAGTGCGCAGCAAAGTATGCGCATCGAAGTAGAAGGTATCGTGCATGGCGCGTGCCGGGTGGTGATCCGGGATATTCAGCGCGCTGAAGTTATGGTGGTCGTCCTCGATCTCGGGACCTTCTGCAACGGTGAAGCCGAGCGGCCGGAACAACTGCTCGATGCGACGCAGGGTCAGGCTGACCGGGTGCAGGCCACCGTGTGACTGCCCGCGCCCCGGCAGCGTCACGTCGATCTTTTCACTGGCAAGCTGCCGGTCCATCACAGCGGATTGCAAAGCCACGCGGTGTGCATCCAGCTGCTGCTGAACACGTTGTTTGACGCGATTGATTTCCTGACCGGCTGCCGGGCGCTGTTCCGCCGGCAGTGTGCCGAGCTGTTTGAGCTGAGCAGTCAGTAGCCCCTTCTTGCCCAGGTAACGCACACGCACATCATCCAGTGCCGCCGGGTCCGCCGCCGCCGCAATTTCCTGCACTGCCTGTTGTTCTATTTCGTCCAGGCTGCTCACCTGACGTGCTCCCCTTCTGTTACGTCATTTCCACTTTTATTACGTCATTCCCGCGAAGGCGGGAATCCAGCCATAAATATACACCTGGATTCCAGGGCTGCCCGGTAATCGACGTATTTGAAAGAATCCTGTCGGGCTCGCTGCTATACCGTTTAACCCGACCCGCATTCTACAAACAAAAAAGGGAAGGCTGTTACCCCTTCCCCCTTCTTTGGTCTTTCTCTGCAGCAGGGCTATGCAGACAGTCCGGCCTTGGCCTTTTCCGCCAGCGCACTAAAGCCTGCCGCATCAAACACGGCCAGGTCGGCGAGCACCTTGCGGTCGACCTCGATGTTGGCCTTGCTCAACCCGTTGATCAGGCGACTGTAGGACATACCGTTCTCACGTGCCGCGGCGTTGATACGCGCAATCCACAGCGCACGAAACTGGCGCTTGCGTTGACGACGGTCGCGATAGGCGTACTGACCGGCCTTGATGACCGCCTGCTTGGCAACACGGTATACCTTGCGGCGTGCACCGTAATAACCCTTCGCCTTTTCCAGCACCTTCTTGTGCCGGGCATGGGCGGTAACACCACGTTTTACTCTTGGCATTGCTACTACCTCAAAAAAATGAATTCAGACAAACGGCAACAAGCGGCGAACCATCGCCACATCGGACTCATGCACCTGTGCCGGGGAACCCAGCTGGCGCTTGCGCTTGCTGCTCTTCTTGGTAAGGATGTGACGCAGGTGTGACTGGCCACGCTTGAACCCGCCGGAGGCGGTCTTCCTGAAGCGCTTGGCAGCACCGCGATTGGTTTTCAGTTTTGGCATTTCCGTACTTCTCCAATAAAACTTCAATTCTAATCAAAGGGGTCAGACACGATTGATTTCGGTCATTCAGTAATAAAACCCGCCCACATGCAAAATCAATCGTATCTGACCCCAAAATCACTTGTTCTTCTTTGGCGCCAGCACCATGACCATCAAGCGCCCTTCCATCTTCGGTTCCTGCTCCACGACCCCGTAATCCGCCAGGTCGGCCTTGACACGCATCAGCAGCTCCATGCCCAGTTCCTGGTGTGCCATTTCCCGGCCACGGAACCGCAAGGTGACCTTGGTGCGATCACCCTCTCCAAGGAAATCGGTCAGCTTGCGCAGCTTGATATTGTAGTCGCCAATATCGGTGCCCGGTCGGAACTTGATTTCCTTGACCTGGGTCTGCTTCTGTTTTTTGCGCGCGCTCTGGTTTTTCTTGCTCTCTTCAAACCGGTACCTGCCGTAATCCATGATCCGGCAAACCGGTGGTTCCGCATGCGGCGAGATCTCCACCAGGTCCAGATTGGCTTCGCCGGCCAGGCCCATTGCCTCTTCGATGGGAAGAATCCCGGCCTGTTCACCTTCCTGATTGATGACGCGGACCTCGGGCGAGGTAATTCTCTCGTTTATCCGATGTAGCGGTTTTTTTGCGGCGATGCTCTAACCCTCCAAAACAGTACGGCCGTGGCTCGCGGATTCGGTCTGCAGACCCTCGGCCAGCTGCTCCAGTGGCAGACTGCCCAGATCTTTACCGCCTCGCGTGCGCACGGCCACGGTACCTGCTTCCACCTCCCGATCGC
>CBEULV010000189.1:0-3643 GCA_965544015.1 uncultured Gammaproteobacteria bacterium | reverse complement strand
GCGGACTCCATTGGTATGGTTACGGGTACTGCACAGGTATCCTAGACTTGTATACTTACTGTGCTGCATAGGGCTGAGGCTGTATGCGGCGATTGTGGCTGACTGGAGTAAATCTATGGCTTGGAATGAACCGGGTGGTGGTAAACGCGATCCGTGGGGTGGCGGTGGAGGCGGCGGCAACGACGGCCCGCCGGACCTGGACGAGGTGCTGCGCAAGCTGCGCGAGCGCATGAATAGTCTGTTTGGCGGCAAGATCGGTCGGGGCGGTGGTGGCAAGCCATTCCCGTACAAACTGGTTGCCGCACTGGCGCTGGTGGCCTGGGTTGTCTCCGGTATCTTCATCATCCAACCGGCCGAACGTGGCGTGGTGTTGCGCCTTGGTGAATTCAACAGGATTACCGGACCGGGGCCACACTGGCATCTGCGCGGTATCGAGTTGGTCTACAAGGTTGATGTCGACCAGCTGCGTACCGTCACTCACCGTGCACAGATGCTCACCAGGGATGAGAACATCATCCAGGTAGAGCTCGCCGTGCAGTACCAGGTCAAGGACGCAAGGGATTACCTGTTCCAGGTGCGCGATCCGGATTTCACCCTGCAGGAAGCAACCGAGAGTGCGTTGCGCATGGTGATTGGCGCCATCTCGATGGATGAATTTCTCAGTGGCGGCCGTGGTGCCATCGTGCAACAGACCAAGGAAAACACCCAGAGGATACTGGATCTGTACAACACCGGCCTGTTGCTGACCAGCGTCAACCTGCAGGACCCGCAACCACCGGAAGAGGTGCAGGGCGCGTTTGAAGATGCCATCAAGGCGCGCGAGGACCAGGAGCGTTACAAAAACCAGGCCGAGGCCGTGGCGCTCGATATCGTACCAAAGGCGCGTGGCGATGCCACACGCATGCGCGAGGCGGCCAATGCCTACCGGGACCAGGTGGTTGCAAAGGCGGAGGGCGAGTCTAGCCGCTTCCTGCAGACGCTCAAGGAATATGAAAAGGCGCCGGGGATTACCCGTAAACGCCTGTACCTGGAGACCATGGAGTATGTGCTGGCCAATACCAGCAAGGTGGTGATGCAGGTCAAGGGGGGTAGCAGCCTGATGTATATCCCGCTCGACAAGTTGATGGATAAACGCGGGCGCATGTTGCAGGCACCGGAGGAGAACGTGCGGATCAACGTCACCCCTTCCAATGGCGGCGTGGCAGAGCCGCGCCTGCGCGGCAGTTCACGTGGTGAGGGAGGACGCTGATGGCTTCCAAAATTGTACTGTCCCTGTTCGCGCTCCTCCTGCTGGTTGGGCTGAGTTCGGTCTTTGTGGTCGATGAGCGCGAGGTGGCGATCAAGTTCCGGCTCGGTGAAATCGTGGACGCCGACTACTCGCCGGGCCTGCACTTCAAGGCACCGTGGCCGATCCACAACGTGCGCAAGTTCGACAAGCGGATCCTGACACTGGATACACGGCCGGAACGATTTCTTACCGGCGAGAAGAAAAATGTCACCGTGGATTTTTTCGTCAAGTGGCGTATCCGCGAACCGGCGATCTACTACACGTCGTTCATGGGTGATGAACGCCAGGCCGGGCTGCGTCTGCTGCAGATTATCAAGAATGGTCTGCAGCTGGAGTTCGACAACCGGACGATCCGGCAGGTGGTGTCTGACGACCGCGCCGAGATGATGACCAGTCTGACCCGCAAGGGTAACGAGGAAGTCGAACAATTCGGTATCGAGATCGTGGATGTACGCATCAAGCAGATCGAGTTGCCGGAACAGGTGCGTAACTCGGTGTTTCAGCGCATGCGTGCCGAGCGTGAACGCATTGCCAAGGAACTGCGTGCCCAGGGCCGGGAGGCCGGCAAGGGTATTCAGGCCCTCGCTGAAAGAGAGCGAACGGTGATCCTGGCCGAGGCACAACGGGATGCGGAGATAACGCGTGGTGAAGGCGATGCCCTTGCCACCGAAATTTATGCGCAGGCCTATAGCAAGAACGAGGAATTCTACGAGTTCTATCGCAGCATGAATGCCTATCGAACTGCCCTGTCGAGTCCGCAGGACATACTGGTGCTGGAACCGGATTCTGAATTCTTCAAGTATTTTGGCAGCAGTGCCGGCAGGTAAGTGTGCGGCTGACCGGCTGACCGATGACATAAACCCCCGGGCAAACATACGCCCGGGGGCTTCCTGGTGACCACCGTGAACTGGAGTGACTTGCTGGCTGCACTGGCACTGGTGCTGGTAATCGAGGGACTGCTTCCCTTTGCCAATCCGCAATCGCTGCGGCGCATGCTCGCGACGGTCGCACAACTGGATGACAGGACGTTGCGCCTGGCCGGTCTCGTCAGCATGATTTGCGGGGTTGTCATGCTCTACCTCGTGCGTTGACGACACATTAGGGTCTCTCTGCTGCTGATGAGACAGGAACCGATATGAGCAGTACAGACAAGTGGTTGTTACCGGAAGGTATCGAGGAGGTGCTACCCCCCGAGGCGTGGCGGCTCGAGTGCGCGCGCCGCGAATTGCTCGACCTGTTCTCCAGCTGGGGCTATGCGCTGATCATGCCGCCGCTCATCGAGTACCTCGAGTCGCTGCTGACCGGTACCGGCAATGACCTCGACCTGCAGACCTTCAAGGTGACTGACCAGCTGAGTGGTCGCATGATGGGCCTGCGTGCCGACATGACCCCGCAGGCGGCGCGCATCGACGCGCATCCCCTGCGCCGTGACGAGCCATCACGCCTGTGTTACATGGGTACCGTGCTGCACACGCGCAGTGACGGTTTTGGCGAGTCGCGCAGCCCGTTGCAGGTGGGTGCCGAACTGTTCGGGCATGCCGGTATTGAGAGCGATGTCGAGATTCTGTCACTGGTGCTGGAATCGCTGGCCCTGATGGAAATCCGCGAGCTGCACGTTAATCTCGGGCATGTCGGAATCTTTCGCGGGCTGGCACGCGATGCCGGCCTGTCGGTAACGCAGGAAAATGACCTGTTTGACGCGCTGCAACGCAAGGCCGTTAGCGATATCGGTGACCTGCTGGATGCAACCGTCAGCGATGCCGGGCAGCGTAGCCGGCTGGCCGCACTGGCTGGTCTGAATGGAGGGCCGGAGGTGCTTGATGCAGCACGCGAGGTGCTGGACGGTGCTGGCGATGAGGTCATGCGGGCGCTGGATAACCTGCGTGCAATCGCCGGGCGGCTGCAGCAACGGGCAGGTGGCGTGCAACTGGATTTCGACCTTGCCGAACTGCGTGGTTACCGTTACCAGACCGGGATGGTGTTCGCAGTATTCGTGCCGGGCAGTGGCAAGGAAATTGCCCGTGGCGGGCGCTACGATGCAGTCGGTGAGGTATTCGGCCGTGCGCGGCCGGCAACCGGTTTCAGTACCGATCTCAGGATCCTCATGGACCTGAGTGAACGTGATTTCGGCAGCCGAAAGGGCGCTGTGTTTGCCCCGGCTGAAGATGACCCGGCATTGCAGCAGGCGGTTGCACAATTGCGCAACCGGGGCGAGTGTGTGATCTGTGCCTTGCCGGGCCAAGCCGGTACCGCCGCCGATATGGGATGCGACCGCGTACTGGTGAACAAGTCCGGCAAGTGGGTCGTAAAGCCGGTTTAACATTACTGCAGGAGCGCCTTGCAGGCGCGATCGTT
>CBEULV010000188.1:0-3656 GCA_965544015.1 uncultured Gammaproteobacteria bacterium | reverse complement strand
TAGGCGGCCTGCACTGTACACACGCAGAAGTATCGATCAGCGGTGTCGATGTACAAATCCGCAACAACATTCTTGCCTACATGCAGCTCGATGACGAAACCTGCGATGCGCCAGACTGGCGGATCCGGCGCCTGTTTAGCGATGCAGAAACCGAGATTCGCGAGGCGCTTGAAGTTGTTGGTTATTACAACATCAATATTGAGAAGAAGCTCGAGGTGGGTCACACCTGCTGGCAGGCGAGCTTTGCCATCAAACCTGGGCAGCCGGTTAAACTGCGCACCGTGTCCATAGAAATCGACACGGGTGGCGCGCAGGATATCGAGCTGGAAAGCGCGGCCCGGGAGTGTGCTTTGCGCTCCGGGGATATTCTGCAACACGCCAACTATGATGTTTGCACGCGCAGAATGACCCGGGTAGCCAGAGACCGTGGCTACTTTGCCGCCGAGTTCATCGAGCGGCGCATCGACGTTTATCCCGCTGCGCATGCGGCCGACATCAGACTAAATCTCACAACCGGTCCGCGTTATGTATTCGGCGCAACCACCTTCGACCAGGCGGTACTGGACCCCGATCTGATCCGGCGCTTCGTCAGCATCACGCCGGGCGAACCCTACGATGCGAAACTTGTCAGACGGTTGCAACGCGACCTTATCACCGGTGCATATTTTGACCAGGTTGTGTTCAAACCTGCCCCTCGCGGCGAACCTCATTTCGATGTGCCAATACATGTGAAACTGACACCCGGCAAGAAGTTCCAGTACAGCGCGGGCATCGGTTACGCCACCGATGTCGGACCTAAACTACGTTTTGGCGTGCTCAACCGGCGGGTTAATTCCAGTGGCCACCAGATCGAGTTCGATGTCAACGTGTCGAAGGTGATTTCGGACGCAGGCCTCACCTATCGTATACCACTCGACAGGCCGAAGGACTGGTTTACCATTGATACTGGCTACAAGCTCGAAGACAACGACAGCTTCAGGAGCGAACTGTTCAGCGCCGGCGTGCAGCGCGTGCAAAAACGCGACAACGGCTGGATACGCACCATATTCCTGAACCTGCGTCTGGAGGATTACGAAGCCGGCCTGGTAGATGACGGATTCTCCGAGCTGCTTACCCCGGGCATCGGTTACGCATTCGTGGAAGAAGACTATCCGCCACGTCCACTCGCCGGTCACCGCAGCAGCGTGCAAATGCTTGGTGCCGTGGAAAGCCTGATCTCCGACACCAGTTTCCTGCAACTGTACGGCAACACGAAGTGGGTGTTCGAACTCTGGTCCGGTGCACGGCTGTTACCCCGGGCCGAAGCTGGCGCGACCCTCATCGACAGTCTCGACACCCTGCCTGCTTCGGTACGCTACTTCGCCGGTGGTGACATCAGCGTGCGCGGTTATGCCTACAACTCACTCGGGCCGACAGACCCATTCGGTGCCGTTGTCGGTGGCGAAAACCTGCTGGTTGGCAGTATCGAGCTGGATCAGCAAATCACTACAGACTGGTCGCTGGCTGTGTTTGTCGACAGCGGCAATGCCTACAACACCATCAAGGATTTCAATCCGGCGACCGGTGCTGGCGCCGGCATTCGCTGGTTTTCGCCGCTCGGGCCTATCCGGGTTGACATAGCCGTCCCGCTGGAAAAAGACGCGCCGGATGATTACCGGGTGCACATTACGCTGGGGCCAGACCTGTGAAACGTGCGCTGAAAATAACCGCGCTGTTTGCACTACTAACAACAGTCGTGCTGACTGCTCTAATGACGTGGCTGGTAAGATCTGAGCCAGGCAGCCGCTGGTTGCTGCAGCAAAGTCTCGGCCTTGCGCCGGTGACTATCGAGGCAAGCGGCATCACCGGCACCCTGGCAGACGGGCTTAATATCGAACGCCTGAGCATTACGTTACCCCTGGTCGAAGTCAGGGCCACAAAGATTGCGCTCAGCTGGCGCCCCGCCAGTTTGCTTGCGGGTGTGGTCGATATCGATAGCGCAGACATTGCCGAGCTTAGCGTTGACATACTGGAAACCGAAAGCAGCGACGGTACTTCCGATGACCCGACCGACGACCCTGTCGATGATGAGCTATTCTGGCTGGATTTTCCTGTTCAGATAAATATAGAATCAGGGCGGCTCGACAAACTGCGCATCGAAGATGCGGAATTCGACAAGCTGAACCTTGCCGGAGCCATCGGCCACGGACGTCTGGAAATTGAAACCCTCAAGACGCAAGTCTACGGTATCAACCTGCAAGTCAGTGGTCAGCTAATCGGGCCGGACCCCGGTCGGCTGGAAGCAACAGCCAGCTGGAAAATGCCGGCAGAAAACCTGAGCGGCTCCGGCAGTTTCAGCGGCAATATCGATAAGCTGAGTTTTAGACAAGTGATCAATGTACCTGAAGTGGTGAACTTCAATGGCACTATTTACAACCTGTTTACTGACCCGTCACTGGCTGGAGTAGCTGACTGGTCGAGTCTGCGCTTACCGGGTCAGACGGTTCTGTACAGCAACCAGGGCAGCATCACAGTTAGCAGCGATTTCCGCTCCGCTCGCCTCCAGGGTAATCACATCGTGTTACTCGAAAACTGGCCGGAGGCACCGATGCAACTGGAGACCCTCGTCGACCTGCAGGGAATCAGAATCGACACCTATTCCATAGAGACACTGGGCGGACAGGTCACCGGATCAGGGCGGATCGATTATAGTGACGGAGTGCAGGGGCAGTTGACAATCAATGCTACACAGATCAATACCGGCCTCATCAATAGCGACCTGCCGGGGCAGCTCAAGTTTGACTCCAGCCTGCAGATCGAATCGGCTGATGTCTTTGTGATCAATGTGGAGGCAGCGAAAGCGCAAATTGCCGATAGAGATTTTACCGGGCTGGGCCGCGTATTATGGTCTGGCGGAAAGCTTGCAGCGATTTATGCCAACATCAATGCCGGCACAAACCAGCTGACTGCTGATATAAAACTTGGCAAGCAATTATCAGGTTCGGTTAATGCAAATGCACCCGACCTGGCGATGTTGTGGCCGGGTCTGCAAGGTGCATTGGAGACTTCAATAATCCTCGGCGGCAGCCCTGAAGACCCGCAGGCTCGCCTGACGGCAGAAGCAGCCTCCGTGTCACTGGGCTCGCATTCGCTGGAAACGTTTACCCTGAGCGGGGAATTACAGAGCAATAGCAGGCTTACAGGCAATCTTGTCGCGGCCGGCCTGGTCGCCAATCAACAACAACTCGGCAAGCTTGACTTCACCCTGCCCGGCACCCTCGCCAACCATCAATCGACTTTGCAACTGGCCGGTGGTCTGGTTGATGTGGAACTCCGTGCCAGCGGTGGTTGGCAGGACGGACATCTCACTCAGTCTATTGAGTACGGTCAGATCCAGCCCGATGGGTTAAACAGCTGGCAGTTGGAACAGAACCCGGAACTGCGCCTGTCGGCCGATAGTGGAAAAGTGAGCGCACACTGCTGGAAACAACAGCAGGCAAGTATCTGTATAGATACCAGCAACTGGGGCCCGGATAGTCTGCAAAGCAAAGTGGTTATCGACGACTTTGCGCTGGCCACGCTGCAACCTCTGCTGGCAGAAGGTTACAACATTGATGGCACGGTTGATGCCGACATCAGCATCGTGCGCAAGACAACGGGACTGCAAACAGAACTGC
>CBEULV010000187.1:0-3660 GCA_965544015.1 uncultured Gammaproteobacteria bacterium | reverse complement strand
AGCTCGGCCTCCACCTGATATTCGTACATACCCGGCCGGCAGGCCTGCATGGCGCGCCGGTGGGCACTGCAGGCAACCTTTGCAGCAGCACGCATGGCGCGCACCTCGGCGGGGTTCTTGTACAGGCGCATGTCATGCAACAGGTGCTCCAGGGCGACGAACTTGTCCGGGGTGCGCGCACCCCGCCGGCTGCCCTGGCGAATGCGGTTGACCCATTCCATGACACTCTTGTCGAATTCCGGGCGTGCACCCATGGTGTAGAAGACCTGCTCGCGGTCCTCCATCAGGCCGGGCAGGATTTCGTCGATGTCGCTGATCGGAAAGGCATCGTCTGCATCGAACTGCTCGAGCGCACCCTCGGTACCGGCACGCCGCCCGGTCCAGATTTCCTGCTCGGCATTACGCTCACGGCAGAACAGCAGGTATTCGCCATGCTTGCGTCGGGGAATCAGCACAGCCACCGCGTCCGGCTCGCTGAAACCGGTCAGGTAATAGAAGTCGCTGTCAGCCCGGAACGGGAATTCCACGTCCCGGTTGCGCAGCTGTTCAGAGGAGGTCGGGATAATGGCGATCGAATCCTTGCCCATCATGCGCATCAACTGCTTGCGACGCCGGCTGAACTCTTTCCGGGTAATCATCCGCTCACCATCCTATTGCAGGCGCGCCGACCCCGGGGCCGGTTGCAATTCCTCGCGCAGCAACAACACACTCATGCGCACATACTCGGTAATCTCCATATAGGCCGTCTCATCGTCTTCATCCGGCGCATCACAACTGAACCCGGCATGCGAAATATCGTAAAAGTCATGCATCACTTCGCGCATCGTTTCAGGCAGGTCGACACCTTCACGGATGCCGCCCAGCGCCATGCCATACAGAAACCCCCCGCACCACTCACTGAGCGCCCGGGTTCGCACCGTCAGCGCTGTCGAATCGGCCGGCAACAGCAAGGCGAAACCGAAGCTATCATCATGCAACTGGGCCAGGATGTCAGTCTGCAGTGTATCCAGCATGTCGCTGCAGTCCTGCGCAGCCGCGCTGAGCGTATTGCCTTCACCCAGCAGATGCTCCAGCAACAGTGACAGTAATGCCTTGCCACCTGCGGCGACCGTGCCGCTCAGCACCCCGTGCGCCTCGGCCGCGCCACTTTCCGCGCCGGCCGCCTGCAGGCGGCGCTCAAGCTCGGCATAGGTGCATGTAGTTGTCGCGTTCAATATCCATCTCCTGGTCCAGGCCACAGCGGCACCGGATACTATATATATGTGTTTATACCACACCGGCCCTCATGCGGTAGCAGCCCGAATTCCCTGTGCCGGCAAGTATAGTACTGCCAGTGTCAATATTGACCCTGTCCGGCAAGCGCACTATATTGGCTGCATGGTAAAACAACCCGATCATCCGAACACCGGAAAGGAACTCGATCTGCTGGAAGAGCAGGTAGGGAGTTTGCTTGATATTGTCGAACGCCTGATGAAGGAAAACCGTTCATTACGCTCCCAGCAGGAATCCCTGGCGACAGAACGCGCCGGTTTGCTGGAAAAACATGACCTGGTGCGCAACCACGTTGACGCCATCGTCACGCGCCTGAAGTCACTGGAGACCGGGGCATGAGCGGCGCTATCAAGGTCACCATTTTTGAGAAGGAATACATGGTCGCATGCCCGGAAGGTGAAGAGACTGCCCTGAAGGCTTCCGCCAGGCACCTGAGCGAAAAGATGAAGGAAATCCGTTCCAGTGGCAAGGTTGTTGGAATGGACCGTATCGCCGTGATGGCTGGCCTTAATATCGCACATGAGGCCATCGAACTGGGTGTCGGGACCTCCAGCGACCTGTCCAGTTCGGCAGGTACGCGCCTCAAGAAACTGAATACCAGGGTCGAAAAGACACTGGCCAAATACCGGCAGTCAGAATTGAATTAGTGGTGTATGCCCACCGACCGATCAGGTTCGGGCATCCCCTGCCGTGTTCGACAGTCGCTGAGATCTCCTTGAGCCTAATTTCCATCTCAGGGGACTCAAGCTGGTGCCATGTGCATGTCCGCCATGAGTGGAAAGCCTGAGGCATCACTGCCGTCCCCCTCTTGAACCGCTGGTTCAAGGGCAACAGCGACACCGACACATGCGGAGGATGCCCTCTTACTGTAAAGCAAGCCTTGAACGGGGCTCGCACACCCCAGTCCGTTCACCCGCCATGCCTGACTATCAAGCACTACGCCAGTCCATCCGCAAGCAACGCCGTGCACTACCGGAAGCAACAGCCCGGTCCTGCGCGGTACAACTGGCGCAGCACGCCTGCACGCACCCGCTGCTGAGAAACAGCCGACATATAGCCGCATACCTGCCGGCAGATGGCGAAATCGATCCCTCTCCACTGATGGAATGCCTCTGGTCAATGGGCCGGACCCTGTATCTGCCGATTCTGGTGCCGTTCGCGCACGGCAAACTCTGGTTTGCGCATTACCAGCCCGGCGATACATTGGTGGCAAACCGTTACGGCATCCCGGAACCGCAGCACCGCCGGCTGGTCAAGCCATGCACACTGGACCTGGTGCTGATGCCACTGGTCGCATTTGACGCGGCCGGGCACCGCATTGGCATGGGCGGCGGCTTTTATGACCGCAGCTTTGCATTTCTGCATGCACGTCGTTACTGGCGTAAACCGACACTGATCGGACTCGCCTATCAATTGCAGCGACAACGCACGATCACACCCAATCGCTGGGATGTTCCCCTGAATGCGATCGCAACCGAGACCGGTTGTCACCCGGCCATGCGCTGAACGAACAAGACACCTATGTAATTCATCATTTTTGTATCTTTTTAACAACACCAACCGGGGCCACACATGAGTTACTGGCTAATGAAATCCGAACCCGATGTGTTTGGTATTGATGACCTGCATGCGCTTCCGAAAAAAACCGACATGTGGGAAGGCGTACGCAATTACCAGGCGCGTAACATGATGCGTGATGACATGCGCAAGGGTGATCTGGCCTTCTTCTACCATTCCAACTGCAAGGAACCCGGGATAGCCGGCATTATGAAAATCATTCGGTGCGGCTACCCCGATTTCACCGCCTTTGACCCGGATGCAAAGTATTTCGATCCCAAGAGTGACCCCGATAATCCGCGCTGGTACATGGTTGATGTGCGTTTTGTACGCAAGCTGAAACGCGTAATCACTTTATCCGAACTCAAGGAACATAATGCACTGGCAGACTTGCCGTTAGTCAGACGCGGTAACCGCCTGTCGATTATGCCGATCAGCAACGAACACTGGGATTTCATACTGTCACTGGAATAAAATCTGCGTTCAGACAGGCAAACCAGATGTTCCTGGCACAACAAAAGAGTGTCGGAATCCTTTAACACCGGAATCAGCACACAAAGCACAGACATAACATAAGTTTATGTTTGTAAAAAGTATATTGCGCTTTACCCGCATACAGACAAAAGTTTCCGCACATTTAATCAACCTGCAAAGTGTTAATTCTTCCGAAAAATGTGACGTAATGCGTCACACCGACATGTATGTGTTATTCATTCACCTTATGTATACAAACACCACCCGACTGATCAGGAAAGTAACGTACATGCACACACCGGCCTCGCCAGTCACACACGATTGCATTGTCGTTTACCCGAACAACACACACGCACT
>CBEULV010000186.1:0-3680 GCA_965544015.1 uncultured Gammaproteobacteria bacterium | reverse complement strand
GTCCCTGTCGTTTTCCGTCACGGACAGCTCACGGATGGCTGTAACTGCCTTGTTACCATTAAAAATCCGCCCGGTAACCCAGGTTGATGAAATAGCTCCGCGATTGCGTCGAACCGGTAACGATCTCACGATCCGACCATTCGCCGCCCAGCTCGGCCTCGAGCCGGAACCTGCGCCGGATGTTCCAGGTCAGGCGCGCCGAGGGCCGGTAGATAAACTGTTCCGTATCATCCACCAGGTTGCGCCGGAAATCGACGCGCATACGCGGATTGACCCGGAAATCACGGGTCACCGGGTAACGCGTATTCATTGACAGGGAAGTCGTGTCCGTCGTGGTGGCATCGATAAAACGCAGGCCAAGAATTGTGATATCGCCTTCCTTGAGCAGATTACTGCCGATCAGTTGCAGATTGTAGAAGTACTCAATATCGGTACCCGGTACAGCCTCAACCCCGTCAGAGGCGGCGGTCGCGGACAGTTTTGACAGCGACACATCACCGCTGACCTGCAGTCTTTCCGTGATCGGCCGTGATACCCCCAGCGTTACCAGCCGGCTGGTTGCAGTACGGTCCTGCGCAATTGCATATACCTCGTCCTCGGTAAAACTTTCCAGCAATGCATCAAGCGTAGTGACGGTCTGACCCTGCAAGGCATTCGTGGTGGTCAGTATCGGACTGTTGCGGTAATCGAGCACCAGGTTCACGGTTGTTTTGTCACTGCTCGTCCAGTTACCCAGTAACTGCGCGGTATTCAGTTCATCATACAGAATGTCGTAGTCGACCAGTGCAAAGAACGAGCGCCTGGCGTCGAAATAGCGCAGCTCGCCACCTACCGCACGCCGGTCGATAAGGCTGTCCGCCCGCTGCTCGATAAAGAAGGTGTTTGCATCCCAGCCCCTGGCGAATCCTTCCAGTTCCAGGTTGATCCCGTAGAAGTACCGGCTTTCGTCAAAACCGTCGCGCGATGAATTGACCGGATACCCGCCCGTGGCGGCAATACTCAGCACCCTGGTCAGCGGCAGGTCCAGCAGCAGCCCGTCAAAACGCCCCAGCACACCACCGCTGCTGCGTGATTGCCGCCCCAGGCGCAGACCAAGGTTGCGCTGCCGGTTCCGGGCATCGAAATACAGTGAACTGACCGTGCTCTCGTTGTCTTCGCCCTTATTCAGGAAGTCATGCAGGTAGCCACCGGTCAACCTCGTGCGCAGGTCATAATCCCCGCTCAGCAGCCGGCCGGTAATGTCGAGGTTCGAGGAAAGCGAGGATTGCGTCACCGTGGTCAGTTCGTCCTCATCATTGACCTTCGAGGTGTTCTCGTCGCGCCGGTAAAACTGTGAAAACCCGCCGAATACATCCCAGGCGGAGGTCTTTCGTCCCCGGCCTCCGGCACTTGCCAGCTTGCCGCGTGGCGCCTTGGTCGCTGTCAGCAGGCCGGCCAGTCGTTGCCGCACACGCGCGGCACCCTCGCCTTCCGGGTACTGCTGCAGATAGTTCTTATAGGACGCCTTGGCATGTGCCGTTTGCCCCTTGCGCTGGCGGGCAAGCCCCAGGAACTCCAATGCGTCACGGCTGTGTGCATGCTCGGGATATTGCAATATCTTGGTATACAGCCGCACCGCGCCATCATAATCCTTGTCGGTCATCATGCCATTTGCCTGTTCCATCAGGCTCGCGATATTTTCCGTTTCCGTAGCGCTCACACTGCCGGCCGGTGGTGCCTGCGGCACGAGCGGCGTTGGCACCGTCACTGCACGCTCTTCCTGCCTGCCAAGCAGACTGTGTTCCGATTGCAGTTTTTCAGTGGCGCTTACCGGGGTAATCCAGGCACCGGGAAAGTACGGCTGCAGCTTGCGCAACACCGTTTCAGCCTCGGGCTTGTCGGTGAAAAATCCCAGCCGCAGACGGTTCCAGGTCCGACCATCCTTGACAAAACGCGTGGTATACAAGCGGTACGCCAGCAACACATCGAGCTCCGGTAGTGCTGTCGCGGAAAACGGTTCCGTCGATGAGGCAAGGTTGATGGCATAGGGATAATCACTGTCCGCCACGCGCGCGGGCTCGATACCTGCTCTGGCCGGGTGCCTGACCACAATCACCAGGCTGCGGATATCCGGTTCAGGCGGCAGCTCGAATTCAACCTCATGCTCGAACTGCAGGGTAATGGTCGCCGTGGAGAACCCCGAGCTTTCGTACACCACTTCGTAAAGTGGCACCTGGTCGGTTGCACTCCACTGGATGGATTCCGTGCCGAACAGTACATCCTCCTCGGCACCCAGTGTCGCCACTGGTTCGACCTCGATGCGCAGCACATCACCGGAACGCTGCGGCACATGAGACCTGTAGCGCACCGGGATATTGAGATGGAGACGGATCTCCGATTGCCCGGCCTGGTGTGTGACATCGATGCTGTCGAGCACATCGATTTGTGCAAGGACCGGAACAGCGAACAGGATGCCGAAAAGGGCCAGCAGGCTGGCAAGAACGGGGCGACGGCATGTTAGATAGTTCATTACCGGGCAGGGTTGTTGCCGGGCTGTAAGGGTTGTGCTGCAGGCAGCGTTATCCGCACCACGATACTGCGCGAATCGCGCCCCTGCTCTACCGAGAAATGAACGCTGCGGTTGAATAACAGGGTCAGGTACGGACCACCCTCAATGTCACCTTCGTAGATCACTTCGCTGAGGAATGACTGTGCATGTTCCACGGGTACCAGAGATTCGCGTGCAAACAGGGCATCACGATCGCCCGGGCTAATTGCTATCGGTGTCAACTTGATGTGCAATTCGTTACCCGATGAACGGGGAAAATGGCTGACATAGCGGACCGGTATGGTCATGTTTATTTGCAGCCTGGTTTCCACGTCGCCTTCCTGCACATCGATACAGTCCAGCAACCTGTCTCTGGCAGGTTGCGACCAGGCAACAGCTTGCCAAAGCATGGCGCTCAGCCATGCCGCCGGCAACACAATCGATACTGCGCGAGGTGTTGGCACTCAGGTCTCCCAGTCCGAATTGAAAATGCTGTGTCGCGGCGAGTCCTCGTGACAGATTCCGGCACAGTCCCGGTTCTCACTGACCGTCGCATTCTTGTGCTCGGAGGGTATGTAGTCGCTGGCATGACAGGCAGCACAGTCCGGCTGGTAGGTCGGGGCCTGCCAGGTCACCGTCTGGCTGTTGCTGCCATGACAATCGGTGCACAGTGGATTGACCCGGTGATCACCTGGATAGGCGCCAGAGGTATGGCGAAACACCAGTGGCAGCCAGTTGTTTGAGGTATGACATTCGTCGCACTGCAGGCTGGTTACAAAATGGCCGGACGGCTTGCCCGTTGCCGTGCTGCCATTGTGGCAACTGGAACAGGTGCCCGTGACCAGACTGTGATCAAAGCTGGCCGGGAACCAGGCAATGGTGGAATGACAGTCATCACATTGTGCGCTGGTCTGAATGTGGGTCGGCGTCTTGCCGGTCGCCGTGCTGCCGTTGTGGCAGGTAGTGCAGGTTCCCGGTGCAACATCGACATGATCAAACACTGCCGGCACCCAGGCGTTGGTCGTGTGGCAGTCATCACAGGTAGTGCCACTGGCAATGTGGGTCGGTGTCTTGCCGGTGGCCGTGGTGCCGTTGTGACAGCTGAAACAGGTGCCCAGCACAGCGGCGTGATCGACCCGCAGTACCGGGCTCC
>CBEULV010000185.1:0-3686 GCA_965544015.1 uncultured Gammaproteobacteria bacterium | reverse complement strand
CAATCCACCATGTAAATTACCGATACCGAGCCGGCCTTTTTGCAGCAAATCACCCCTGATGAGCGAAGTGCCGAATACAGCAATCAGGTCAGGCTTCAGTTTGTTGGCAAGCTGCACCACATCCGGGTGATTGATATAGGGCACCTCATTGACCAGGTCCGGTTGATCCAGCTTCGATGTTCTGTCAGCGAAAAAGTACCCGGCCTCCGGATTGCCGTAATAGCGCCGACGGTCCCTGGACCAGCGCCACGATTTACGAAATAAATTGTCTGGCCGCAATGTCCTGACGACTTTGCGCATGTTCCACTCACTGCCGGTCTCCTGCACAATGGCAAGCACCTCTGCTGCCCGACACAATGCATTGGCCACATAAAGATGCCGTGGCGAATGGCCACAAAGAACCATGATCCGGAGCCTGTTCAAGCTATTGCGCACTCTCAACCAGTGGGACTGGCGGCACCGCCGTATCAGTCATGTCCATCATCAGTGCGTCGGAAAAAAACTTTGCCGCCCAGTTGGGGTACTCGAAGCGGGAATAATCACCCCAGATGGGAAAGGAGCCTGCGATGCCGCCGCGCACCGCATCATCCGAATCCTCCAGCTTCTGGGTTGCCTTGATATAGGCCAGCCCCGCCTGTGCATGGCTGCGAAAACTGTCATCTCCGGTGATCTGCGCGAGCCGTATCCAGTTCAGGCTCATCTGTGCCAGGCCGGTGAGACAACAGTAACCGGCATCCGCTACCCAGCCATCCTTGTAGGTACCGGCAAGCCAACCGTCCTCGCGCTGCACACCCGCCATTGCCTTGCCCGCCTTGATGGCAGCATGCAGGTAGCGATCCTCGTCAAGCAGCTGCCCGGACTCAAGAAACCCGCGGAGCGCATACGCGATGGTGTGGGTGTACGGTGAACGGAACGGCTCAAAGGCATTGGTGGCATACCATCCGGAACCTGTTTGTTGTGTCAGCGCCCATTCCAGATTGCGTTTCGCAGCCACGATCAAATCCCTGTCGCCGGCCAGCAAACCTGTTGCCAGCAAGGCCCAGGTAGCACGTGTATTGTAAACATGAGGAAAATTATTGTGCTCGAATTTCCGCCAGCAGCCATCATCATCCTGCTGCCGCCTGAGCCAGTGACCGGCCCGCACAGCCGACTCCAGGCATTCTTCCCGCCCCAACCGGGTGTGGCCGGCGATCAGTCCATGCATGATCTGTCCCGTATTGAAGATAACCGGCCTGCTGCCTGCCTCGCCGAAATGCCCGGGAAACGCCCCGTCAGGCAGCTGAATGGAAAGTTCCCAGTCGATCATTTGCCTCGCACGCCCAACCAGCTCCGGTTGCTGAAGGATGTCGGCAGCGGCAAGAAACGTTTCGATGATATAGCCTGTGGTCTCTGGATAAGCGGGTA
This sequence comes from uncultured Gammaproteobacteria bacterium, assembly GCA_965544015.1. GTDB lineage: Bacteria > Pseudomonadota > Gammaproteobacteria > UBA9214 > UBA9214 > UBA9214. The sequence continues at coordinate 2,282 of CBEULV010000185.1, read as the reverse complement.
GCCAGCCGTCCTCGAAACTCCAGCCGGCAGATACCCCCCCCTTGTCGTCCTTTGCGCCCCTGACATCCTGGGCACGGCACAGCCAGTCTATGGCACCCTGCAAATGGACCTTGTGGGCCCGCTGTTCTTCGGTCGCCGGCCTGAACATATCCGCAGCGATGAGCCTGGCATGACGTGGTTGCCAGGGGCGATAGCGGAAAGGCAGTGAGGCAAGCTTTACGATATTCATTTTTTCGATCCATGATCCCTGGTCAGTTAATCGGCGATTGCATGGCCAGCTTAAGGCTGTCCGGGAGCGGCACCTCGCTGACCACGTAGCGATACTTGCCGGAGGCCTCTGGTGGAATAGCCTCAACCAGACGAAGATCAATCCGGATATCTTCCCCCAGGCGCTTCTGCAAGCCACGCTCAATACTGACCCGGGCGGTCTCCTGCCAGCCGGCATTGGGCACCACCAGAACCTCGATGTCATGTACCGTGTGTTGTATTATCTTGAACTCGGCCACGCCCTCCACTGCACGCAGAACATATATAACGGCAAGGGCGTGCATGATGGTACCGTCCGGGCGCAGGATAAAGTCTGTCATGCGACCCAGCACCTCACCGATTACGTGCAATCCACGTCCTGCCCGGCAGGAATCGTCTGAAACGCGGACCACATCACCCGTACGGTAGCGTATAAAGGGCTGTGCATGGGATTCGAGCGCTGTCATTACGGCTTCCCCCGTTTCACCTGGAGCGACGGACCGGCCCTGCGCATCCAGCACCTCCAGGATGATGCTTTCACTCATCAGCAGCATCTGCCCTTCCGGCGTCTCATGGGCAGTAAAACCGATATCACGGCTGCCGAATTCATTCGCCACCGGGACCTGGAAGGCCTTGCCAATCAGCTGCCGTTGATATTCGAACAATGGTTCGCCCGTGGTGCATACGACTTTCAATCGAGGCAACCTGAACCTGATTGACCGCTCGATCACATGGGTGGCAAACAGGGCCAGTGAGCTGGCATAGCCATAGATGCAACATGGCTGGTAGGACTGGATCGCCTGCGCATAGGCATCCATGCTGGCAGGCGACATTTCGAAGGCATTGAGCACCAGTTGATTCAACAGGCGATCACGTAATGTCTTCACTCGATCGATCTTGTCCAGCTCTACCGGCGCACCCCACAGATAGACTTCCGGGTCGCCAGGCTCGACACCCCACCAGCGCCGGGCCCGCATGCGGCCCGCTGCATCCGATGCCTGTCGCCGACGGCCATAATGGAAGATTAGCGGCTGGCCACTGGATCCACCGGTATTGTATTTAAAGGTACCACCAGGCACAGCGTGCCATACCATCTGGTCACCATGTGTGGCCGCATCCTGTTTGTCCATGACAGGCAGAGTGCGCAGGGCTTCAAGCGTCACATCGCCATCGGGATCGATCCCGGCTGCAAGGATTCGTTCCCGATGCCAGGGTGTGTGTGCACAAGCCGACTTGATCAAGTCGGTCAGTTTCTTCTCCTGCAGCTTTTCGAGCCCGGCACGTGTCAGCCATTGACTGTCCTCGAGTTCCGAAAGATAGCCAAACGTAGGTCGTTTCATGAGGCGTTCATGGATCGGATAGATCAGGTGCCGGGCAAGCAGAGGTCTGATCATTTGCGCCCGACCTCCATACCCGCCTGCGAATCTTCCCCGGCAGCCCGACGATCCGCTGTTACGATCTGGCTGAATTCATCTGTCAGGCATGCCACTCTGGTATCCCAGGCATTTTCTTCGGCATAGGCACGAATCAGCGCGCTGTCCCAGGCCTGTCCCAGTGCGTTGCGCAGCGCCTCACGAAGCGCCTCCTGATTGCCAAACGGTACGACAGCACCCAGTTCCGGTCGACTCACAACCTCCGAATTACCACCAACATCCGTGGTAATAACAGGGAGACCGCAGGCCATCGCTTCCAGGAAGACATTGGCCCACCCTTCATTGCTCGTTGCAAGCACGAACACATTCGACGCCGAGAGCGGCCACTTGAGTTCCGTTGAGGGCATGGCACCAAGAAAGTGAACCTGTTTGTCCAGACGGAGTTCCCTGACCTGCTGCTCCAGCTCTGTGCGCCAGTTACCTTCCGGGCTCGCCCCACCGACAACAAGATAATGCAGATCGGGCTCGGATTTAAGTAATTCAGGCAGAATCTCAATGACCCGGTGAAATCCCTTGCGCTCTACCAACGCTCCAACAGATACCATTACCTTTGCATGCGGCGGGATGCCAAATCTTCTTCTGGCCTCTGTCTTGTCCACAGGA
>CBEULV010000184.1:0-3709 GCA_965544015.1 uncultured Gammaproteobacteria bacterium | reverse complement strand
GCACAGGTTGTATGCCCTTTACCTGGAGCGGATCGACGCGTTGCATGCACGTGGTTTGCCGGAGGACTGGAGCGGTATTTTCGAGCACACGTCGAAATAAATTTCACAGGGCGCTCAGGGAGCGACGGTAAACGTAGTCGGCTTGTTCAGCGAGCCATGATTGAAATCACCCAGCACGGGGTCCTCGTTGGTATCGCGTGCATGCACGATCCAGGAATAGTAACCGCCAGGCTTGATAAGCCCCTGTGGTAATACAAGTTCGGGGCGATCGAGCAATTTCGAGGTGTGTATCAGTTTGTCGTCATTCCACAGGTCGCGGATGAATACCTGGTAGAAACCGGCCTCCGGGACAGGGTCCCACCGCAGGGAGCGGGGCAAGGCAACTTCCGACTCGTTGGCCGGAAGCTGTCCGCTGGTCTGTCCCAGTCTGGATATTTCCACAAAATCCCGTGCATTGTACTCGCTTCCATCGCCAAGCGTGATGCGGGCGGAGTACCAGCCGTCTCCGGCACCTGGCGGTATTGCAAGCTGGTTGATGAATACCCGTTTTTCAGGCGCGCCCTTTTTCTCGATAGTGCGGTAACGGCTCAGGTCAAGTTGTGCCAGCGGCTGTTTTTCAGGTGTCACGATCTCGATGCTTTTTATCGCATCGAATTTGACAGTCGAGAAAAGGGCCATGAAAAAGGTCGGGCGGTCCGGCCAGTTGCAGACATGAATGTCGAAGAAGCCGGCATCGGTATAATGCGGGTCACTGTTCCGGGAGTCCTTTGTACTGCCCGCATAAAGTCCGTAACAGGGCAGCAGGCATGCCAGCAGCAACACGGTATACAGGTTTCCCTTGGCTTTCTTATTTGTTGTCTGCACAGGGGTTCTCCTTGTTGCCTTCCGGTACTGTAGGTGCTCTGAGATTGGCTTCCCGCAGTCTCATGGACATGGAACGCAGCATGCCGATACTGATCTCGGGGTAACTCAGGATCAATCCACGCAAGCGTGATTTCTCGAGAGTCAGCACGACAGCGTCCTCAAGGACATGGGCAGTTGCAGAGCGTGGCATGTCATCCAGCAGGTTCATCTCGCCAAAGCAGTCCCCCGGGCCAAAGGTGGCGATAAAGTTTCTGCTGCCCGGGTCCGTGTCAATGGATATGCCCACCTTGCCTGATACCAGCAGGTACAGGTGGTCGCCCTGGTCGTTGATTTCGAATATGCGGTCACCCCTGAAGAACTGTACCTGTTCCAGTGATCCGGCGACCATGCGCAGGTCTTCGGTTGATACCATGGAGAATATCTGGGAATGTTTGAGCAGCAGCAAGCGCTTGAACAGGTCAGACACGGGCATCTCCAGTCTTTGTCTCCTGCATGAAATACCCTGCGCACTGCTGTAACCATTTGTCCGGGTGTGTGGTGCACCACTCGATTACCCCGGTAATTGTATCGATTCCCGGCGCATGATGTGCATGCTGGTCGTCATGCATGCGAGTGAGCACCTGCAGCAGCAGTTTGGTAGCGTTGCAGCATTCAAGGTTTCCGAGTACCTCAATCGCATTTTCGATATGGCGCCGGTCGCCACTCGCAAAGCCTGCCCGGATGATCTTGATGGTGCCTGCTTCATACAGGGGTTCGAGTGCCAGCAGGGCGAGCTGGACGGTCTGCTCCAGGCGCTCCTGTAGCACCAGTCTTATCAATGATCCAGCAGGGGAGTCAGGATCCTTGCTGGCTTCCATGGTCGTTATAGCATCCTGTAGCTGGCACGCCTCTTCCGCCTTGCTCATTGCCAGCCGTTCACAGTCAACTTTCGGCAGACCTGATTGCACCAGGGATTCAAGCAGGGCGATTTGTCCGCGTAGCGGGGGTGTGTTTTCAAGAATCAGGCTGAGTGCCGATGCCGAGAAGTCTTTACTGATCGCCTTCAGCGCGTTGATTCCCGCCTCGCGGACCCCGGGGTGGCTGTCAGATATGGCGCGTAAAATATGCGGTGTACGGGAATGGTTCCCCTTGAGATGCAGACAATGGGTTGCGGCGGTACGTATATCCGGACTGTCGTCAGACAGTGCCTGCAATAATGCCGGGTATGCGGTATCAGGCAGTGGTCTTTCCCAGCGGCTTAAGCCGTTGAGCGTGCAGATACGCGTATCCGTTGCATCAATGGCCAGCATGCGAACAAATGCTTCCTGGTACGCGTCTTCCAGTTTTTCACGGTGCTGTAAGCCGGTCAGTGACAAGTCAGGAATAAGCGTGAGGGCTGCCTTGCAGGCGCCGGTATCGCCCCCTATCAGTCCCAGCCATTTCTGCACCAGGTGCTCCGGTTCCTTGTCTGCTACGGGCTGGTGCAGGCAATAATGAATTCCTGCAGCGCGCAGCCGGGGGTTGGAATGCTCCAGCAGCCTTGTGGCCTGTTGCAGGTAGCCTGGATCCTTCTGTCTGGCCAGCAGGTGTATGACCGTTGCCTGGAAATGTGCGTCACCCCGTTCAGTCAGTTTGTATAATCTTTCCCGATACTGGCTTAAATCGGTTTCTCCAAGCAGGCCGAGGAGCTGGTCTGCAGTGGCGGTATCGGCTGAATCAAGCCGTGCAAATATCAGTTCTGCCGCCTGTTCCGGGAAAGAGCCGACCAGTAACCGTGCAAACGCGATGGCAACCTCCGGGTCTTCGTGGTTGAGCCCTTGAACAATCTCATCGAAAACCTCCTTGCCTGCGCCGTGGAGTTCTGAATACAGGCGCTCATCCGGCAGAAACAGTCTTTCCTTGAGCGTGTTGATCAGGGTTCCCTCGTATGCCCGGTTCATGCTTCTGTTGTAGTACAGGTACATCAGGGCAGCTGCCATGCCTGGCAGCAGGAAGAATTCAGGGCTATCCATTTTCTGCATCACCGACAGCAGCAGACCGCAGAAGAACAACGCTGCCGGCAATACCACGGCGACGGAGATCGCACGGGCACGGCCCTGTATATAGGCCGGGATGATACTGTAAAACAGTGTCCTGACCGGGTTCCTGAAGGCGGGCATAATGGCGTCTTTGTTGAGACTGCCAAACAGGGCGGAGGGCAGGGTGAAACTGGCAGCCAGAGTCGAGAGTGCGGCCAGCGTGGTCAACGGGAACAGCAGGTTGATACGGCGTACACCGTAACGCCTGATGGCCCTGTTGGTAATAAATAGCTGTGTTAACAGTGCAATGCTACTGGTTGCTGCCGTGAGCATGCCGTAAAAGCTGGCCAGGTCAGCCTCTGTCTCGAAGGTTTGCGCATACACCCGATGGGTACTGTAACAGAGGATGTAGAATGCTATGACCATGAAGAAAAGGGCAAAAGATCCCGCCCGCAGCAGGTCAGAGGACCAGCTGTACCTGAGCCCCTGCTTTACCTGGTTGGCGCATTCATAGAAAATCCTGCTGCCCCGGTGTGGCGGCCGGAAATGTGTCGATGGACCTTTGCGCCGGTGCCAGGTAACGATCAGCAGGATGCCCGGCACAAGCAGGGCGCACCATACAAGCAGCATATTCTGGGTGCCCACTACCGGAACCGCAACAGCCAGTAACAGGCCGCCCAGGATAATCCCCATCTGGGAGCCTGCATACAGTAGCGGAGCGAGTCGCTTGGCCTGCATGGTGGTCATGTTCTGATTCATGTAGAGCGCGGTATGTACCAGCAGTATCTCCGAGGCTACTTCGTAGAGAAGGTAGTAGAATGGGTAGACCAGCGAGCCGGCGGATTGTG
>CBEULV010000183.1:0-3777 GCA_965544015.1 uncultured Gammaproteobacteria bacterium | reverse complement strand
CTTCTCGGTGACAGCCTTCTCGGTGACAGCCTTCTCGGTGACAGCCTTCTCGGTGGCGGCCTTCTCGGTGGCGGCCTTCTTTTTCACCGTCACCTTGCTGGCCACCTTCTTCGGGGCCGCGCTGCGCGCCTTCTTGCGCGCCGGCTTGCTGGCATCTTTTTCTTCCAGCTCGACAAATTCGTCTGTTAAGTCGGCCACAGCAAGGGCCACGCTCAGCTTGCCGGTATCGATGGCATTAGCAGCCGCTTCCACATACAGCTGCACGGCACGGATTGCATCGTCGTTACCGGGAACTACGTAGTCGATGCCCTCGATTGAATTATTGGTATCGACAATACCAACCACCGGAATGCCGAGTTTTCTGGCTTCGCTGATGGCGATCTTTTCATAACCGACGTCGACCACGAACATCGCATCCGGAATGCCACGCATGTCCTTGATACCGCCCAGGCTGCGCTCGAGTTTCCCCAGCTCGCGCGTCAGCATCAGGGCTTCCTTCTTGCCAATCTTCTCGAAGGAGCCGTCCGTCGACATGGTTTCAAGATCCTTCAGACGCTTGATGGACTGGCGCACGGTCTTGTAATTGGTGAGCATGCCGCCAAGCCAGCGGTGGTTCACAAATGGCATGCCGCAACGGAGTGCATTCTCCATGATTGCGGTCTGCGCAGCACGCTTGGTGCCGACGAACAGCACGGTACCGCCATTGGCGACCATGCTACTGAGGAAATTCATCGCATCATTGAACAGCGGGAGGGTCTTTTCCAGATTGATGATATGGATCTTGCCGCGCTCACCAAAGATGTACGGTGCCATCTTCGGGTTCCAGTAACGGGTCTGGTGACCAAAGTGCACGCCAGCTTCCAGCATCTGGCGCATAGTGATGTCTGCCATTGTCTACTTCTCCAAATTTCGGGTTGGTCTTCCATGTGCTCCATAACAACAACCCGGGTAACCTTGCGGTCCACCGGGCACCCTGCTGTATGTGCCGGCACATGTGTGTATTTTGCCAGTGGCATGAAATAGGCCACTTAACAAGCCCGCCTTTATACCATACACTCGGTCGTTCAGCAATCCGGCGACACCCCTGTACAGTCGGACAACCCCCCATAAACCAGGAAGTTAGATGCCAGTTACCATCAAGACCCCGGAAGAGATCGAGAAAATGCGCGTAGCCGGCCAGCTCGCGGGCGAGGTCCTGCAGATGATCCGGCCACACGTGCAACCCGGCATCACCACCCTGGAACTTGACCGCATCTGCCACGACTACATCGTCAACGTGCAGCAGGCTATCCCTGCCCCGCTCAATTACCGCGGCTTCCCGAAATCGATCTGCACCTCGGTCAATCACGTTGTTTGCCATGGTATCCCGGGCGAAAAGAAACTGAAAAAGGGCGATAGCGTGAACATCGACATCACGGTCATCAAGGACAGCTTCCACGGCGACACCAGCAAGATGTTTTTTGTCGGCGAGCCCACGGTTGCTGCCGAACGCCTGGCCCGCATCAGCCACGAGTGCATGCGTATCGGTGTCGACATGGTGAAACCGCAGGTACGTCTCGGTGACATCGGCCATGCCATCCAGGAATATGCCGAGGCCAACAACTGTTCCATCGTACGCGAGTACTGCGGCCATGGCATCGGTCGGGAGTTCCACGAGGATCCACAGGTTCTGCATTATGGTAACCCGGGTACCGGCCTGAGCCTCGAGCCCGGCATGACCTTTACTATCGAACCCATGGTCAATGCCGGCAAGCGCCATACCCGGTTGCTGCCGGACGGCTGGACCGTCGTAACCAAGGACCATAGCCAGTCAGCGCAATGGGAACATACTATCCTGGTGACGGAAGACGGGCACGAGGTACTCACCTGTCTGCCCGGCGATGAAATCTGACACGCCTGCGCTCATGGGCAAGCAGCAGACAGCACCGGCGGGAAAGGAAGACTTCGAAACATGGTTTGACCTGGCGCCACTGGCCGGCATGCATGACGCCGGTGCCACGCGGCTGACCGCCTGCAAGACCTGCCTGAAATCCGGCCGCGCCGTCATCAAGGAAAAATTTGATGCCGGCTGCGACACACACACCTTGCTGCTTGCCCGCTCCTGGCTGGTTGACCATGTCCTGCTGCAAGCCTGGCAACTGCATATGGGCGCGGCAGTCGACACGCTGGCACTGGCCGCCGTAGGCGGCTACGGACGCAGCGAGTTGATGCCGGGCTCGGATATCGACCTGTTGCTGTTGCTGCCGGACGATGCCGGTGAACAGTTCAATGCCCAACTGGAAGCACTGCTGACTTTCCTCTGGGATATCGGGCTGGAGGTCGGCCACAGCGTGCGCACGATTGACGACTGTGTTGAGCAATCACTTGCAGACATCACAGTGGTCACCAACCTGATGGAGGCACGACTGCTGGCCGGGTCAGACACGCTGTTTGCGCGCATGCAGGAAGCCACCGGCGCAGACCGTATCTGGTCCAGCCGGGATTTCTTCAAGGCCAAGGTCGAGGAGCAGCGCGCACGCTACCGCAAGTACCACGACACCGGCTACAACCTGGAACCGAACATCAAGGAAGGCCCAGGGGGACTACGCGACATCCAGATGATCACCTGGGTGACCAACCGGCATTTCGGTACCGCCTCGCTGGAACAACTGGTGCAACACAAGTTCCTGACCCGCGAGGAATACCAGACGCTGGTCGAGGGTCGTGAGCAATTGTGGAAAATCCGTTTTGCACTGCACATGCTGACCGGGCGCGGAGAGGACCGCCTGCTGTTCGATTACCAGCGCACCCTGGCCGAGCAGTTCGGCTACCGCAACGATGAAAATCGCCTCGGTGTCGAGGCCTTCATGAAGCAGTATTACCGCACCATTATGGAACTCAGCCGGCTGAATGAAATGCTGCTGCAACTGTTTCACGAGGAGATCCTGTTCCCGGGAGGTCCTGGCGAACCGGTAGTTATCAACAAGCGCTTTCATGCGCGCAACGGTTACCTGGAAGCCGTAAATGCCGGCATCTTTGGCTACAACCCGTTCGCCCTGCTGGAAGTTTTCCTGCTAATGGAGCAGCACCCGGAACTGGAGGGCGTGCGGGCAGACACCATCCGCGCCATTCGCGAACACCGGCACCTGATCGATGACAAATTCCGTAACGACATCCGCGCCCGCAGCCTGTTCATGGAGATCATCCGCCAGCCGAGCGGCCTGACGCACGAACTGCGCCGCATGAACGTGTACGGCGTGCTCGCTGCCTACCTGCCGGCCTTCGGGCATATTGTCGGCCTGATGCAATACGACCTGTTTCATATCTATACCGTCGACGAACACATCCTGACCGTGGTACGCAACCTGCGCCGTTTCACGGTGCCCGAGTTTGCAAAGGAGTTTCCGCTCTGCAGTCACGTGGTCGGGATATTGCCGAAACCGGAACTGTTGTATATCGCGGGACTGTTCCACGACATTGCCAAGGGCCGCGGCGGCGATCATTCCGAACTCGGCGCTGTCGATGCCCGTGAATTCTGCGAGCGCCATGATCTTAGCAGCTACGACACCGACCTGGTCACCTGGCTGATCGAGAATCACCTGCTCATGTCCTCCACCGCACAACGCCAGGACATCGGTGATCCGGTGGTCGTCAATCGCTTTGCCGAAGCCGTCCATGACACGGTGCATCTCGACTATCTCTACCTGCTGACCGTCGCCGATATCCGCGGCACCAATCCGGAGCTGTGGAACAACTGGAAAGATGCATTGCTGAAACAGTTATACAACGCGACCAAGC
>CBEULV010000182.1:0-3809 GCA_965544015.1 uncultured Gammaproteobacteria bacterium | reverse complement strand
CGCAGCCCAGCCAAAGTTATTACACAGGAAAAGATGATGAAGATGTGAGAATTGATTTGCGTCAGGTAATAAATTCATCGCTACTACACGCGGGTAGTTACGGAAGAGGTCATTGTAATAAGAGGCGCATTGAGTCTGTCCTGATAAAAGACGTTATTCATGAATACAGGTACGTTCATGATACAGGTGCTATGTATGCGTCAGCAGAACTTAATGCAGATCTGGTTATTAAATGCAAGAAGAGTGATGATAAAATAACTGCAACTATTGTTGGGGTTGGCCCAGAAATTAGTGGCGGGTTTTTCGGGGGCGCGAATAAATTACAACAAGCGTTAGCCAAGACAACTACGCATGCGGCATATGACCTGCTATTTAGGGTAATAGAGATATGTGATCAGCCGACAGAGAAAGATAAAGATAGTTGGAAATGAAAAAAGGGGCCAGTACCCTTTTCTTGCCTGATTCTCGGTTTATTGATTAAGACTGGATTCCCGCCTGCGCGGGAATGACTTCGTGGTTTCTGTTATTTCTCTGTGTTCTCTGTGGCAATATTTTCTCGAATAAAAAAGGTCAGCACCCTTTTTCTTTTTCCTTGGCTACGCGATTTCTCCCAGAAAGATAAACAGGCTGCCGCCCATTTTATTGGCGATCCACATAACCTGACTCCTTCAGCTTGATGTACATGATGTGCTCGCTAAAGTCAGAGATGTCCGTGTCTTCGTAGTCAGGAGGGATCTGGACATGCGCAACACCGAACCGCGCCATGTCCTGTCTGGAGAGGAAATAATAATTGGTGACGTTATAGGGCGGCATTTTCCCGATCCAGCATAGGTATTCATTGATGCCGATGCGTGTGAAAAAGTCATGCTCCAGGCGTACCAGCCGGTCCACTTCCTCGCGTACATGTGCTTCGGCAGTTGCAGTGTCCTCACCGTAACGTTCCATTCTTCCGGCAATGTCGTCTTTCCAGAGGCCGGTCTGTTTCAGGTGATTGTAATTGCCGTGCCAGGCGACGATGGCGCCTGCGCCAATGGACTTTTTCTGCCCCGCCGGGAAGACATAGTTGGCACAGGATGACAGGCAATATTCCGGGACCTCGATGTTGGGGCCGTGTTCGAAAACCCACAATCCCAGTACAATGCCTGCCTCTACTTCGCCGCCGCTGGAGGTAATAATCAATTGCTTGACGGTCTTTCCTTTTACGGTCTCGAAGAACCGCTGGTTCAGTTCGGCGCTGATGGGGCCAGAGTAGTAGGCGGCCTCTCCTGCCAGGGCAATGTCGGCGCTGGCAGGATTAGCGATCCACAGCATTGCAGCAAGTAATGCCGGTATGTGAGAGCAATTGAAGCTAATTTTTCCTATTCCTCATCGAGGGTGCCAGTAGGACCGGCGATAGATCGCAGTCGTTTTTATTTGTCTCCGACCCCTTTAATTAAGACTGGATTCCCGCCTGGCCGCTCCCGGCATCCATGCCTCACGCGGCACTCGTACATCCATGTACATCGCGCGGGAACGACGACGGGTGTTTTCTTTAGTATTTGATAATTTTATTTCCTCTGTGTCCTCTGTGGCAAATATTTTTGTTTCTTTGCGGCTTTGCGCGAGATTCTTCTTGTTGTGCACGGTAATAATAAATAGGGCCTGAGGCCGATTAACCCAGCTGCGTGAAAATATGAAACAGCACAAAGGCTGAAGAAAACAGGCAGCCTGCTACCGGCACCCACATTTGCGTATTGAATACGGCGGGGGGTTCCGTCTCCCGCGACTTGATTCTCCACAGTGCCCCGTTAACCAGTGCAAATACCGTCAGGATGAACAGGCTGGTAAATCCTGCCAGCGTCTCGATGGGTAACCACAGGGCCATTACCATCACCAGTAGCGACACGACTACCGTGGCATTGATCGGTGTCTGTGTTACCGGGTTCACGTTGCCGAAAAAACGTGGCAGCCAGCGCCGGTTGCTGAGGCCGTACAATACGCGTGCCGCCATACTGATCTGGATCAGGGCGCCGTTCACGAGGGCGAAAATGCCAATCAGGCTGATCAAAGCCGGGTCCTTGCCGGTCGCATTGCTGTAAATAAATGCCAGCGGGGCATCGGAGTTCGCCAACTGGTCCGGTGATACTGCGGTTACTGCAACCACGGAAACCAGCATGTACAGCAACACGGAAATGCCCAGGGCCAGCAGGATTGCGCGCGGCAGATTCTTCAGTGGATTGCGCACCTCCTCGGCTACATTCACCATGTCCTCGAAGCCGATAAACGCATAGAACGCCAGAAAGCCGCCCAGCAGGATGCCTTGCCAGACCACGCCATCCGCTGGTGGTATCAGCGTCGCTGCCTGTGTGGCCCATTGTTCTGGCCCGGGATGGGCCACCCAGAGGATCAGCAGCAGGCCGAAGGCCTCCGCTATGGTGATCACTGCCGCGGTTTTTACCGATTCGCTGATTCCCCAGATGGCCAGTCCCCCCAGCACCATCAGCAGCACTACAATTGTGACCGGCGTCGGTACGGTAACAAAGACCTGGAGGTAGCCGGTGAATCCCCGGGCGATGGTGGCCGCGGAAACGATCCCGGCAAGCACAATCAGCAAACCGACCAGCATTGACAGCCACTTTAGTGCGAATCCCATGTGCAGGTAAACGGCCTCGCCCGCGCTGTACGGGTAGCGGGCCGACATTTCCGCATAGGTGAATGCGGTCAGACAGGCGAGCAGGGATGCGATCAGGAAGGAGACCGGCACAAACATGCCTGCATGAGCGGCGACCTTGCCGATCAGCACGTAGATGCCCGCGCCGAGGATATTGCCGAGACCGTACAGGGTGATCAATGGCAGGGAGAGGGAGCGCTTTAGCGGTGTGCCCGTGGTTCGATTGGCAGAGTCTGATGGTGTCAAAGGAGTTCTCCCTGGAACCGGTATCATACAGGCTGTACGTTATAGTAAATAATCGGGGTCAGAGCACAATTAACCCATGAATACGGAATCCCTCATCGCCGCCTTCCTGGTTGGCCTGCTCGGCGGCACACATTGCATCGGCATGTGCGGCGGCATTGTCGGTGCGCTGACGGCCAGTCTTTCTGCCGATGTGCGTAATTCCCGGCTACGTCTGTTTATCACGCAACTGGCTTACAACACCGGCCGTGTGGCCAGTTATGTTGCGGCCGGTGTCATGGCCGGTGTGCTCGGCCAGCAGGCTAGCGTAATGGAGCTGACTGGTGGATTTCCGTTAGGAAGGGTGGTCGCCGGCGTCATTATGATCCTGTTGGGTTTCTACCTCGGTGGCTGGTGGCATGCATTGCGCTGGCTGGAACGTCTCGGTGCATATCTGTGGAAATTCATCGAGCCGCTGGGGCGCCGCTTTATCCCGGTGCGGCACCCCGGCCAGGCACTGCTGTTGGGGCTGGTATGGGGCTGGCTGCCCTGTGGCATGGTGTACGCGGCGCTGGCACTGGCACTGGCCAGTGGTTCGGGTGCGGACGGGGGCGTGATCATGCTTGCCTTTGGCGCCGGCACCCTGCCGACGATGCTCACCCTGGGGGTGGCGTTCAGCTCGCTGGGCCGCTGGGTGCGCGATGAGCGGGTCCGCAAGCTGGCCGGGATTTCCGTGATGCTGCTGGGCCTGTTTTTACTGCTTGCCATTCCCGGTCAGCATGGGCATCATGCGCACCCCCACTAGCGGCAGGCCGGTGTTTTTTCCCGTCAAAGCCCTGTCCGGGCGACAATTTCAGCCTCTGTCAGCTAATATTAGAAACACAATATATTGTGTTTCACTGTTATAGCCAACCGGCCTGATCCAGCCCTCCGCCCC
>CBEULV010000181.1:0-3816 GCA_965544015.1 uncultured Gammaproteobacteria bacterium | reverse complement strand
TGCCCGCCCATTGCTACCCGAGGCGTCCGAAGGTGACTAAACAGTAGCCTGTTTATTAGCGATGGCAAATACCTCTTCTTGCCCTCTTACCAGTGTCATCCTTCTGTTGAAATTATAGTACATGCATAGAAATCTGCAGATTAACCCGCGTGATCTTCGCTTCGTCGTTTGGGCCGCAAGGTGGTATTCGATGCGCTGCTGCAGCCCGGAGTTGCAGTGAATCGTGCAGTAATTGTCGATTATCAATGGGTTGCGGGACTAAGGCGGATCAGCCATGCTGTCGATATATGAGTAAGCAAAGACAGTTGGTTGGCGCTGTGAATCAGGCGGCCTGAGGTCCGGGCTGCACGCCCGAATCACCGCTTCTTGTCATGAATCCCGGGTATTTCCCTTGATTCCGGGGTGTAATGGGCTTATTTTTATAAAATACATGAATAGACGAATGCACAAATTCCTGCTGGCCCTTGTTGTCCTTGCCCTGGCGATAGCACCATTGCGCGGTGCGCTTGCGTCCCCGGTGATGGCCGCTGCTGACGGCGCAACACACTGCGCCCAGACGCAGGATGGTGCGCACTCAATGGATCACATGGCTGGCATGCAGGATTCAACTGCTGATGATTCAGGCCATGGCTGTGATCAGGGTTGTGGTGGCGACTGTTGTGACGGGGCTTGCACCACCTGCGCACATGGTTCAGTCGCGTTATCAAGTCCTGTTGCTGTCACAACAGGCACTCACGACAGCCTGCTGAATAATACGGCTTCACGCAGTTTCCCGGGACGCACCGTCCACCCGCCATTTCGACCCCCCATCTCTCTCCCAAGCTGATTCGCTCACGTCTGTTTGCCTGCCTCTTGTGGCAGTTACAATCAGCCGTGATCTGTTCCTGTTAAACGGCTATGGAGATTCGCCATGATTGTCTTCCGGAATATTGTCCGGCCCGGATGCATGCGCAAGTTACCCCGGAATACCCGGGGCCATCACTTGCATCACGACTTGACACGCCCGTACAAACTGAAGCAAGCAGTTACGCGGCTGCTACTGGTTTTCCTGATATCGGTGGCATCCACGGCACAGGCAGATCTTGATATCACCGAAGCCATACGGCTGGCATTGACGGATGATCCCGTCATTGCGGCCGGCCAGGCACGCGCCAGGGCACTGAGCGACAACGCTGTTGCAGACGGCCAGCTGCCAGACCCGAAATTGAAAGCGGGAATCTGGAACCTGCCGGTGGATGATTTTGATATCGACAGGGAACCAACCACCCAGTTGCGACTGGGACTTCTGCAGGCCTTCCCGCGTGGTGACACACTGCAATACAAACAGCAGCAAACCGAATGGATGGCACACTCCGAACAGGCCAATACCGAAGTCACGGGGCGCAAGCTGGTCCGTGATGTGCGGAAATATTTTCTGGAACTCTACTACCAGATCCAGGCCGAACGGGTTATCAGCAAGACCCGCAAGCTGTTTGCGCAGCTGGTGGACATCACCCAGGCGCACTATGCAACCGGCCGGGTCAGCCAGCAGGACGTACTGCGCGCATCACTGGAACTATCCAGGCTGGATGACCGTACCACCCGCATCCGCAATGAAGCCGACAAGGGCCGCGCCGCACTGATGAAATGGATAGGCGAGGCCGCGTCGTTACCAATTGACAACAACTTCCCGGAACTGCCCGCCCTGCCTGCAAGGGAAGCCATCGAGGCCGCACTCCAGGAACACCCGGTCATCCGCGCAGAGACGGCAAAACTCGAGGCAAGCAACCGGAAAATACAGATCGCACGCGAGCAATACAAACCCGGGTGGAGTGCCGGGCTGGAGTATCGCAAACGTTTTGGGGACAACCCGAACGGCAGTGACCGTGCCGACATGATGGCCGCCATGGTCAGCGTGGACCTGCCCCTGTTTCCGAAGAAACGCCAGGACAAGCGGCTGTCCGCCAGCATCCGGCAGGCCGAATCGGTACAACTGACCCGTGACGACAAGTTGCGCGAGCTGAAGCGAATGCTGGATGCGGATTACGCCAACTGGCAACGTCTGGGGGAGCGCGCCGCGCTATATGAAGCACAGCTGTTGCGCGAATCTACCGCCAATGCGCAGGCTTCATTAAATGCCTACCAGAGCGGTGTGACCGAGTTCACTACCCTGATGCGCGCACGAATCACAGACCTGGATGTACGCCTGGATGACCTGCGGATACGCGTGGATCGCGCCAGGGCACAGACCAATCTGCTCTATCTTTCCGGAGAAGACCAATGAATAGTCCCAGCATCAATACCCTGGTTATCAGCTGCCTGCTTGCCATCTTTCTGCACCCCTTGCCTGCCTTTTCAGCAGAAGATGGTGAGCGGGAAATTCTTTACTGGGTCGCGCCCATGGATGCCAACTACCGGCGTGACAAGCCGGGCAAATCCCCCATGGGAATGGAGCTGGTGCCGGTATATGCCGATGAAGCCGGTGGCGATGGCAGCGGCGTAACCATTGCCCCCGAGGTCGTTCAGAACCTGGGCGTCCGCACGGCCGTCGCCGAACGCTCCCGCCTGTGGCGCGGCATCGACACCGTGGGCTACGTCGATTACGACGAGTCGAAGGTCAGCCACATTCACCTGCGCACCGAGGGCTGGATCGAGGACCTGGCCGTGCAGTCCGAGGGTGAGCGGGTCACACGGGGTCAGCGTCTGTTTAACCTGTATTCACCGGAGCTGGTCAACGCCCAGGAAGAATTCGTCCAGGCCCTGAACGTCGGCAACAAGGGCCTGATCCGTGCCTCCCGCAGCCGACTGGACGCGCTTGGCATCCCGGCCAGCCAGATCAGGCGTCTGGAGAAAAACCGCAAACCCAGCCAGACAATACCGATCTATGCACCGCAGGACGGCGTGGTGTCATCACTGTCTGTACGTGACGGCATGTACGTCAAACCGGCCACGCGCGTCATGAGCCTCGCCGACCTGTCCAGCGTGTGGCTGCTCGCCGAGGTATTCGAGCGCCAGGCCGACTGGGTCAAGGTCGGCCAGCCGGCCGAGGTCAGTCTGGCTTTTTTGCCGGGGCGTACCTGGGAAGGCAAGGTGGAGTACATCTACCCGAGCCTGGACCCGAAAACCCGCACGCTGAAGGCACGCCTGCGATTCCCCAATCCGGATGAGGCGCTCAAACCCAATATGTACGCCAACGTAAAAATCTACGGTGGTCCAAAGGATGATGTCATTGTCATTCCAATCGAGGCACTGATCCGGACCGGACGTGAGGAACGCATTATCATCGCCCGCGGTGAGGGGCGTTTCGAATCCCGCCAGGTGCGTGCCGGTATCGAGAGCGGTGAATGGGTAGAGATACTGGAAGGTGTGGAACCCGGTGAGAACATTGTCGTATCCGGCCAGTTCCTGATTGATTCCGAGGCCAGCCTCAAGGCCAGCATGACCCGGATGAGTATTCCTGCAGCGGATAAACAGGACGCTCAGCCATGATCGCGCAGATCATCGATTGGTCGACCCGTAACCGCTTCATGGTCATTCTGCTCACCGTCATCCTGACGGGCTGGGGCATCTATGCCGTAAAAAACACGCCGCTGGATGCCATTCCGGACCTTTCCGATGTTCAGGTCATTATCAAGACGACCTATCCCGGACAGGCGCCACAGGTGGTCGAGGACCAGGTGACGTACCCGCTGACCACCGCCATGCTGTCCGTCCCCAAGGCAGTGACAGTTCGCGGCTACTCCTTTTTCGGTGATTCCTTTGTGTATGTCATCTTCGAGGATGGCACTGATCCCTACTGGGCACGCTCACGGGTACTGGAATACCTGAGCCAGGCAA
>CBEULV010000180.1:0-3841 GCA_965544015.1 uncultured Gammaproteobacteria bacterium | reverse complement strand
GGCTGCTGCCGGAAATCACCCCGCCAGGGGATTGATTGTTGCGCGCTCCCGGGGCAATCATTAGACTCTAACTCCCCGTTTTTTAAAGGCGCTACAGATAATTACCATGCCCGAGGTATTGCCGGCAGACAGCGTTGGCCTGGTCTCCCCACAAGCCATGACATTCCAGCAGCCACTGGCGCTGGAGAGCGGCGCGACCCTCGCGGATTATACGCTTGCCTATGAAACCTACGGTGAACTGAACGCGGCGCACTCCAATGCCATCCTGATCTGCCACGCGCTGTCGAGCAATCACCACGCCGCCGGTTTCCACTCCATGGAAGACAGCAAGCCCGGCTGGTGGGACACCTGCGTGGGCCCCGGCAAGCCCATCGATACCAATTGCTTTTTTGTCGTATGCAGCAACAACCTCGGCGGCTGCCATGGTTCGACCGGGCCTGCCAGTGTCAACCCGGTAACCGGCAAACCCTATGGCCGCAACTTCCCGGACATCGTGGTCAAGGACTGGGTGCGCAGCCAGGCACAACTGGCGGACGCACTCGGCATTGAACGCTGGGCCGCTGTGGTAGGTGGCAGCCTGGGCGGCATGCAGGCACTGCAGTGGTCGATCGATTACCCGCAACGGCTGGCACACGCCGTGGTCATCGCGGCCGCCCCGCACCTGTCGACACAGAACATCGCCTTCAACGAGGTGGCGCGGACCGCGATCAAGTCCGACCCGGATTTCCATGACGGCGACTACTACCAGCACAACGTGATACCGGAGCGTGGCCTGCGACTGGCGCGCATGCTCGGCCATATCACCTACCTGTCAGATGACAGCATGCATGCCAAGTTCGGACGCGAACTGCAGGCCGGCTCGCCGACCGCCGGTTACGACATGGAATTCCAGGTGGAAAGCTACCTGCGCTATCAGGGCAGCAAGTTTGCCGGCGAGTTCGATGCCAACACCTACCTGCTGATGACCAAGACGCTGGACCATTTCGACCCGGCCAAGGAGTACGGCAACGACCTGACGCGCGCGCTGAACCAGGCACGTACAAAATTCCTGGTCATCTCGTTCACCAGCGACTGGCGCTTTTCGCCGGCACGTTCGCGCGAGATCGTGCGCGCCCTGCTGGAAAACAACCTCGACGTAGTCTATGCAGGCATCGAGGCCGACGAGGGTCATGACGCCTTCCTGATGAAGATACCGCAGTACCTGAAAGTATTCAGCGCCTACATGCAACGCGTTGCCGCGGAGACCGCCACCACATGAGCCTGCGCCCGGACCTGTCGATTATCAGCGACTGGATCAAGCCCGGCAGCCGCGTGCTGGATCTGGGTTGTGGTGACGGCGCACTGCTAAAACACCTGCAGGACACACGCAGCGTCACCGGCTATGGCCTGGAAATCGATGATGCCAATATCACGCGCTGTATCGAGGCCGGCGTCAACGTAATCCAGACCGACCTGGATGCCGGCCTGCAGGATTTTTCCGGCCAATCGTTTGACTACGTGATCATGACACAGACCCTGCAAGCCGTGCGTTTCCCGGATCGGCTGCTGGAGGAAATGCTGCGCCTTGGGAATGAAGGCATCGTCACCTTCCCGAACTTTGCACACTGGTATAACCGCCTGCAACTGGCCGTGGGCGGACGGATGCCCATGTCACGCACCCTGCCCAACCCGTGGTACAGCACACCCAACATCCACCTGTGCACCGTAAAGGATTTCGAGCAACTGTGCCGTGAACGTGGCATCCATATCCTGCAACGCACCATGATCAACGAAGATCGCCACGGCACAGTCGGCGACAGGATGTTCCCCAATTTGCTGGGCAAGAATGCACTGTATCGTTTCCAGCGCAGCAACTAGCCGCCTGCCCGCAGCGTGAACGCCGCAACCGCCAGCTGGAGGGAGGCCATCACGATCTACATGCGGCCACGCGTGGTCGCCATGATCTTCCTCGGCTTCGCTGCCGGCCTGCCGTTCCTGCTGGTGTTCTCGACATTGTCCGCCTGGCTGCGTGATGTCGGTATCGCACGCACCACCATCGGTTTCTTCAGCTGGATCGGCATAACCTATTCCATCAAGGTGTTCTGGGCGCCGGTCATCGACCGCCTGCCATTGCCGCTGCTCACGCGCGCACTGGGCAAACGCCGCGCCTGGATGCTGGTCGCCCAGATCACCATTGCACTGGGCCTGGTCGGGATGGCACTGACCGATCCACATGCGGACCTGACGCGACTTGCGCTGTTTGCGTTGCTGGTGGCATTCGGTTCCGCCACCCAGGACATCACCGTCGATGCGTATCGCATCGAGGCCGTGGACAAGAACCTGCAGGGTGCCATGGCGGCCACCTATGTGCTGGGTTACCGGCTCGCCCTGCTCGCCGCCGGCGCCGGTGCATTCTACATTGCCGAGGCCGGTTCCTGGTCAGGCGCCTACCTGGCCATGGCTGCACTGATGGGAGTCGGCATCGTAACCACGCTGGTAATCCGCGAACCACAGCATGTGCCGGACCCGCGAACCAATGCACTGGAAGCAAGGCTTGAGCAAGCCGTTGGCGTACGCGGCAGGCAGTCCCTGTGGACACGACTGGCCGCCTGGTTCTCGGATGCCGTGGTCAGCCCGTTCGTGGAGTTCTTCCAGCGCAACGGCGCACTGGCCGTACTCATCCTGCTGCTGGTCGGCGCCTACAAGCTCAGCGATATCACCATGGGCGTCATGGCCAATCCGTTCTATCTCGATCTCGGTTTCAGCAAGACCGAGATCGCCAACGTCACCAAGGTCTTCGGCTTCTTCATGACCATTGCCGGTGCCGGGCTGGGCGGCATCCTGGTGGTACGGTTCGGCATCCTGCGTCCGCTACTTGCCGGCGCCATCCTGGTGGCCTCGACCAACCTGCTGTTTGTCTGGCTGGCAGTCAGTGAACCCAACCTCGTCACCCTGGCCATCGTCATCAGCGCCGACAACCTGGGTGGCGGCCTTGCCACCTCGGCGTTCATTGCCTGGCTGTCGAGCCTGACCAACACCGCCTACACCGCAACCCAGTACGCCCTGTTCAGCTCACTGATGACGCTTCCTGCCAAGTTTATCGGTGGTTTTTCCGGCATCGTCGTCGATCATGCCGGTTACGCAAGCTTTTTCCTGTATGCCGGCCTGCTTGGCGCACCGGCCATCCTGCTGGCACTGGTGCTGATCTACCGGCAACCCTGACCCCCGGATCCGGGCAGCCCTAACCATTCGTGCTATATAAAATGTCGGAAATTTCCTACAGTATAGGACACAAGATATCCTGTAAAATAACAGGGAGTAAGGGGGGAAAAGCCGATCCATCGGCTACGATATAGCAATATGAAAACAACACCAAGCGACAGAAGACACCGGGGGGAACGACGCTGGGGGCTGGCCTCCGCTTTCCCGCTCAAGGACAGTGACGGTATCACGGTACTTACCGAGCGCCGCCAACTGGCCGACCGCCGTTTGGAAAATACCTCGCTGGAAGACCGCCTGCTGATGTTCTCCGGTGTGGTGCCGGTGGATGCCGAGGATAAGAAGCACTAGAAAATCATTTCGCGCATAACCTCAAAAGAAAACATAAAGCGCCTGCCACAGAGAACACAGAGAAAAGAAAAAGGATACTAAGCCCTTTTTGCCTTGCAGGAACGCTTCGCAAGCGCGATCCTGGATAATGAATCTCTCACGCACGACTACATGGACGATGCACATGGGTGTGCAAGTATCGCGGAAGGCATGGAGGAGGCTGGCCCGGGCTATGCCCGTAGTAACAGCCGTGAGCGTCCGCAGGAGGTAGAGCACCAAAAGTAGGCGCTTTAGGCGACGCAGGAGCAGTTGC
>CBEULV010000179.1:0-3898 GCA_965544015.1 uncultured Gammaproteobacteria bacterium | reverse complement strand
GGCCGTCCCGGCCCTCCTGCGGATATCTCATGGGCGGGCACCCCGCCTGCGCGTGGACGACATGGTGTTTTTCTTTGCGTCTCTCGGCAACTGCTCCCTGCGTTGCTCTACCTCCTACATCCCTGTAGTCGTGCGCGAACTTTATTCACTGGTTTAACCGATGATGCGCAGGAGACAAATGTTTCGCGCCTAGATCTCCTGCTTTGGAAACAGCGCACGAAACTTCGCACTGCTCCATTCACGCAGGTCATCGGCGATCAGATAGAAGCTGGGAATGGTGATCAGGATGATCACAGTGGCAAACAACAGTCCGAAACCGAGGCTGACCGCCATCGGCGACAGGAATGCGGTCTGGCCGGTGGCAAAGAAGATCAGCGGCGAGATACCGAGAAAGGTGGTAATACTGGTAAGCAGGATCGGCCGCACGCGCACCCTTCCTGCCTCCACCATGGCGTCGATACGCTCCATGCCTTCGCCGCGCATGCGCTTGGCGAAATTCACCAGGATCAGCGAATCGTTCACCACGATACCGGTCAATGCCAGGAACCCGACAGCAGACAGGAACTGCAGATTGTAGTCAAACAGAATGTGTCCGAATACCACGCCAATCACACCGAACGGGATGGCGATCATCACCACCAGCGGATCGAGCAGGGAGCGAAACAGCGCGGCAAGAATAAAAAAGATGATGGCACCGGATATCAACAGCGCGTCCTTCATGCCACTGAAGGATTCCGAGGCGTCCTTCTTCTCGCCCAGGAACATCAATTCATAACCGGGCAGGCGCTCGCCGATTGCACCGAACTCCCTGCGCACCAGTTCAGTCACTTCCAGCGGCGTGGTCACCTGCTCATCGACCTCGGCGGTGACAATACCCAGGCGTCGGGTATTGCGCCGGTTGATGGTATTCATTCCTCGCCCGGTGGTAATCGTCGCCACGTCGCCCAGGTACACCAGCCGACCATCCTCAAGAACCAGCGGCAGATTCTCCAGGCCACTGCTCTCGCGTATCGACTCATTGTAAATCACGCGCACCGGTACACGCTTGTTGGCGCGTGTAACATGTACGGCCTCGACCCCGAGAAAACCGGTGCGCACGGAATCGGCCAGGTCACTCTGTTTCAGCCCCAGTTCCTTGCCGCGTGCATTCAGTGAATAACGGTATTCCAGCTTGCCGGTCTCCAGGTTCTGTCGCACATCGTGCACTCCCGGCAGACGCTGCAGGTATTCGACTATGCGACTGGCCTCATCACGCAACACCATCACGTCACGCCCGGTCACCCCGACCTCGATATCGGCGCCGGCCGGCCCGCCATGCGGGCGCTGGATGGACATGCGCTGGATGCCGGCCACTATCTGCAGCTTGTCACGCAACTCGTTGATGATGTCTTCGGTAGCGCGGCTGCGCTTGCCCTGCGCCCCGAAATCGAAACTCACCAGCGGCGAGATAAAACGTTCGATAAAACCTTCCGGCCTGGCCTTCTGCAGGTCGACCACCAGCTGGATGTAATGACTGCCAATCTGGAAACGGTTGAAGTCGATAAAACTCACCCCGACGTTGGTCAGCAATGAGTTGAGGTCCTGCTCGTCAAGTGTCGCCAGCACCACCTGCTCCATGCGTGTAGCCAGCCTTGTGGTGTCTTCCAGGCTGTAGGTCTGCGGTGCCTCGGCATTGATGAAGAACTGGCCAACGTCCACATCGTCAAACAACTGGAACGGAATACGCGTGGCAGCGAAGATCAGCGTCATGACCAGGATACCGGCACTGAACAGCGAGACGAAATAGCGGTTCTCCAGCGACCAGCGCAACCAGCCAATATAGCGGTCCAGCAAGCGGCTCCAGTCTACGCGGCGCTCACCATTCCGGCGCGCACCCTTGCCGGCATGCAACCACTCGGCGGCATGCGAGGGCAATACGCCAAATGCCTCCCACAGGGAACCCAGCAGCGCGGCACTGACCACGACCGGTATTACCGCGATAAATGCACCCATCACGCCCTTGATGGAAAACATCGGCATGAACGCGGCCACCGTGGTGGCAGTGCTGGCAACCACCGGCCACAGCACCTCGCGCGCACCGACACGCGCCGCCTCGTGCGCGGGCTTGCCCATCTCCATGTGCCGGTACATGTTCTCGGTGACGATGATGGCATCATCCACGATCAGGCCGAGCGCAATCAGGAAGGCGAACAGCGACACCATGTTGATGGTGTAGTTGAGATAGTAGATGGCCACCACGGCGACCAGGAATGATACCGGGATACCCATGGCGGTGATCAGCGCAACACGGAAATTCAGGAACAGGTACAGCGACAGCAACACCAGCGCCAGGCCGACCAGCCCGGACGACTTTACCGTGTTGAGGCGGTTCTTGACGTACACCGAGAGGTCATTGAACAGGCCGACCTGCAGTGTCGCAGGCAGCTCGGTTTCCAGCTGTGTGGCAAACACGCGCACCGCGTCGGCCACATCGATGGTTGAAGCATCCACGGTCTTGGTGACCGTCAGGTTGACCGAGGGTCGTCCATTGAAACGGCCGATGGTGCGCGCCTCCTCCAGGCGCAACTCGATGCTGGCGATATCACCAAGGCGCAACTGACCGCCCTTGTCGTTACTGCGCACCGCGATTTCCGCAATCTGTTCCGGACGCGGCGCAACACCCATGCCACGCAACAGGATGTCACCCTCACGCGCCTTGAGCGAACCGCCAGGCAGGTCGCGCAGGTTGCCACGCACCGCCGCCAGCACCTGGCCCAGCGCAACCCCGTGTGCGGCAAGATCGAATGGATTCACCTCCACCCAGATCTCCCACTCGCGGTCACCTGCGACGCCGACGCTTGCGACTCCCGGTATCTGCGCCATGTGCTCCTTGACCCGATCAGCCTGCTCGTACAGGAAACCACGTGAGACATCGCCATACAGGCTCAGACTTATTACCGGGAAGCGCGCCTTCATGCGCACCAGTTTCGGCTCCTCGGCCTCGTCCGGCAGGTCGGTAACCTGGTCAAGCGCAGTCTGCGCATCGCGCATGTACTGGTCCACGTCGGTGCCCGACTTCAGCTTGATCATGATCGAGGTTGCACCCTCGCTGCTGGTCGAGGTCATCTCGTCGATCTCGGCCATGCCATCGAATTCCTCCTCGATGGGAATAGTCACCTGGCGCTCGACCTCCTCCGGCGATGCCCCCTCGAAAACGGCGTTGATAACGACCGCATCCAGTTCGACGGTGGGAAACATCTCCTGCGGCATGGACCGCCACGACAACACGCCGAGGATCACCACGATTCCCAGCATGAGATTGGTGACCAGCGGATTGTTTATGGAGAAGCGGATCAGCGACATCGGGATTCCTGCAGGCGTCAGGATGCTGCTTCCGGCAACGGATCGACCGCCACCTTCTGCGCATCGCTGAGCGCGGCGACATCGCGCGTAACCACCCGGTCACCCGGATGGATGCCGCGACGGACTTCCAGCCACTCGCCGACGCGGTACCCGAGCACTATCTCGACGCGTTCCAGTGTGTCGCCGTTAACCCTGAAGACAAAGGTTTGTCCCTCTTCATACAGTACTGCCGTGGCCGGCACCGCCACCACCTGCTGCAGGGTGTGCAGTGGCAAGCGCACCCGGGCAACCTGGCCCGGGCGTGCACCGTGGCCGGAAAGGCGTATGCGCAGGGCATGGGTAAAGGTCACCGGATCCGGGTCGAGCTGCAATGCCAGCACCTCACCCGACAGGCGGGTGCTGTCGACCTCGACCTCGACCGCCTGTCCCTGCGCCAGCGACTGCATCACCTCGCCACGCACCTCGACATACATATCCAGTTTTGCTGCATCGACCAGCTCCACAGCCTGTTGCGCGGGTGTAACATAATCACCCACCTGCACATTCACACTGTTCA
>CBEULV010000178.1:0-3899 GCA_965544015.1 uncultured Gammaproteobacteria bacterium | reverse complement strand
CAGCACCCCAGGGTCTCGACCCGGACACGACGAGGGCGCATGGGAACATCCTGCAAGCCACGAGAATTAACCAACCTTATCAACCGTTAACATTGACAAAGCGGATTGAAATCCGCATAGTACGCCGTCTTTCGAACACCCCGATTGCAGGAGCAGCACGTTGGCAAATTCACCACAAGCGATCAAACGCGCACGTCAGGCCGAGAAAAGCCGGCAACTTAACACCGGTCAGCGCTCCAGCATGCGCACCGCCATTAAAAAAGTAATCGCCGCCATCAAGGCCGGTGATCGTGACTCGGCCGTCAAGGCCTACGCGGCTGCCGTGCCGGTTATTGACAGTGCGGCAGGCAAGGGGCTGATCCATGCCAACAAGGCGGCACGTCACAAGAGTCGTCTGAACCAGCATATTCGCACGCTCTAGCCTGGCGTTGCTGTCATAAAAAAGCCGGTTTCAGACCGGCTTTTTTTGTGCCTGTTTATACAGTCAGCACCAGGTTGTCGCGGTGTATCAACTCCGGTTCATCGACATAGCCCAGCAATTCCTCGATACGGCTGCTGGGCTGACCGATAATCTGCTTTGCATCACCGGCACTGTAATTCACCAGGCCACGGGCAATCTCGTCGCCATCAGGGCTGATACACGCCACTACGTCGCCGCGCTCGAACTCGCCTTCGATGCGCGCCACACCGACCGGCAGCAAGCTGCTGCCCGCGCCTTGCAGCACCTTCGTGGCCCCTGCATCCAGGATCAGACGACCACGCACCTTCAACTGACCGGCCAGCCATTGTTTGCGCGCAGCCAGCGGCACACTGGACGGGTACAGACGGGTCCCGATCTGCTCGCCGTCCGCAATGCGTTGCAGGAT
Source organism: uncultured Gammaproteobacteria bacterium (assembly GCA_965544015.1). Taxonomy (GTDB): domain Bacteria; phylum Pseudomonadota; class Gammaproteobacteria; order UBA9214; family UBA9214; genus UBA9214. Next base: position 3,033 of record CBEULV010000178.1, on the reverse strand, counting down.
ACCGGCCTGCCGCCCCGGCGCAATCAGCGTCAGTGTTCCGGAACGTGCCGCACGCCGCGCCGCACGCACCTTGGTCAGCATGCCACCGCGCCCGAGCGCCCCGCCCGTGCCAGCCGCCATTTGTTCCAGCGCCATATCATCAGCGGCCGACTCCGCGATCAACCGTACATCGGGGTTGCTGCGCGGATCGCCTTCATACAAGCCATCCTGATCGGTAAGGAACACCAGCAGGTCGGCCTCGACAAGATTGGCAACCAGTGCCGCGAGCGTATCGTTATCACCGAAGCGGATCTCGTCCGTGGTAACCGTGTCATTCTCGTTCACCACCGGGATGACGCCCAGCTGCAACAGCGTGCGCAGGGTACTGCGCGCGTTCAGGTAGCGCTGCCGGTCAGCAAGGTCTTCGTGGGTGAGCAGGATCTGCGCGGTGTGCAGGCCGAATTGCTGGAAGCGTGATTCATAGGCCTGCACCAGCCCCATCTGACCAACGGCTGCCGCTGCCTGCAGCTCATGCAGGGCGTGCGGACGCTGCCCCCAGCCGAGCCGGGTCATCCCCTCGGCAACGGCACCGGAGGACACCAGCAGCACCTCGCGTCCGGCCTTGCGCAGCGCAACCATCTGCTCGACCCATGCGCTGATGGCATCCACGTCCAGCCCCTGACCATCATTGGTCAGCAGGGAACTGCCGATCTTGATAACCCAGCGCTGACAGCCGCTGGTGGTAAATTTCTCGGACATGGATCTGCTATACAACCGCAATAAAAAACAGGTTACCGGATGATGTTATGTTTGCCATTCATACGCAAGCCGCCCGGCTAACGGCCACTGGCGCCACTCAGGGATTAACAGCGTCAGCAGCTTCCAGCCGGTCCTTGCCGAGATAATCCATGACGGCGTTGACCAGTTCCGTCGTGCCTTGACGGCTCAGCGAGGAAATCCTGTACACCGGCCCCTGCCAGTCCAGCGCAGTAATGATCTCACGACAACGCTGTTCCTGTTCATCCTCGGCCACCAGGTCCATTTTATTCAGCACCAGCCAGCGTTCACGCCCGGCCAGCTCGGCACTGAAGTCCTGCAACTCCTGGATAATGGTGATGACATCCTTTGCCGGGTCACCCAGCGGGCCCATGTCGACCAGGTGCAGCAACAAGCGGGTACGTGCGAGATGCCTGAGGAACTGGAGGCCCAGTCCGGCACCCTGTGCAGCACCCTTGATCACGCCGGGGATGTCGGCCATGACAAAACTGCGGTGCCCTTTCAGTTCGACCACGCCGAGGTTCGGGTACAGGGTGGTAAAGGGGTAATCCGCAATCCGCGGGCGGGCGGATGACACCGCCGAGATCAGGGTGGACTTGCCGGCGTTGGGCATACCAAGCAATCCCACATCCGCCAGCAGTTTCAGCTCCAGCTGCAGCAGCCGCTTTTCACCGGGGGTTCCGGGCTTGGACTGACGCGGCGCACGGTTGGTCGAGCTCTTGAAACGGGCATTGCCCAGACCATGAAATCCGCCTTTTGCCACCAGCAAACGCTGCCCCTTGCGCACCAGGTCACCGATTACCTCGTCGGTTTCCACGGCATGCACCAGCGTGCCGACCGGCACCTTGATGACCAGGTCGGCACCGGACTTTCCGGTGCAGTTGTTGCCCTTGCCCTTCTCGCCGCGCTCGGCGAGGAACTTGCGCTTATGCCGGAAATCAACCAGCGTATTGATACTGCTGTCAGCCTCGAGGTAGACACTGCCGCCATCACCGCCATCGCCGCCATCCGGTCCACCCATGGGAATGTATTTCTCACGCCGGAAACTGACGCAGCCATTGCCGCCGTCCCCGGCACGCACGTCAATGGTAGCTTCATCGATGAATTTCATGGCAGTCGGAGTTCTCGAAAATCGCCAGCACAAATCCTGCTGTGTAAGCAAAAAGCCCCGCACGATGGCGGGGCTTAATGATCTTTACTGCGCAAGTGGTTCAGCCGGCGTCGATCTCGACGAACTTGCGCTTGTTAATACCGCGCTGCACAAAACGCACAGTACCGTCACTCTTGGCAAACAGGGTGTGGTCCCTGCCGACACCGACATTCTTGCCTGCGTGGAAGCGGGTGCCGCGCTGACGGACCAGGATATTGCCAGCCAGGACGTTTTCGCCGCCATAGCGTTTCACGCCAAGCCGTTTGGATTCGGAGTCGCGGCCGTTACGGGTACTGCCGCCTGCTTTTTTATGTGCCATGTTTGTATTCCTCGCGAGCGGTTAACCGGAAATACCGGTAATTTCCACTTCGGTGTAGTTCTGGCGATGTCCCATACGCTTCATGTGATGCTTGCGCCGGCGGAACTTGATGATTTCGACCTTCTTGCCGCGGCCATGTGACTTGACTGTCGCTGTGACCTTGCCGCCTTCCACGAACGGTGTGCCAATCTTCACATCGGCCCCTTCGCCAACCATCAATACCTGGTCGAACTCAATGGAATCGCCGTCACCGGCATCCAGTGTCTCCAGCCGCAGTGTGTCACCCTGGGAAACGCGATACTGCTTTCCACCCGTCTTTATAACCGCATACATTTCAGTAACTCCGGAACTACTACGTGCATTCTCGAAAAAGGCCGCCCATTCTAATGATTGCGTGTTTCCAGGTCAATCAAATCGCATCTGGCGCCGGTCGTGCAACAACGTTAGACTTGCCGCTCCAAAATTCATCCACACACGCTGTTCCGTCAGCCCCGCCCGCAGCCAAGGACAAATGTTAAAACTCGTTAAAGATCAATCAGCTGAGTTCAGCATCACGACCCTCAGGAACCTCCTGGCCGAGGACCTGCAGGATGTCGACACGCTGATCCGCGGTAGCCTGCACAGCGATGTGGCGCTGATCAACCAGTTATCCCACTACATCATTAACAGTGGCGGCAAGCGCCTGCGGCCCATGCTGGTGCTGCTGTCGGCCAATGCCTGCCACTACCAGGGCGACCAGCACATCAACCTGGCCGCAGTGATTGAATTCATTCACACCGCGACCCTGCTGCATGACGACGTCGTCGAC
>CBEULV010000177.1:0-3991 GCA_965544015.1 uncultured Gammaproteobacteria bacterium | reverse complement strand
ACAGGATTGCGAGTGAATAAGGCTCCTCGCCGGAGCCACAGCCGGCACTCCAGATGTGCAGCTGGCTGCGCCCTTCGCGCCTGATCTGCTCCACGAGGTCCGGAATGATCCGGTCCGCCAGCAGCCCGTAGATCCCCTTGTCACGGTAGAAACGGGAAATGGTGATCCGGCAGAGTGTATCGAGTACCCGCCACTCCTCCGGATGCTGTTGCAGGTAGTCACGATAGTCATTCAGACCGACCAGTTGCAGTGACTGCAAGCGCCTGTATGCCCGTTTGCGCACCTGCGTGCGGACCTTGCGAAAACCGGACCAGCGCATGCGCAGTTGCGGCAGTGCCCACTGCAGGAAGGCGGTCCATTGCAGGTCTTCTGTCATGGTTACGGTACGGGATAGCCGGATGATTTTCTTCTATGTTAAAGAAAAGGCATTGCAACGGACAGATTGCATCAGCTGTCGGGCCTGGCAAAGCGCCCAGCAGGTTGCGGGAGAAATCCCGGCTTCATCTGCTGGCCACCTTTTTTTCACCCCGTAGACCCACCGTGCCGTACCCGTACCGGCAACGAGAAGCCAGGACATGCAGGGCCACCTTTCGGGGTGGCTATTTGTATTTGCTGTTATTTTTCGGGACAACCTTGCACCAATTGCGGAAGAATGCATAACGACGCATGACAGGTCCCGCAATAGTCCCGCAAGCTTATCTATGTCAGATGATTAATCCTACATACAAGACGGCACCGCGTCTGCCTGATTTAAGTGCCCGCCCTCGCTACCCTTAAGCCTTAAAAATGGTGGTCGATACAATATAGCACTTAGTGCTATACTTACTTAATCCACAAGGATAGCCGAATGCGGGTCTTTAAAAACAAGTGGTTCCAGAAATGGGCGCTCAGTGAGGGGCTAGACGATGAGACCCTGCGGGGGGCAATCGATGAGATGGAAGATGGCCTGATCGATGCCAGGCTGGGTGGGCATGTGGTCAAGAAACGTGTGGCATTACCGGGACGTGGCAAACGGGGTGGTACTCGCACCCTGGTGATCTACCAGCAAGCTGAAAAGGCGTTCTTCGTCTACGGCTTTGCAAAGAACGAACGGGCGAACATCAGCGTGAAGGAACTGAAAGCGCTCAAGCTACTGGCAACCCAGTTACTGGGTTTTACCAACCCGGCGCTGATCAAATCGATCAAGGCCGGTGAACTGATCGAGGTACAGAAAGATGGCTAAATCAATCTTGAAAGCGATGCATGAAACGGCAAAGGGCCTGCACAAGGCAGGTACGCTGGATGCCATAACCATGCGCGAGTTCGATGCGCTGTGCCTGCCGCCGGTTAAGACCTATACACCCGCGCAGATCAGACGGCTGCGTACGCGTTATAAGGCCAGCCAGGCAGTATTTGCGGCCTTCCTGAACACAAGCCCTTCGACCGTGCAAAAATGGGAACAGGGTCAGAAGAAACCGAATGGCCCTTCACTAAAGCTGCTGAACCTGGTTGATACGCACGGCCTGGAAGCGCTTGCTTGAAGCAAGATCGATATTCCCGGCCAGAATGGACCTATATTCGGGGAGGCCCTCACCTACCCTTCGGATCACGCGGAAACTGGGGTCTGACCCCGGTTACTTGGTTAACTTGGGTTGGATCTGGAAATTACTGTTAAGTATTGGTCGGGGCGAGAGGATTCGAACCTCCGACCACTTGACCCCCAGTCAAGTGCGCTACCAGGCTGCGCTACGCCCCGAATATATTGGCCGGGGACAGACCATGATTTTCAGCAGGATTGAATAAACGGGAAAATCATGCTCTGTCCCCATGATGGAAGAACAGTCTATCGCTTCAATAATTGCAGAACGTCCTCTAGCTCGACGCGGATCTGGTGCACGATCTGCTGGCTCTGGGTGACATCTTCCTTTGCGTCCTCACCGGACATCTTCTGGCGTGCACCGCCGATGGTAAAACCCTGCTCGTACAGCAGGCTGCGAATCTGGCGGATCATCAGCACATCCTGGCGCTGATAGTAACGGCGGTTGCCACGCCGCTTGACCGGTTTCAGCTGTGGAAATTCCTGCTCCCAGTAACGCAGCACATGCGGTTTTACGCCGCACAGGTCACTGACTTCTCCGATCGTGAAATAACGTTTTCCCGGTATGACTGGAAGTTCGTTGTTATTGCTCGCTTCCAGCATACGCCTCTACCCTCGCCTTGAGTTTCTGTCCAGACCGAAAGGTAACGACGCGACGTGCAGAGATCGGTATTTCTTCCCCTGTTTTTGGATTACGGCCCGGACGTTCATTTTTTTCTCTCAGGTCAAAATTCCCGAACCCGGAAAGTTTTACCTGGCGTCCGTTCTCCAGTGCGGCGCGAATCTCTTCAAAGAACAACTCGACCAGCTCTTTGGCCTCGCGCTTGTTCAAACCCAGTTCTTCAAACAGCCTTTCGGCCATATCGGCTTTGGTAAGTGCCATAGCGTTAGTCTCTCAGTGATGCCCCTAGTTTTTCACCGAGCCGGTCTGTCACCCGACTGACCACACTCTCGATATCTTGCTCGGTTAGTGTGCGGGAATAATCCTGTAGAATCAAGCCTAAAGCAATGCTTTTTCGCCCCGTTTCTACACCTTTCCCCTGGTAGACATCGAAAATTAGCACTTCCTGCAACAGCTCGCCGGCCGCCTCCTCGGTGACCGTGCGCAGGGCAGTTGCCTCGATGTCCGCGTCCACCACCACGGCCAGGTCGCGGCGAATCGACGGGTAGCGCGAGATTGGCGTAAAACACGCCAGCCGCCCCTGGCTGATCGCGGCATACTCCAGTTCAAACACACAGGTGGCCGGGTCAAGATCCAGTGTTTGTGCAAGTTGCGGGTGAATGCGCCCGAGCCAGCCAACGATAATATCGTCCTGCATAATGGCCGCGGACTGCCCGGGGTGTAACGCCGGGTGTGTCTCTGCAACAAACCGGAATGCGCCGCCGGCCAGCTGCAACAACACCTCGACATCCTGTTTGAGATCATGAAAACCAACCGCCACAGCCTTGCCATCCCAGTGCTCCGGCAGGCGTGAACCGGTAACCACTCCGGCCAGCATCGGGTCCTGCTGAATGTCGCCACCGGCACGGTAAAAACGCAGGCCGTGCTCGAAAAAACGTACCCGTGATTTCTGGCGATTGACGTTATGCTGCACGGCCTTCAACAGGCCCGGCCACAGGCTGGTGCGCATCACGCCCATCTCGGAGGAGATCGGGTTGGCAAGTGCTACCGCCTCCCTGTCGGGATTGATGGTCTGCTGCAGCTGCGGATCGACAAAGCTATAGGTCACCGCCTCCTGGTAACCGCGCGCCACCAGCATATCGCAGTACTGCTCGATGGAGCGTGCGCTTTCCGCCAGCGGCTGCAATTCCAGGCTACCCTGCATGGCAACACTGGGCAGGCGGTTGTACCCATAGATACGACCGATTTCCTCGATCAGATCGGCCTCGATGGAAATATCAAAGCGGAAGCTTGGCGGCAACACCTGCCAACCGGCATCATCCTGCGTTTCAACCTGCATACCCAGTCGGGTAAGAATTTCCGTAACTTCCACATCCTCCGGCAACAGGCCGAGCACACGCTGGATACGGGCCTTGCGCAGGAGGATGGTCTCGCGCGCAGGTAACTGCTCCGCTGCCAGCCGCTCGATCACCGGCCCGGCGGTGCCCCCGCAGATCTCCAGCAGCAGCGCCGTGGCACGTTCGACCGCGCGTGCCTGCAGGTACGGATCGACACCGCGCTCGAAGCGATGCGCCGAATCGGTATACATGGCGTATTTGCGCGCGCGCCCGGCGATGGCCTCGGGCTGGAAAAACGCACATTCCAGGAACAGGTCGGTAGTGGCATCCGTCACCCCGGAATCCATGCCGCCCATCACGCCGGCAATCGCCAGCACCTTGTCGTGGTCGGCAATCACCAGGGTCTCGCTGTCCAGGCTGATCTCGCGCTCATCGAGCAGTGTCAGGCATTCACCT
>CBEULV010000176.1:0-4012 GCA_965544015.1 uncultured Gammaproteobacteria bacterium | reverse complement strand
GAGCCTGGAAGACTCCCTGCAACACTTTGAAAAGGGTGTGCAGCTGTCCCGGGCCTGTCAGCAGGCATTGAAATAAGCCGAACAAAAAGTCGAAATCCTGATGCAAAAGAACGGTCAGGAAGACATTATGCCGTTTGACAGTGAAGACGCCTGACGCCGCACTGTCCACATTCCTGGACGCCAGCCGCGAACGCCTCGAGGGCTGTCTCGATCGCTGGCTGCCAGCCGCCACCAGACACCCGGCAAGCCTGCACCAGGCCATGCGCTACAGCGCACTGGACGGTGGCAAACGGATCCGGCCCACACTGGTGTATGCCGGCGGACAGGCGGTCGGTGCCGACCCGGCGGCACTCGATGCCCCCGCCTGCGCCATCGAACTGATCCATGCCTACTCCCTGATCCACGATGACCTCCCGGCCATGGACGATGATGACCTGCGGCGCGGCAAACCGAGCTGTCACCGTGCCTTTGGCGAGGCCACCGCCATCCTTGCCGGCGACGCACTGCAGTCGCTCGCCTTTCACGTATTGTCCACTCACGGGCACGGACAGCTGGATGCCGCAACCCGGCTGCACATGCTGGACCAGCTGGCGCAGGCCGCCGGTTCACGCGGCATGACCGGCGGCCAGGCCATTGATCTCGCGGCAACCGGCCAGCAACTCAACATCGCCGAACTGGAAGACATGCATATCCACAAGACGGGGGCGCTGGTGCGGGCCAGCGTACTGCTCGGCGCACTGTGCGGCTGTGCCGCAGACGACCCCCGCCTGGAGAAACTCGACCACTACGCCAAGTGCATCGGGCTGGCCTTCCAGATCCGTGACGATATCCTCGACGTGGAGGGTGAAGTAGATGCACTGGGCAAGCACCCCGGCATGGACCAGCAGCATGAAAAACCCACCTACCCCGCCCTGCTGGGTCTGGAACCGGCGCGCCAGCGCGCGCAGGAATTGCACGCCGAGGCAATGGAGAGCCTGGCCGGGCTTGATGAACGCGCCGACCCACTGCGCTGGATCTCAGCATATATCATTGAAAGAGAAAGATAATTCTCTTTTCCCGGTACCGTTGCCAATTGCACGGCAGGTGGCTCTCGGGTAGTATCCTACCAAATCAGTCAGGAATTACCGCCACGGTACACGCCGCGAATACCCCTTTGGGCAGATTTGCAGGCCTTCTGCCGGCAGGTAGGCTCCTCACCCTCGGGATTTCCGGGCAAATGCCAGGCAACCAACCGGATAACATGCAATGAAATCGACGGAAGTGGCACACAGCGAAACCGACGTCATCGCCGATGTGCAGAACAGTGTTGATACCCGCCAGATACCGATCGACAAGGTCGGCATCAAGGATATTCGCCACCCGGTGCGCGTCATGGACCGCAGTGGCGGTGAGCAGCACACCATCGCCACCTTCAACATGTACGTGAACCTGCCGCACAATTTCAAGGGCACGCACATGTCGCGCTTCGTGGAGATTCTCAACCGGCACGAATATGAAATCACGGTTGAATCCTTTCGCAACATGCTCAGGGAAATGACCGAGCGACTGGGAGCCAGTGCCGGTCATATCGAGATGAACTTCAGTTATTTCGTGAACAAGGCCGCACCGATTTCCGGTGTAAAGAGCCTGCTTGACTATGATGTCACCCTGATCGGCGAGATTACCGATGGCACGCCAAAGATGAACGTCAAGGTAGTGGTCCCGGTAACCAGCCTGTGCCCGTGTTCCAAGAAGATTTCCGAGTACGGCGCGCACAACCAGCGCTCGCACGTTACCGTCAATGCACAAACCAACGGTTTCATCTGGATCGAGGATCTTATCGACCTGGTGGAAAACGAGGCATCCTGTGAACTGTTCGGACTACTGAAACGCCCCGACGAGAAGTATGTTACCGAGAAGGCCTACAACAATCCGAAGTTTGTCGAGGACATGGTGCGTGATGTCGCCACCCGGCTGAACGCGGATGAGCGCATCGCTGCGTATATCGTGGAGTCGGAAAATTTCGAGTCTATTCACAACCACTCGGCCTATGCCCTGATCGAGCACGTCAAGGAACAGGACTGAGGACCCGCGGCCCGGACACCAGGACACAGGTCCGGGGAACGGCTATCAATACTTCTTGCGCAGGGTCATCAACTGTCCGCTGTTGCTGATCTCCAGCCTTCCGAGGTAACTCATACCCAGCAACGCGGTTCGCGGCTGCGGACCCTCGATCACCACGGCCGCGACATTGTGCAGCTCCAGTTCGCCGAGCCTGACCCTGTCCAGCATCACCGACCACGCCGGCTCCACACCGGATGCCGTGATGACTGCCGTCTGCTCCCCGGTTACCCGGTAATCAATACCCAGCCGGCGCGCCTGCGCGGAATTCAGTGTCACCAGCGTGGCGCCGGTATCCACCATGAAGGACACCGGCAAGCCATTGATGCTCCCCACGGTGGTGTACATGCCCTGCGGATTGCGCCAGACCTGCACCTCGCTGACCGATGCCGTGCGCTGGCGCGCTGTCACCCGGCCATCCAGGCGCGCCTCGATGGTCTCACCGTCGATTTCCAGCAGTGCTGCCTCGCTGTCTGCCGTGATCAATTTCACCCCCTGCCGACCGGCCTGTCCGGCGCGCAGGATCGATTGCCTGCCATCGATTATCACCACGGCACGATCACTGAACAGACCGACCACGCGCACATCCGGGGCGGCGGATGCGATGTGGCCCGACAAGGTGAACACGGTCACCAGCAGGATGCGTATAATTTGCGAACTATTCATGATTTCAACCTACCGTAGTATGTCGGCCAATGATGAGACCCCTGTATATATTCCGCCACATAGCCTGTGAAGGCCCCGGCTACCTGGCCGAGGTGCTGGCGCGCCACAATGTCCCGTCCCGGCTGATTCGCATTGATGCCGGTGACGGCGTGCCGGAATCCCTCGAGGACTGCTCCGGCCTGGTGCTCATGGGCGGGTCAATGAGCGTCAACGACCCCCTGCCCTGGATCGAACAGGAACTGGAACTGATCCGCGCCGCACGCGCCGCTGACATGCCGGTACTCGGCCATTGCCTGGGCGGGCAGCTGATCAGCAAGGCACTGGGTGGCCACATCTCCCGGAATCCGGTCAAGGAAATTGGCTGGCACCCGGTACGCAGCAGCAACACGGCTGGTGCGGCACGCTGGCTGGATGGATTGGCGGATCAAAACACCCTGTTTCACTGGCACGGCGAAACCTTCTCCATCCCGGAAGGCGCCGAGGTCATCCTGGAGAACGACAACTGCGCACACCAGGCGTTTGTCATCGGCAATACGCTGGCGCTGCAATGCCACGTCGAGATGACCGCCCCCATGGTCAGCGAATGGGCGGCGCTGTATCAACATGAAATTGCCAATCCGGCAGGTGCAGTGCAGTCCGCAGCCGAGATGACCACGGACCTCGATACACGCATCAGGGAAGCGCAGCGGGTGGCGGATGTATTGTACGAGCAGTGGCTGAAACCGGTATTGAGATAAAGAATCATTTCGCGCCAGGGCGCAAAGAAAATAACTTCACGCACGACTGCATGGATGCACGACTACATGGACGATGCACATGGATGTGCAAGTGCCGCGGAAGGCAGGATGCCGAAAGCGGCCAGGCGGGAACCCAGTCCCAACTGTGAATAACAGATAAATTTGCTTGTAGTAGTCCAGCTCCAATATATTTCACCATCGCCTCTCGAATTTCCATGCCAAGCGTGACACGTCGGAGCGCTGCCATAGAACAACTCCCTACAGTAGACGCGTGCTTCGCACGCGCTACTGAGGTCGAACGTTATATTTTTTCAGGAAGAGCGATGTGATCGGAAAAATTGAAGAGTGGATCGACCAAACATTAGGTTTCTATTCAAACAGGATGGTGTCGTGTGATTGCTTTTCTTCTTACTTTAAGGGTTATTACCCTTCTGAATTTCTAGCGGCAAGCCACTTTGTAGTAGTTGAGAAAGTTCCTAAGCCAGACTTTCCAGAGTTGCGTCATGCAG
>CBEULV010000175.1:0-4014 GCA_965544015.1 uncultured Gammaproteobacteria bacterium | reverse complement strand
CCGAGAGAACACAGAGATAACAAATGACGCTACGTCGTTCCCGCGCAGGCGGGAATCCAGCCCATCCATACCCTGCAGGCTTATAGCAATATCTGATTTACTTAAGCCTGTGTTGCTGGACTCACGCCTGAACTTCTTTTATCGCTGGGTCCCCGCCTGCGCGGGGACGACATGGGCTTTACTCTGAGATCAAGAAAATGTGGTCTGTCCCCTATTCTCCTGCGCGAACCTCTTCGCGGAACAAGTTCCGCTCCTACAGGTCTATATACTCTGAGTGTCTGGTTTAGTGTGCACGATGATAAACGTTGCAAGATCTATAACAGATAAAGGTCTTTGCATGTCTCAGCTTTCAACCGGGTACCCTGCGCTTTTCCATTCCGGATAGCCGTCCTGCAGGCGTCTTGCCTTCAGCCCCTTGTCTCTTATGCGTGCTACCGCCTCGAAGGCCAGCACACAATGAGGTCCGCGGCAGTAGGCAACGATTTCCTGTTTGGAGTTGAGTTTGTCCAGATAGTGTTCCAGTTCGGAGAGGGGGACATTCACGGCGCCGGTAACATGCCCGGCTGCGTACTCTTCCGGTGGACGAACATCCACTACGGTAATCAGCCCGTCTCGTGCACGTTCCAGGAGTTCCTCGCGTGGCAGGGGTTCAAGCTCGTCTTTCACTGTTAAGTACGTGCTGATGAGCCTGTCCACGTCCGCCACGTGCCGTTCAGCGACGTTGCGCAGGGCATCGATCAGGCCAATAACATCATCGCTGCTAAGGCTGTAAAAAACCTTGAGACCCTCCTTGCGGGACACCACCAGGCCGGTCTGGCGTAATTGCTGCAAATGCTGGGAGGTGTTGGCCACTGTGAGTCCGGCGACCTGTGCCAGTGCCTCGACGCTGCGTTCACCCTGCGCCAGATAGTCCAATAATTCCAATCGGTTACCAGAGCTCAACGCCTTGGCAACACGGGCAAATTGGGCAAACAGGTCGTGTTTGAAGTGGCTGCTTGACATATATATCTGCTCAGCTAGAATTCTATTCAAGAGATCAATTGAATAATAGTACAGAATCAGTATAGCAGATGCTTAGGGGTAGGCAACTGCCTCTGGCAAGAGGGGATTTCACTAATGACTTTCAGTGATTTTGTGATGAATAACGAACTGCCGATCCGGCTGGGTTTCTTCTTCGGCATCTTCGGCATGATGGCACTGTGGGAGATCATTGCACCGCGTCGTGCCTTGCAAACGTCCAAAGCCGTGCGCTGGATCAATAATCTGGGCCTGGTGTTCTTCAACAGCTTTGTACTGCGGTTGGTGTTTCCGGCAGCGGCTGTCGGTATGGCCGCCTTTGCCAGTGAACAGGGCTGGGGATTGTTCAATTACTTCGAAGCGCCATTCTGGGCGACCGTTCTGGCCTCGGTTCTGGTCATGGACTTCTTTATCTGGCTCCAGCATGTGATGGTCCATGCCGTGCCGGTCCTGTGGCGGCTGCACCGTGTGCACCACGCCGATCTGGACTTCGATGTCACTACCGGCGCACGCTTTCACACCCTCGAGATTCTGCTCTCCATGCTGATCAAGTTTGCGGTGATCCTGCTGCTGGGTCCACCGCTACTGGCTGTCGTGATCTTCGAAGTGGTGCTCAATGCAACGGCCATGTTCAATCATAGCAACGTGCGCCTTCCCGAGGCGGTCGACCGGTTGTTACGGCTCATTGTGGTCACGCCGGATATGCATCGGGTACATCATTCCATTGAAGATGACGAGACCAACAGTAACTTCGGCTTCAACCTGCCGTGGTGGGACCGCCTGTTTGGCACCTACCGCGCCCAGCCGCGTGCAGGGCACGAGGCCATGACCATCGGCATTCGCACTTTCCGCGAGGACAGGTGGTGCAGTTGGCTGCCGGGCATGCTGGCGATTCCCTTTGTCGGCAAGGTGCAGGACTACGCCATCAACCGGCGTCAGTGGGGGCGTGACGATGAACAATAACCGGCTGATACGTGTTCTGTTGCTGCTCGGGCTGCTGGCCGGTGCCGTGCTGGCGATTATTTACCGCGACCAGTTTGATGGCGCAGCCCTCGAGGCCTGGATTCGTGACGCCGGTCCTGCCGCGCCCCTGTTGTTCATGCTGGTTTATGCAGTCGCAGCCGTTCTGTTTCTGCCGGGGTCTGTCCTCACGCTGGCCGGTGGCGCACTGTTCGGCCCGGTACTGGGAACGCTCTACAACCTGACGGGTGCGACACTCGGAGCGACACTGGCTTTTCTGATTGCCCGCTACCTGGCCTCGGACTGGGTCGCCGCAAAGACCGGCGGGCGTGTAAAGCAGTTAATCAACGGTGTTGAAGGAGAGGGCTGGCGCTTTGTGGCATTCGTGCGGCTGGTGCCGCTGTTCCCGTTCAACCTGCTGAACTATGCGCTGGGACTGACTCGCCTGCGGCTGGTGCCTTACGTGCTGGCAACATACATCTTCATGTTGCCGGGGGCGGTCGCCTATACCTACCTGGGCTACGCGGGCCGCGAAGCGGTGGCCGGGGGTGAAGGCATGATTCAGAAGGGCCTGCTGGCCCTGGCGCTGCTGGCAGTGGTCGCATTTCTGCCACGGTTGATTGGCAACCTGCGCCGCGGCCCCATGATCGACACGCAGGATTTCAAACAGCGCCTTGATGCCGGCGGCCAGCTTGTACTCGATGTACGCACCGCCGAGGACTTTGTGGGTGATCAGGGGCATGTTGCCGGCGCATACAACATTCCCGTTGAGGAACTGCAACAACGCATGAATGAACTGGAGGACTACCTGGAGCAGCCTGTTGCGATTGTCTGTCGCACAGACAAGCGATCTGCAAAGGCGGCGCTGTTATTGACGGAAGAAGGTTTCGCCGACGTGCACATAGTGCGCGGTGGCATGACGAAGTGGATTGAAGCAGGTCTGCCGGTAACGCGCTAGCAAGCGCATGTTGCCTTCAGGCTATACGCAATCCAAGGAGGTTATCATGAGTACTGACATTAGCATTGCTGATATTGTGGTGCATCTGCACCCGGAATCATCCTGTGATGACTGCGAAAAGATCGAGCGCGATCTGCGCGCCCGGGACGGCGTGGTCTCCGTGCATTTCAATGAGAAGGAGCATCCCCATGCCATGGTGATTGCGTACAACCCCGCCGCGGTCAGTTCGGAAACGCTGCTGGCCGAGATCAGGAAGTGTGATGCACAAGCGGTGATGGCGGGCATCTAGTCCGTTCCACAGCTCAGGACCGGATAGTGAGTTTGGCAAAAACCGTTCTTGTGCTCGGTGGCGGCACCGGCGGCCTGGTGGCTGCCAGCCGCCTGCGCAAGGGACTGACACGCGAACACCGGGTGGTGTTGATTGAGCGCGAGCCGGATTATGTCTTTGCACCTTCGTTCCTGTGGCTGATGACGGGTCTCAGGCAACGCGAAAAGATCTCGCGCCCACTTTCGAAATTACGGAAACAGGGTATCGAGCTCGTGCAAGGCAGTATTGAGCGTATTGACCCCGACACGCGCACGGTTTGGGTCGATGGTCGGGAACTGGTGGGTGATTATCTTGTGATCGCCCTGGGTGCGGAACTGGCACCCGAAACCATCCCGGGGCTGGCCGAGGCCGGGCATAATTTTTATTCACTGGCAGGCGCCGAGGCATTGCGTGATGCGCGTCTCGATTTGAGTGCAGGCCGCGTGGTGGTGCTCGTCAGTGCGATGCCGTTCAAATGTCCGGCCGCACCCTATGAAGCAGCCATGCTGCTGGAATATGACTTCCGCAAGCGCAAGCTGCGCGAGCAGATTGAGCTGGACCTGTACTCGCCGGAACCGGGACCCATGGCGATTGCGGGACCGGAAGTATCCCGGCAGGTGCGGCAGATGGTGGAAGCCAAGGGCATTGGCTATCACCCGGAACAGACCGTAACGCAGGTGGACGCCACGGCACGGCGCGTACAGTTTGCCAACGGCACGAGTGCGGAATTCGATTTACTGGCCTATGTGCCACCACACCGGGCGCCACGGAT
>CBEULV010000174.1:0-4015 GCA_965544015.1 uncultured Gammaproteobacteria bacterium | reverse complement strand
AGGAGCGGAGCTTGCTCCGCGAAAGGGTTCGCGCAGTAAACTGCGCTCCTGCATCAGCAGGGATCTCTTGCGCCTCCGCCGCTCCCTATCTGAAATCACCCCACAGGGTCTGCATCGCGGCAATCGCCGCGAGCCCGGCGGTTTCAGTGCGCAGGATACGCGGGCCCAGGCGGACCCCTTTGAATCCGGCTGTTTTGGCCAGTGACTGCTCGCCCGACTCCAGGCCACCTTCCGGTCCGACCAGCAGGATGATGTTGCCGGCAGGCACCGGTATCCCCGGCAGTGTGTACGCGCTGTCCGGTTGCAGCATGAGCCGGCAGTCTGCCCCGGGCAGTGTGTGTATCCAGTTTGCGAGGCTATCGGGTGCTTCCACGACCGGCAGTGTGTTGCGGCCACATTGTTCGCAGGCGCTGGTGATCACGCCCTGCCAGTGCTGGCGACGTTTTGCCAGTCGTTCCCCCTTCAGGTGCGACTGACTACGTTGCATCCACAGTGGCTGGATGACGTTTACTCCCAGTTCTACTGCCTTTTGCAGGATCAGGTCCATGCGATCTTGCCGGGTGATGCCCTGCGCCAGCGTGATTGACAGCGCGGACTCCGGGCTGCCTGGAATCTGTTCACTGACGCTGAGTTCGATACTGTCGCGGCCGGTGCCTTGCAGTATTGCGTGGTGTTCGTTACCCGTTCCATCGAACACGCGCAGTGCAGCGCAGCCGCAGGACATGTGTGACCTGGTGGGCCGTTTGCCCTTCGATGGTCAGGGACGCTCCCGGAATGAGGGATTGGGCTGAATACAGGCGGGGGGTGCGCATGGTCCTGGGTATCGGTACGGGTTGTTATGGAAGCACTGTAGCAATGTCAGCAAAGGATTGGTGACTATTTTACCCATGTTGCCGATAATGACCGCCATTCATGAGCAATATTATCCCGGAATCAGAAGACCGCTGGCTGGCCGCGGACCGCGC
This sequence comes from uncultured Gammaproteobacteria bacterium, assembly GCA_965544015.1. Classification (GTDB taxonomy): domain Bacteria; phylum Pseudomonadota; class Gammaproteobacteria; order UBA9214; family UBA9214; genus UBA9214. Next base: position 3,050 of record CBEULV010000174.1, on the reverse strand, counting down.
GCACGTCTGGCACCCCTACAGTTCGATGGGTGCCGATACGCCGGTTTTTCATGTGCAGTCCGCATCAGGCGTACGTATCAGGCTTGCCGATGGCCGCGAGCTGATTGACGGCATGGCTTCATGGTGGTGCGCGATTCATGGCTATAACCACCCGGTGCTGAATGCGGCTGTTGAACGCCAGCTCAAATGCATGGCGCATGTCATGTTCGGTGGCCTGACCCACCGTCCGGCGGTGGAACTGGCCGAACAGTTACTGGCGATTACGCCGGAACCGCTGCAGGCAGTATTCTTCGCCGATTCGGGCTCCGTGTCGGTCGAGGTGGCCATGAAGATGGCCATCCAGTACTGGCAGGCACGCGGCAGTAACGGCAAGGTGCGGTTTGTTACGCCACGGCATGGCTATCATGGTGACACCCTTGGAGCCATGTCGGTGTGTGATCCCGTGACCGGTATGCACACGCTGTTTTCGGGCGTGTTGCCGCAGCAACTGTTCATCGATGCGCCAGGCTGTGCATTTGGTGAGTCCTGTAGCGATGCCGACATCGAACCGCTGGCAACTGTGTTGCAGGCGCATGCGCACGAGCTTGCGGCACTGATTCTGGAGCCGGTGGTGCAGGGCGCCGGTGGCATGCGCTTTTATTCCGCCGATTATCTGCGCCGCGCACGCGAGTTATGCGACCGCCATGACGTATTACTGATTGCCGATGAAATTGCGACCGGCTTCGGGCGTACGGGTGAATTATTTTCCTGTCATCATGCCGGTATCGCACCGGACATCATGTGCCTCGGCAAGTCGCTGACGGGCGGCTATATGACGCTGGCGGCCACGCTGACCACGGCAGAGATTGCGGACACCATCAACCGGGGGGTGCCGGGCGTGTTCATGCATGGCCCGACCTTTATGGCCAATCCGCTGGCCTGTGCCACTGCGCTGGCCAGCGTGCAATTATTGCTGGATTCTCCCTGGCAGCAGCGCGTACAGGATATTGAAGCCGGCTTGCGTCGTGGACTGCAACCGTGCGCAGCATTCGGGCATGTACGTGATGTCAGGGTGCTGGGTGCAATCGGCGTGGTCGAACTGGATGCGCCGGTCGATTTGAAAACCGTGCCGCAGCAGTTTGTCGACCGGGGAGTGTGGGTGCGTCCGTTTGGACGGCTGGTTTATCTGATGCCGCCGTTTGTTATCGATGATGCGGACCTGTCAGCGTTGACGCAGGCCGTGGTCGAGGTAGTCGACTCGCTGGCCGGGCGTGTTTCCTGATCTGATGTAGGTCGGATTAGCGTAGCGTAATCCGACAATGGGGGCGGGCGAAGGCGTCGGATTACGGCGTTCCACGCCTAATCCGACCTGTCCAGGAAAAGGGTACCGCCCCCTTTTTATTTTGTTGCGTGGTGGATATTGCGCACCCATGCACGATGCAGGAACCGGGAGCGAACTATTTACTATCGAGGCCGAGATTATTCCAGACGGCGAGTGCCGGTGCGGCTCGGTTCAGTGTATAGAAATGCAGCCCCGGTGCGCCGTGGGCAAGCAGGCGCTCGCACAGGCCGGTGACGACTTCCTCGCCAAAGGCGCGGATGGAATCCAGGTCCTCACCATAGCCTTCCAGGCGCTTGCGAATCCAGCGCGGGATTTCAGCGCCGCAGGCATCCGAGAAACGCGCAAGCTGGTGGAAATTCGTGATTGGCATGATGCCGGGTACGACCGGGATACCGATGCCGCTCTGTTCGCAGCGTTCGACGAAGCGAAAGTAGGCATCGGCATTGTAGAAGTATTGCGTGATGGCGCTGTTCGCGCCAGCCTCTACCTTGCGCCGGAAGTTCTCGAAGTCCCGGTCCGGGCTGGTGGCTTGCGGATGGTACTCCGGGTAGGCGGCTACCTCGATGTGAAAATGGTCACCGGTGGTCTCGCGGATAAAGGCAACCAGTTCGTTGGCGTAGCGGAACTCGCCGGCTTCGACCATGCCGGACGGCATATCGCCACGCAGTGCCACGATATGCCTGATGCCGCGTTCCATGTAGGCGGACAGCATGTCGCGGATATTGTCATGCGTTGAGCTGATGCAGGACAGGTGCGGCGCGGTCTCTATGCCCGACTTTTGCTGGATATTGATAACGGTCTCGGAGGTGCGGTCGCGTGTCGAGCCGCCGGCACCAAAGGTCACCGAGAAAAACCGTGGTTTGACCGCGGCCAGTGACAGGCAGGTCTTTTCCAGCTGCGCAATGCCGTCTGCTGTCTTTGGCGGGAAGAACTCGAAACTCAGATCGACGATGTGAGTAGTCATGGCAGTATCAAAAGAGGGTCTGTCCCCGGTTTGTTCGATTAATAGCGGTAATGCTCCGGCTTGTATGGCCCATCCACCGGCACGTCGATGTAATCGGCCTGCTGTTGTGACAGCGTTGTCAGATTGGCGCCGACCTTGGCAAGGTGCAACCGTGCCACTTCCTCATCCAGTTTCTTCGGCAAGGTATAAACGCCGTTTTTGTAGTTGTCCCCATGATTCCACAGTTCCATCTGCGCGAGTGTCTGGTTGGTGAAGCTGTTGGACATCACGAAGCTGGGGTGGCCGGTGGCGCAGCCGAGGTTCACCAGTCGGCCCTCGGCCAGCAGAATGATGCGCTTGCCGTTTGGCAGGATGATGTGGTCGACCTGCGGTTTGATGTTCTCCCATTCATATTGCTTCATGCTGGCGATATCGATCTCGTTGTCGAAATGCCCGATGTTGCAGACAATGGCCTGGTCCTGCATCTTTATCATGTGATCGTGGTTGATGACATGGTAGTTACCGGTGGCGGTGACAAAGATGTTGGCCTTGTCGGCGGCGTCTTCCATGGTGACAACACGGTGGCCTTCCATCGCGGCCTGCAGTGCGCAGATGGGATCGATTTCGGTCACCCACACGGTGCAGCCCAGTCCCTTCAGTGATTGTGCGCAGCCCTTGCCTACATCGCCGTAACCAATGACCACGGCGATCTTGCCTGCGATCATCACATCGGTGGCGCGCTTGATGCCATCGACCAGTGACTCGCGGCAGCCATACAGGTTGTCA
>CBEULV010000173.1:0-4098 GCA_965544015.1 uncultured Gammaproteobacteria bacterium | reverse complement strand
TTGAAGATGAACATTTTGTCGTGCGTGAAACCGGTTCAGGTACCCGTAGCGCTATCCAGCGTTTCTTCGATCAGCATGGTGTGTCATTCCATACCGGCATTGAAATGAGCTCAAACGAGGCTATCAAACAGGCGGTAGAAGCAGGACTGGGGCTGGGTATAGTTTCGATCCATACACTGGAACTGGAACTGGAAACCGGTCGCCTGGTGATTCTGGATGTTGAGGGTTTCCCCATTATGCGTCACTGGCATATTGTCCAGCGTACAGGCAAGCGTCTATCTCCTGTAGCCGTCGCATTTAAACAGTTTGTGCTGGACGAAGCAGAGCAGTTTATTCGTTTACCTGCGATTAATTAACCTTTCTACAAAGCTAAAATACAGCAGAGACAACTGCTAATATCATGTATATCATTAATTTCTGTCTTTGCTCTTTTTCCTTAGTCGGAAGTTATTGAAACATCAAAATGTACAGTTAAAATACCTACGGCACTAAATTAAAGACTTTGGCCAGTAACTTCGAGAAGCCCGTCAGAGTCAGTGCCTCATCAGGACAGAAGTTATTCACGTCACAACCTTCAGAGTAACGATAGGTTTTCATCGCACGAATCCAGTCTTCCGCGAAATGGCCGTCGGGCACGTCATCATAAACACTGCCTGCACCACTAATCGGGGAGATATTGGCGGCCTTTAGTAACATCATTGCAGCCTGATCCTTGGTTAAGACCTGCTGTGGACAATAATTGATCGTGTCACAGCCTTCTGTGATGCCCTCGTTCTTTATGCCTAATATCCAGTTAACCGCAAAATCTCTAAAGCGAACGTCGTTATACACCTTCGTCCGGGGGCCGACGACAGGCGGAGCAATCGGATTATTTTTCGCCTTCCATAGCCAGATCGCCGCCAGATCACGGGTCACTATCTGGTCTGGACAGAAATTACCACCGCCGCAACCGGTCGCTATCCCGGCGTCATACACTGCCAGGATTGATGGGAAATCAACATGTGAATTCGGTACATCATCGAAGGGCGAAGGCTCGGTGACAGTTAGCGTATCCGACATCGCCCCGCCCGTAGCTGCAGTGCCATCGACATTGGCCGAGATCGAACTCGTGGTATTGATGTAATCACCGGTGATGGCTGCCGCAGGCACCTGGAGCGTGGTACTGAAGCTACAGGACGCGTCGGTAGCGAGGCCGCCGCCGCTGAAGGCCACCTGACTCGGTGTTGAGATGTCCACCGTGCCACCGCAGCTGTTGCTGCCCACACTGGTCGCGGTCAAGCCAGTAAGCGTGGCCTCAAGGTCATCAGTAAAGGCCAGGGCCGTTGCTGCAGTCCCATAACCGTTGCTTAGCGTGAACTCAAGCGTCACCGTGCCACCTTGTTCTGCCGGATCATTAGTGAAGGTCTTGGTCCCCAGCAGCAGACCAGATGACCCGACAACCAGGTTATCAGCAGCCCGGCTAAGCGTGACAGGATTCGCCCCCACGGTGGCAGTCACGTCACTGGTCGTATTGGTATAAGTTCCGTCAGCAGTGCCAGCCGGAACCAACACGGTTACGCTGAATGTACAGGTCGCGCCCGCCGTGAGAGCACCTCCGGTAAATATCAGTAATGAGGGTCCGATCAGCGAAGAACCCGCGCCGCAAGGATCGACCAGCGGCAAGGGGCTGGTTACCGTGAGATCGGGTGTCCCGGGTAGAACGCCTGCAAGACTGTCGGTAAATACAATACCAGTAGCATCTTGTAGCGATGCCGAGTTGTCGAGAGTAAATTCCAGGGTCACCGTGTTGCCGGGTACAACCGGATCATCGGTGAAGGACTTGCTCAGTGTCAGGCCCAGAATGTTCAGATCGTCCTGCGCCGGCTTTCCCGTTACTGCAACGGTTCCCGCCATACCGTCACCGACATCGGCAGTTATAGCGGAGGTGGTGTTGAGGTGAGCGCCGGGAAGCGCGCCACTCGGTACCAGCAGCTCAACTGAAATAGTACAGCTTGCACCAGGTGCGAGCGGACCGCCACCGGTCAGGCTGAGGTTGCTTCCGCCGCCGTTGTCGAAGGTACCGCCGCAGGTATTGGTAGCCATCCCCGAGGTGGCAAGCCCCGTGAGTGCAGCGTCCAGATCATCGCTAAAGGCGATGTTGCTCGCGTTGCCCGGCGCCAGGGCATCGTGGCTGATGGTAAATTCTAAAATAACGTTGCCACCGGGAAGCACGGGATCTGCGGGCGGAAAATCGATAAAACTCTTCTTCAGGGTTGGCGCGCCCAGCACGACCAGGTCATCGATGGCCTGATTTCCGGTACGTACCGTGCCGTCGAGGGTACCGGTTACCGGCTCCGTGGTATTCGTATAGGTGCCGCCCGGGAAACCAGCAGGAATAGTGACATCCACACTGAAGGTGCAGGAACTCCCAGCAGCTAAACTACCGCCAGTTAGCACGAGGCCCTCCCGATCCGTATCAATGTAATTAACCGAGACCGTCGATCCCGCACCACACGCCGGGTCAGGCACAGGGGGCAGCGTCACGTTCAGAGGAAATGGCAAGAAGGTCGTTAATTCATCGGTGAACGTGATGGCACTGGCAGCAAAGATGGGGCTGGGGTTTTCAATCGTAAATTCCAGCGTCACCGTGCCGCCCGGCCCGACCGGATCATTGGTGAATGACTTACTGATAACCGGCCCAGCGGATACAAACAGGGTCTCACTGGCGGGGCTGAAGGTGCCGGTGCTCGCGGTGATGTTGCTGGTGGTATTCGGGTAGGCGCCTTCGGTCGCGCTCATAGGCACAGCCAGACGTACGATAATTTCACAGGAGCCACCATCTGCAGCCAGACTACCACCACTGAAAGTCATTATGCTCGGTGTGGAAATGTCCACCGTACCGCCACAAGTATTGCTGTCCACACTTGCTGCTGCCAGCCCGGCCAGGGAGGCAGCAAAATCATCACTGAAGGCAATACTGGTAGCAGCATTAGAGCGGTTTCTGTTTTCGATAACAAAGCGCAGGGTTACGTCGGTGCCCGGCGCGACCGGATCATCGGTGAACGATTTGCTCAGCGCAAGTTCGTCGATCACAACGTCGAGCACGGCGCTCGCCTTTCCGCTCGTCGTAAAATCCGCCTGCAACTCAGTCACATTGATCAGCCCATTGCTGCCGCTGGCGATCACATCGACGCTTACAGTACACGAAGCCCCGGCTGCCAGGACCTCAAACCCGGTGATACCGAAACCGTTGGCATCCAGAACAACGATACTGGTTCCGGGAGTGGCAATAATAGTGGTGTCATTTAAGCTACTGACACAGTCGGTGGAAGCACTGGCTGGCGAGGCAACGACCATGCCCGCGGGCAGGGTGTCAGTGAAATCCAGATGACTCACAACGGCGGCGTTGGCCGTGTTGTCGATGACGAAAGTCATCGTGCTTCTGCCGCCTGAATTGACGGTCGCTGGAGCGAAACTCTTGCTGAACCCAGGCAGCGTGGTCACCACATCGAGGTCCGCGCTGGCAGTGCCACTATTACCCGCGGTTGAGGTCAGGTCGCCGGAAACGTTCATGTGAGTACCCGGGGTGGTACTGGTAATGTCTACGTTCACGGTACAGGATGCGGAACCAGGTACTGAGGCACCCGTGAGGCTAATAGTGCTACCGCCGTCTGGGGCGGTCAGGCTCGGCGTAAGGCAAGTGGTAGACGCGATTGCCGGGGTGGCAATGGTAACGCCTGCCGGCAAAGCGTCGGTAAAGGCGAGTGATTCGGCAGGCTGAGCGCTGCCGGTATTGTTGATGGTAAAGGTGAGCGTACTGACGTTGCCGGGACCGATGGTGGCGGGCGAGAAGGCCTTGGAGAAGCTCGGCGGAGTGGTCTGAGCAGTTGCTGCCATGGTTAGCATTAAGGCCAGAAGGCCCAGGATTCCACAGCAAAGTTTCACAAGGTTTGGCATCGCTTTATCATTCCACAGATTATTAATCGCTAGTCAGGTCTTCGCCAGAAGGCCGGGTTATTTTATTTGTTTTATTTGTTATTAGCTACTTTTACCATAATGATGACTGTTATGTCATTCAATACTCGTTCCCTTTCCACTATACAGGTATAACGTTCTCAG